>JAJFUI010000132.1 GCA_021372555.1 Planctomycetaceae bacterium | reverse complement strand
TGAGGCGGCGGGCGGATTGTCGCCCAGCGCCGTCCGTTGGGCCGCCGCCGAGTGGCAGCCGCGCGAGGTGGCCGAACTGTCGGCTAGCATCATCGAGGCCGAAATCCTGGTTGCCGACACCGGGTCCTGCGTAATCTCGTGTCCCTCGGCCCCCGACCGCCTGCTTTGCTACCTCCCGCCGGCATGCGTGGTCATCGCCCGCGTCGATCAATTGGCCGAGAATCTGCCCGCGGCGTGGTCGGGTGTTTCCGCCCGCGTGGCCGACAAAACCCAACGCGGTGAGTTGGTAATTCTCACTGGCCCCAGCCGAACGTCCGACATCGAAAAGATCCTGACCCTGGGAGTCCACGGTCCGAAACGGCTGGTCGTCATCCTCATTGGGTAGCGTTGAATGCACACGCCCCATCCCTTCTCCCCGCAGGCCCTTTGCGTCTTGACGCCTTTGCGTGAGGTGAGGGTGGTCGCTTTCGTCGCAAGTCTCCTTCTCGCTTTCGCCAACCCCGCTCTCGCGCAGCAGTTGGCGATCCTCCAGAAGATGCCGGCCGGGCTGTTGCGTTATACCGGCGGCGCAAAGCCCGACGCTGACGGCATGGTCTCCTACAACCGCGGCGGCTTCAAAAGCCCCGAGTTCCAACGCGGGGCAATGCTTTATCTGATCCGCGGCGTTGTCGCGAGTGACCGCGAGGCCGCCGCGGATGCATGGCGTGCGATCGACGCGACGTTCCAGCGGCAAACCGACGCTGGCAACTTCGGCCGAGCCGGCCAACCTCACGGTGGTCCCTCGGCCGTTGCGTTCTGGCTCGCCGACCTCGATCAGGCGATTCTGGTCCTCCGCGAAAGCGGTCTCGGCCCGGAATATAAGGATCGGCTCGCCCAGCTTCTCCCAAAAGTGCGCCGAGCGGCTCAATGGCTTGCTCAGCCACGCTATCAGGAGCGGCTCAAACGCGAGGATGCCGACGCACCCAATCGACTGTTGTTCGACGGGCTCGCCTATGGACTCTCCGGCATCTTGGCCGACGACAATGAACTGAAACAGCTCGGTCGCCGCTTCGTCGATCTTGCGATGACGCAATTCCGCGCCACCGACGGCGTGTTCCTCGAAAAAGGCGGACACGACTCGAGCTATCAAGCCGTCGCGGCCCTCAACCTCCAAGTGTGGCTCCTTTACTTTCCTGACAAGAGGCTCGCTGACGCCGCAGCGGCCGCCGTTCGTTGGGAGCGAGCCCGCATCAAACCCGACGGCCAGGTCGATGTGACCGGTAACAGCCGCACCGGCCTTCGTCAGGAACAGTGGATGGGCCATCCCAAGGGCGTGAATCTCAGTCAAATCACCCTGTGCCTCCTCTATGACTACGCCCGCACAGGCAACCAGCAGTCTCTCGACGCCGCCCGCCGAATCGTTTCCCGCAGGACTCGTTCCTAGCTCGGCGCCAATCGCATGGCTTCATGGGGATGGTGGATCGTAGCGCGTCTCGCACGCACCTGGCGATTGTTGCACCGGGTTAGCTGAAGTCTCGCGACTGCGGGCCGAGTTGCCGCATCCAGGGCGACAGGTCCTCGAGTCGCGTGGTCAAGACGTGGATGACTCCGGATTGCCGCTGAAGCTGGCCTTCGGCTAGTAATACCGTCGCTTGCATCGCCGCGGCATGCCAGCGACGCCACACCGCCGGCCGTACAATCAGATTGGCCGTGCCCGTTTCATCTTCGAGCGTGACGAACGTTATCCCTTTGGCCGTGCCCGGTCGTTGCCGCACAAGCACGATTCCCGCCACGCGTACCGTCCCGCCATTAGGCAGCGATCTCAGCGATTCCGCCGTCACCACGCCGCGGTGTTGCAGTCTGTCACGCAGGAACTCGATCGGGTGCGCCCTCAGGGAGAATCCGGCGGTGCGATAGTCGGCGAACACTTCCTCCGCCGGCGACATTGCGGGAAGGGGGAAGGAGGTAGGGGGAACGTGGAGGGGCGAAGAACGGTGATCTTTGCCTTTCGCATTCTCTTTCCGCCCTCCGTCGTCCCCATTTTTCGAAAACAGCGGCATGTCTTTTTGATCTTGCTCCATCGCTTCCCAGAGCGCGTTGCGGCGATCGAGCTCCAAGGAGCCGAAGACGCCGGCCTTGGCCAGTCGCGCGACCGACGCTCGATGTAGCCCGGTGCGTTGGGCAAAATCCTCGATAGACCGAAACGCTCCCTGTCGCCTCGCTCGTTCAATCTTCTTGACCTGCGTCGAAGATACGCCCAGGAGCATGTTGAAGCCGAGACGAAGCGACAAGGTCTGACTCTCCGCTGTTGCCTCCAACCCACACTCCCAGCCGCTGAAGTTCACGTCCACCGGCAAGACCTCGACACCGTGCTCTCGTGCGTTGCGCACCAATTGAGCGGGCGCGTAAAAGCCCATCGGCTGGCTGTTCAACAGCGCGGCTGTGAACGCTGCCGGATAGTGACGCTTCAGCCACGCCGACACATAGACGAGCAAAGCAAAACTCGCGGCGTGCGATTCTGGGAAGCCATAGTCGCCAAAGCCACGAATTTGGCCGAACACCGCCTCCGCATACTCGTCCGAAAAACCGCGGGCTTTCATGCCGTCGATAAGCTTGCGGCGGAACAGATCAATGATGCCCGGCCGCCGCCAAGCGCCCATCGCTCGACGAAGTTGATCGGCCTCGCCAGGCGTGAAGCCCGCCGCTACGACGGCCAGTCGCATCGCTTGTTCCTGGAACAGCGGCACGCCGAGCGTCTTTTCCAATACTTCGCGCACCGTCTCGTTGGGATACGTCACGGCCTCCTCGCCGTTGCGGCGGCGCAAGTACGGATGGACCATGCCGCCCTGAATCGGTCCCGGCCGAATAATCGCCACCTCGATCACCAAGTCATAGAAGCATCGAGGCCGCAGCCGCGGCAACATGCTCATTTGTGCCCGGCTCTCGATTTGAAAGACGCCCATCGTGTCGGCGCGGCGAATCATCTCATAGACTTCTTCGTCCGCCGGGGGAATGTTCGCCAGCGTAAGACGCCGGCCATAGTGACCCTGAGCAAGGTCGAAGCACCGCCGCACGGCCGTCAGCATCCCGAGCGCGAGACAATCGACCTTCAGAATCCCGAGCTCGTCCAGATCGTCCTTGTTCCATTCGATCACGGTGCGGTCAGGCATCGATGCGTTCTCGATCGGCACCAGTTCGCACAACGGCCCTCGCGTCATCACCATCCCGCCCGTGTGTTGTGAGAGGTGCCGGGGAAAGCCGATCAGCTCGCCGACCAATTCAACGAAGTTCTGTGGTGTGGTGGTCCCCTCTGTCGTTGTGAGAGGGGAGGCCTGCGTAACCACTGTTTTCCAGTGTTCCCGGGAATGATGCTCGACTTGCTTCGCCAAGCGGTCGACCTCCTCAATCGGCATCCCCAGCGCCTTCCCGACGTCGCGGATTGCAGACCGCGGCCGGTAAGTAATTACCTCGGCCGTCATCCCTGCCCGCTCGCGTCCATACTTCTCATAAAGATACTGAATCACCTCTTCCCGCCGCTGGTGCTCGAAGTCGACATCGATGTCGGGAGCCTCATTCCGCTCACGACTGATGAACCGCTCGAAGAGCACGTCCATCCGCTCGGGATCGACGGCGGTGACGCCAAGACAATAGCACACCGCCGAGTTCGCCGCCGATCCACGGCCCTGGCACAGGATGCCGCGTTGTCGGGCGAACCGCACGAGATCCCACACCGTGAGAAAGTACGCTTCGTAATGCAACTCGCCGATCAGTTGCAGTTCGTGCTCCATGAGGCGGCGGACCTTCTCCGGCACGCCGTCGGGATAGCGCTCCTTCGCGCCGGTCCAAGCAAGCTCTGCGAGATGCTCGCCAGGCGTCATCCCCGGCGGGGCCAACTCTTCAGGATATTCGTATCGCAACTCATCCAATGAAAACGTGCATCGCTCAGCAATTTCCAACGTGCGCTGCACGGCATCGGGCGAGCCCTCGAACAACGCAGCTATTTCTTCCGGCGATCTCATGTGTCGTTCGGCGTTTGGAAACAGTTGCCGCGTCACCTCCGCCACCGTCGAGTTGCAGCGGATCGCCGTCAGCACGTCGTGCAGCGCAGCACGCTCGGGAACGTGATAATGCACGTCGCCCGCCGCCACGAGCGGAATGTGCGTCTGTCGAGAGAGTGCTTGTAGCTGCTCCAGCCGCCCTCGGTCGTCTGGCCCGCGGTGCAACTCGGCCAGCAGATAGCAGCGATCGGAAAAGAGTTCGCGGTAAGAATGGAACATGGAGAGGGAAGCGTGGCGAGGGAGGTGCAGAATGTGCTCGTTCTTTTGCCCCGACGCTTCGCTCTTCCCTGTTCCCTCTTCTCTCTCCCCTGTTACGATCCCCGCGAGCAGCCCCTCGGCGTGCTCGGCCATGTCCTCGAATCGCAGCCGGCAGTCGCCTTTCTCTGCGCGGCGCCGTCCCTGGGTAATCAGCCGAGCGAGCCGCCCGTACGCCGCGCGGTCGGTGGCCCAAAGCACCAAGGGCGGCGCGTCCTCCGGCGTGATCTCCGCGCCGAGGATCAACTTTAGCCCACACTCCTTGGCCGCTCCGTGCGCCCGCACCACGCCGGCCAGGCTATTGCGATCCGTAACGGCCAGGGCCGCATAGCCCAATTCCGCCGTTCGGCAGACGAGTTCGTCCGGATGCGACGCCCCTTCAAGGAATGAAAAGTTCGTTTTGCAGTGGAGTTCAGCGTACATATTCAGAAAGGGCGCCACCGAGACATGGAGGCGTGTTCTTCGTGCCTCCGTGGTGCATTTCTTCCGTCTCTATTCAAACACCCCGTGCAAAAACCATTTACCATCGCGCAACCGTCGGAAGAGCCAGTAGCGGGAACCGGTCACGGTTTCTACGCGGTAATAGTCGCGACCGATCGGCTGACCGCGCCACCAGCCGGTTTCAATCCGCTCCGGGCCCCAGTGTCGCGTCAGTTGATATTCCCGACCGTCAAGGCGGAATCGCGACGGAGGCGTCTGTGGCGCATCTGCCCTGAACAGCGCAGGGGCGCCTGCACCGCAATCGAGCAACCGCGGCCGCATCAGCAGCCGCAACGGCCGCGGCGGCAGCGTGACCTGCTCCGTTGCATCACGGTCCTTTCCGGTTGTGCCTCTCTCGGTTATGCCCCGGTCTCGTGACCGTGTCATCCTGGAACCGCGCCGCCGGTTTCCGACCAGCGGGTCGTAATGCCAGGCAAGTTCTGGTTGAGCCTCGGGGCGCAGCCGCACGCCGACCACGGCTGTGGCGCCCAGACGGCTGCTCAGCCGCTCGATCAGCGCGGTCAAATGCGCACCGTCCCCTTTCTTCTTGTGGTGCAGATCGTTGTGGGCGTCGAAAAGCGTCCCCTGCTGCAGCGGTTCCAGCGGCGCAATCAACGTGGCTGTCACGCGTACCTCACCCACCGGCGATGGAATCCGCAACGGCTCCAACTGGAGCTTCAGCAACTCGAACAAGTGTCCCGCGGCGCTGGTGGGTTGAAATAGACCAACCGACAACGAGAGATGTCGAAGTTCAAAGTTCGGATTTAGGCCTTCCATGGCCAGCCGGCATTCCAGTCGCAACGTCCCGCGACCGTGCTGGGCCAACATAGCGGCTACCCGGCGAACGAGATGCTCCACTACCGCCTCGATCATCTCTCGTTTGGTGATCGGATAGTCGGCTATCCACTGGGCCGCGAACCGCGGCAACGGCTCGCTGCCGCACACCGGTTCGTCGAGCCGCCCAAACGCCTGATCCAGACGGCGGAGCAACAACGGTCCAAACCGCGACAAAAATCCTTCTCGCGGCACCTCTTCGAGTTGACCGATGCTGCGAAGCCCCAGTTCGCGCAACAACCGCACCGTCTCTTCCGGCAGCCGCAAGCCCTCGACCGGCAGGGGACTCAGGAACGTGGCGGTTGCTCTGGAAGAAACGATGAGAAGAGAGGATTGCAAACTGCAAATTGAAGGGTTGGTAGAAACTGGCAAGTCGCCATATCGAGCTGCCGCCCAGGCCGCGCCCACGGTGTCCGCCAGCGCTACGCGAACCGACAGGCCTAGTTGCCCCATCTCGCGGACAATCGCCTTGCCCAGCGCCGGCTCGCCGCCAAACAGATGGGCCACGCCGGTAATGTCCAACAGCAGACTCTTGTCCGTCGCTTCCCAGCCGACCAGTGGACTGTACTTGCGGCAGCGCTCGGCAAGCTGTCGAACATCGCTGGGACAGCGATCGGCTTGCCCCGCGCTGCCGTCAGTTGGCGATCGGCAATCGCCGTTGTTCCAGCGGATGCACGCGATACGTCTCATCGTCAAGTTCCACTTCCACGCAGCGGCCGGCCGTTGCCCCGCGACACCGGAGCAAAGTGATCCGCAAAAACCGTCGTTCCCGGCCAGCGATGTCCGTGTGCCAAGGGTTGCTTGCAAGGGAAGTTTCCGCGATAGGCAGTTCCCCTTGGCCATCGGCAACGCACTCGACCAGCAGACGCACGTCCGCCCAAGACGGCTCCGATCGCGCCGCCTCCGGCCGCAACAGCAGGCCGAGCGTGCCGCCCGCTTCGGCCGCCAATTGCCAGCGTCGCAACGTCCGGACATCAGCCTTTCGCGGCCAGACTAACGCCGCTCCAATGGCCGGTGAATGCAGAACCTGATCGACCGCCCAGTCGTGATCAGCGGTTCCTTGAGGCCGAATCACCAGCAGTTGTTCCGTACCGATCCCCAACCGTACGACTGCCGTAGGGCAAAACTCGCCCCGCGCATCGAGCACCGCGAGCATTCCGCCATCCTGGCAAGCCTCTCTTGCGGCCAACAAAGCCAACGTGCTCGCCCCGATCCCCTCGTCCGCCGCAAGCCATTCGACCAGCGAACCGCGTCGAAAGCCGCCGTCGGGCAGCAACTTATCCACCGCTTCGCAGCCGCTCCCCACGGGCGAGTCCTGACAACGCCGGGGGGCTTCGAGCTGCGCAACCCGCTCCCGCAGTTCTTCTAAGCAAATTACCCGCTCCACCCCTTCTCGCACCGCCAGATCCTCCCGAAACTAGTGTACGGACGTACTGTATCGTTGTCAAGAATAGTATCGGTGCGATCGGTGCGAGAACGGTCGGGAATCGAGCCGATCACCATCTTTCATCTTGGAAGGAGCGAAGGTCCGATTGTAGGGCCGCCCGGCGCACTGATTGGCGAAAGCAACTCTCGTTCACTTGTTTTTCGCTGGACAGTCTATGCGGGGCTAAGAAGACTAGCAAAAGTAAGTATGCGAAAAGGCGCCCGTCGTTTAGCCGAGCCAACGCAACGCGGTTGTACGGCTCTTGGAAGGGCGGCGCCAACAGAGAAGAGGCAGTGCGCTCCCGGAACAGCGCACCCCCGACGGAAGTTCTCGCGGCGATGCCAGCAGCGGTCGCTCCTGCGATCGCTTTGTGCACCGAGCGATTTTCGCCGGGCAGGAACATGCTCATTTCGGAAAGGGGAGTGTTATGAGCAGGAACGTCCTACCGTTTGCGCCGGCGTTGTTCACTCGCCGTGATCTTGGCCCCCCGCGCCATCTCGCGGTCCTGGCGACCATCTGCATGGCAATAACGACTCTCGTCCCGACGCCGTTAAACGCCGGCACCATCACGTTCCTGGCGGCCGCCTCGGATCACTCGGCGTCGGCGACATTTTCACTTAGCGGCCAGACGCTCGAAATTACTCTCGGCAATACGTATTCGAACGGCGTCGATTTCCAATTCGGTCCGACTGACGTTCTGTCCGGCCTGTTTTTCGACATTGCCGGAACGCCGGCGCTTAACGCCGTAAAGGCGACGATGTCGTCGCAGTCGGTCCTCCGGCTGAACGGCGCGAACATTACCGCGTCGGAGACAGGCGACCAGCCTTGGGGCGTTGGAGATGTCGGGGCGGCCTGGGCGTACAAGTCGGGCGTCATGGCGGGCGTCAGCCAGCGGTACCTGCTGACAGCCGTTGGATTCAGCATCGCCGGGCCGCACGACTTGTTTCACCCCGGCAGCAAGCTCCCACACCAGCAAGGCTCCGCGCCGAGCGGCGATGACTATGGCCTGATGCCTCTGCTGACAACGAACTACAGCCAGAGCAATTTCGCCGAGCGAGCGTTTATCCAGGGCAGCGTGACCTTCATGCTCTCCGGCTTTATCGGCTCCCTGGACGACATCAGCAACGTGCGCTTTCAGTACGGTTCGGCGCTGACGTCCCCCTTCCTTGACGTGGCGCCTGAACCGTCGATGTTCGCGCTGTCGGTCGTGGCTGTGGCCGCAGTGTTGCCTTGCGCTCGGCGCAGATGGCATGGATCAGAGTGACGCGGCGTCGGCGCACTCAATTGGCCGACGGAGATCGAACGCCCGAACTCCGCGGCGGTGGCATTGGCGCCTCGGGCGGCGTTGAGCGGTCGTAAGAAATGCCCGGCAGCGATGGACCGTCAGACGTCGCATCGCTCGGCCCTGGCGGGGGCAGCCGGCGAGGCAGTTCTTGAGCGCCAGGCGGTAATCCGACCGCCGGTGAGCCGCGATCACGCTGGCCGTATTGAGCTGGGCGGCTGCGCTGGTACGGATCGTCGGCGATTCGTACGCCGTTAGCCATCGGATGCTGCGGCAGCCTCGCCTGGGCGGTGGTGCGATGCAAATATTCGACCCAGTGCTCGGCGGGAACCATCGAGGGGTCCGCTCGCAACGCCAGCACGAAATGTTGCAACGCCGCTTGCGTCTGCCCCTTTTTGTTTAGCAGATAGCCAAGATTGTAATAGGCCACGGCCTCAGGATAGACCTCACGAAGCTGCACAAGCGCCTCGCGCGGCCGGTCCTGCTCGACCAGCACCATGGCCAGATTGTTGCGATACCGCTGATTCTTCGGATCCAACCGCGTCGCACGCGTCATCGCCGCAATCGCCTCGCCCGGCTGACCACGCCGCGCGAAGAACAGGCCCATGTTATTGTGAACCGACGCCTGCAGCGGATAGACGCTGGCCGCTCGCTGATAGAGCTTCAATGCATCGCCTGGCCGGTCTACTTGATCCTGCAACTGCGCATAGCCGAGTAGCGCCGGCAGATAATCGGGCTTCGTCGTTAACGCCAGCTTATACTGCTCCTCGGCCTCCGCTGGCCGACCGCGCTCCAGGAAAAGCCGTGCGACCGCGACGTTCAATTCCGGTCCGGGCTTCCCATTGTTCTGAAGCGAAACGGGGTCTTCCTTCGGATCGGCCGTCTTCGGCGCCGGCTTGGGACTGACCATGTTCCCAAGCTTGTCGACGCCGTTCTTGAACCCCGACGAGATCGAGCCGGTCCACGACTGCCCGCTAGATGGCGACGTTTGCTGAGCGATGGCGGGCGTGGGCGCGGCCAGAGCCACGGCTGCTCCCAAGGCCAGGAGCGCCAATCGTCCCTTCCAAAGTCTCGGCTGCTGTCTTGTCACACCGGTCTCCGCGGCTTACTCGCCGCATGGTCCGAGGCACGCGCTGGCCGTTTGCCTGTCGACACCCTCGTTCTATTGATCGACGCTGCCCAACGTGGGCCTGTAACGAAAGTGCTGCCTAGAACGATTCTCCCGGCGGTGCCATTTCTCGCATGGAGCTGACGCGGGGCTGGCGAAGAGTGGCAAGCTGGGCCGAATGCGAAGTGGCCTGCCGTCAATCGAAGCGCAGCGAAGAGACGCATCCTGGGATATGGATCGCTAGATCCTTCGCTGCGATTGGGATGACATCCCGGCAAACGGGTGCTACGCTCGCGCGGCAATGCTCAAGAATAATGCGTTGCATCGCCGCTCTACCGGCCAGCGTTGCCGCCGCCGGCGCTCGCGCCGCCAGCATCCGCATCCGGCAGTCTCGGGATCGGCGTCGACGAAATCATTCTTCGGCCGATCGCATCGACGCGCTCGGCTGGCCAGCCCTGATCCGAGACCGACGTAATCGTAACCGGCGGCGTCGGGCTTGTTTCATCGCCAGCGAACTGAGACGCCCACTGCTGCACCGCTGCTAGCCGGGCGGATGTTTCGTCACGCGTCCCAGCAATATGAACGTAAATCGCGCGATGCTGTTCAGGGCACGCGGTCAGAATCCATTGCACCTTTAGCCGTCCCGCCTCGGTCAACTGACCCGTTTGCGGCTGAAAATGGAGGTCGCTCAGCAAGTTCTGCCGCCGCCAGCCGTTGGCGACCATCGCACAGAACGGCGCTCGCACCGCCGCGCGATCGGCCGTCTGAAATGGATCGGGCCAGCATTGCCGCCGCTTGATGTCCCGGACGACGCTGTTTACGCCGCTCGCCAAGAGTTCGGCAGACGCCTGCCCGGCACAGCCGAACGCAATCAAAACCAAGCCGACAACGGCCGACAATCGGACGGGCATTGCGTCATCCTTTCCGGCAGATAGCGGCACAATCCATGCGCCGTTGGCGTCCGCACACGGGCGGAGCAGCGTTAAGCTGGGCTGGCTGCGCGGCGTGCTCCGCGCCGATCTCCCCGATCCTTCCCAGCCTCAAAACCCTTATCGGCAGCAAATGCTGGCCGCCTGCGGGAAGTTCCGGTGGGACGGGCTTTCAGCCTGCCACTGACGTCGCCGGCGCCGGCAGGCTAAACCACACAGACAGCATGCCCGTGCGACGATCAGGCAATCTGCGGTACTTTCATAAGCTCGCCACCCTTCAACGCCGACTGATGCGCGACGATTCCGGGCACAACCATTCGGAACGCCAATGCAATGTCGACCATCGGCTTTCGGTCTTCCAGAATCGCCGTGACAAACTCGTTCATCAGATAGCCGGCCGATCCGCCATGGTGACCGGCGCCGACGGTCGGCGGCAACGGCGGCCGCTCCAAGTTGGGCAGGCTCTTTTCCAAACCACTATAGGCCGTGCCCGCCATCACGCCGCGCTGGCCATACACGCGTCCCGATTCGGTGCCGGGGGTGCGCGTGTCGTAGCTCACAATCATTCGGGCCGTGCCGCCCTCGGCGGTTCGAAGCAGGGCGACCTCCGTCCCAAACGGGTTCTTGTACTGGTTGTTCCCCGCCTGGAATTGCTTGATGACGCTGGGTGTGCCCATGCACTCGACCTCAGTGAACGAGCTTTCGGTGACGCAAATGTAGTAGGCGTTGGCATGGGTCGGATACCATTGCTGCGGCGCGCCCGCACGCCAACCTTTGTACGACGGGAATACGTTCGGCAGGTAGTGCAGGTATTCGCCCTCCGTGTAAACCAGTTTCCCGAAGCCGCCCGCGCGGTAGATCTGTCGCATCGCGTAGCAGTCTTCGCGGAAGGCCGAAGTCTCGAACATCATGTACTTCTTGCCCGAGGCTTTCACCATTTCGTACAGTTCGTGGGCGGCCTCAATCGAACCCCAGGCGGCCGGCACCGCCGTTGCGACATGCTTGCCATGCTTGAGCACCTCGATGCAATGCCGTGCATGGCTTGGCGCATCGGTGGCGACGAAAACCGCCTCAATCGTGTCATCCTTGACCATTTCCTCGAGCGACGGGTACGTCTTCTCGCAGCGGCACACCTTGGCCATTTCGCTGCACCGATCCGGAAACAGATCGCTCACTGCGGCCACGGTCACATTCGGATGATCCTGGAATCCGAACGATGGCCCGAACTTGCAGGCTCCATTGCCCACGATGCCGACGCGAATCTTGCGATCGGACATCGGCTTCCACAGGCCCTTGGGCTTGGTTGCAGATTTCGCCCCCGACTCGCCGAGCATTGTGTTCTCGGTGCCCGGCGCGGCGGCCATCACGCTTCCGGCTGCAACAGCGCCCAGCGAGCCGAGACCGACATTGCGAAAGAAGTCGCGTCGCGAACCAGAGACGTTCATGGCAGGCTCCTTGAAGGTGGGATTGGAAGGCGGGACCGCTCTCAACCCGGAGTGCGTGCCGGGCCGTGAGCGGCGCATCCAATATACAGCCGGCGCGTTTGGCAAGCAACGGCGCCGCCGAGTCGATCGCGACGGGGGCTGGATTCTTCGCGATCGCCGTCATGCGCTAGGAATCGCCGCGTCGCCGGTTAGCTGAGTAGAGATGCGTACGGCGATGCCGCCTCAGTTGGCGAACGACGCTGAGCTTCAGACAATGTGCGACGTTCCCAGCCCCGCAGTCTCCTGTTGTTGTGTCTCGCGCAGTCTTTCGTAGTATCGCCGCTCATGATGCATCGCGAGTCCGACGAAAGCGACGATGATCCCAATGAGCAGCGCGAGCAAGAGCACGACTAGGATGAGAACCAGCGAAGGGGCGCCGTAAAGCTGCCCGGTATTCTTGTTGATCGCGTCTGTCCCGAATGCCTGATAGCGCAAGCCGTAGCCGAGCGCCGTCAGGCCGAGGCCGACCATCGCTCCGGCCGACATGATTGCCCCGCAAAGTGCACGCATGGTGTCGCCCTCCTTCTATTACTGGCCGAATAGCCGCAGGCAGCCGCCGAGCACCAGTAGAATGCCCGCGATAATGAGGAACACGCTGCTGCAGCCACAGCCGAGCCAGGGGCCTTGTGGCCCGCCCGGCCGGAAATAGCCACCGCCGCCCAACAAAGGTCCGCCGATCCCGTTCATGGTTTGCCTCCGGCATGAAAGACAAAAGAGCCAGAACGTCGCGATCCAAGAGCCACGCCCAGTACAACCCTGGACGAGCAGCGACTACCCTGCGCGTCGCGCAGTCCGGTTAACTGCCCACCCGATTTACTTTAGTGGGCTTGGCTATCGGAGAATCGCTGAGGGGGTCGAGCAACCGGCAGCCGGCCGACGCGCCGGTTGCGAGCATGATTGACCGTGTGCGGGCAAATCGTTCTAGCCGCCCATCATTGGGAACAGCTCTCGCACCATCGTTATGGCGGCTGGCCCAACCAACACGACGAAGATGCCGGGGAAAATGAAGAGCACCAGCGGGAAAATGAGTTGCACCGCAGTTTTTGCGGCTTTTTCCTCGGCCAATTGGCGACGGCGAACGCGCATCGAGTCGCTTTGCGTCCGCAGCGCCTGGGCCACGCCGCTGCCGAACCGGTCGGCTTGGATCAGCACGGCCGCCAGTGAGCGAAGATCCGGCACGCCGGTCCGCGCGCCCAATTCATGGAGCACTTCGGCGCGGGGACGGCCCATCTGCAATTGAAAGTTCGAAAGCGCAATCTCATCGGCGAGCACTCGGTACGTTCGCTTCAACTCATCGGCCACCTTGCGCATCGCCTGATCCAGGCCCAGTCCGGCCTCCACGCACACGACCATCAAGTCCAGCGCGTCGGGCAGGGCCAGAAAGATCGCCTGTTTGCGGCTGTGGCCGATAAATGTGACGATCAGGTCCGGCAAATAGAACAGCAAGCCGGCCACTCCCACGGACCAGCCCAGCGAGTTCTGATTGACGCCGCGAATCGAGGTAATTAGGCCGCCGCCGAAAAACAGACCAACAACCAGACCAGCGAACTTGAGCCCCAAGAAGATTGTGCCCGCGGCCTCGCCGCGGAAGCCGGCGTTGGAAAGTTTCGTTGTCAGTCGACCTAGTTCCGCCTCGCTTTTCGGTTGCAGCGGCTTGGCCAGCGAAGGCGACGCTTTTTCCAATACTCTGGTTAGCGCGTCCGATTGCTTGATCGCACTTTCGGGGGCATGTTGGCGGCGCTTGCGTGGGTCCTTAAGCTCTTCGAGTCGCTCGACCGCGCGAGGTTTCCCGGTGGCCATCACGTCCAACGCCCACCACGCCAGCGCGGCAAAGCTGCCGAACAGCGCCACGGGCACCAGACTCTGAAAGTTGAACAGGCTTTGGGCGATAATCATGCCCGACTTCCTTTGCAGGATCGCTAGACCTTGATATTGACAATCTTCCGGATGACGAGCGCACCGAGAATCTGCATGAAGACGGCCGCGGCCAGCATCTTCGTACCGGCGGGGTCCGTAAACAGCACGCTGACGTAATCCGGGTTTAGCTGATAAACGGCGATGAACAAAACGAACGGCAGCGCCAGCAGGACCGTCCCGGACAGGCGGCCTTCGCCGGTCAGTGCCTGCACTTGACCCCAGATGCGGAAACGATCGCGAATCAGGTTGCCGATCTTGTCCAGGATTTCGGCCAGATCGCCGCCCGTCTGCCGCTGGAGCACCAGAGCGGTAACGAAGAACTGCAAGTCGAGGTTGGGAACTCGCTCCGTCATGCCGTGAAGCGACTCCTCTAACGGAACGCCCAGGTTCTGCTCCTCGAACACGCGTCCGAACTCCTTGCTGATCGGGGCCGGCATTTCCGTGGCCACCAGATTGAAGCCGAAGCCCAGGCTTTGCCCGGCACGCAGCGTCCGGGCAATCATCTCCAAGGCGTCTGGCAACTGCGAGGCAAATGTCTTCAGACGTCGCTTGCGTCGCATGAGCAGCCACATCAGCGGGAGCGAGCCCATCAGCCCGGCGACGAGCGGCAGAAGCACAATATGGATGCGAGCCACCACCCCGACGCCGACTCCCATCGCCACCAACGCACCGGAGATGAGCGTCAGTTTACTCGTTGTCAGATTCGTGTCGGCCTGCTCGAATAGCAGGCTGATGTTGCCGAATCGCGCCAGAAATGACTCGACGAAGCCTGGCCGATCATCGAGCGGTTGTGAAAGGATGCTGGCTTGCGGATTGAGCCCGCTCCGCGCCGCGCCGACGCCGGTCAGCATTTCCAGCCGGCTTTCGATTTTCTGTACGGGCTTGTCGCGCCACAGCAGCGCAAGGCCGCCGACTAGAGCAGCGACTCCCACGAACGCCATCGCAGCAATCAAAAGCGGATTCAATGCTTAGTCCTCCAACATCACCCGTTCGCGGAACGCGCTGCTCGGCAGCCGAACGCCGGCAGATTCGAGCCGGGACATGAACGTGGGCCGGATGCCGGTTGCGACAAACTTGCCGTAGGTGCGGCCATTCTCGTCGACGCCCTCGCGGTCGAAGCGATAGATGTCCTGCATGACGATGGTGTCTTGCTCCATGCCGACGATCTCGGCAATGGAGGTCACCTTACGGGGTCCGCCCTGCAGTCGGCTCGCCTGCACCACGATGTCGACGGCGCTGGCTACCTGCGAGCGCATCGCCTTCAAGGGCAACTCGTACCCAGCCATCATGATCATGGTTTCCAGCCGGGATAGCGCGTCGCGGGGAGTGTTCGCGTGCAGCGTGGTCATCGAGCCCTCGTGGCCCGTGTTCATCGCCTGGAGCATGTCCAAAGCTTCCGCCCCGCGGCACTCGCCGATGACGATACGTTCTGGCCGCATACGCAGGGCGTTGCGGACCAGGTCGGTCGCCGTAATGGCGCCCTTCCCCTCGATGTTCGGCGGTCGAGTCTCGAGGCGCACGACGTGGTCCTGCTGCAATTGCAATTCTGCCGCGTCCTCGATGGTGACGATTCGATCGGTGTTCGGAATGAAGCTCGACAGCGTATTCAACAGCGTCGTTTTGCCGGAGCCTGTGCCGCCGGAGATGATGATGTTGAGCCGCGCTTTGATCGCTCCTTCGAGCAGCATCACCATCTCGGGCGTGAACGCCTTGACGTTCAATAGGTCTTCCAGCTTGAGCGGATTGGCGCCGAAACGGCGAATGGAAACGCATGCCCCGTCGAGTGCCAGCGGCGGAATGATCGCGTTGAAACGCGAGCCGTCGAACATGCGAGCATCGACCATCGGACAGGTCTCATCCACGCGGCGGCCGACCCGCGAAATGATCCGGTCGATAATCTGCATCAGGTGCTTGTTGTCGCGGAAGACGACGTTCGTCTTTTCCATTTTGCCGCGACGCTCGCAATAGACGTTTTTCGGGCCGTTGATCAAAATATCGCTGATCGTGTTGTCCTTGAGCAACATCTCCAATGGCCCGAGGCCGAATGTCTCGTCCAGCACCTCGTTTACCAGGCGGTCGCGCTCGGTGCGATTGAGGAGCGTGTCCTCGGTGTCGCAAAGACGTTCGACGACTAGACGGATTTCGCGTTTTAGCGTATCGCCATCGAGTTCGCCTACTCGCGACAAATCGAGCTTATCGACCAGCTTGCCGTGGATTCGCTGTTTGAGCTCCTCGAAGTTGTTCTCCTTGGGCTCGGCGGATCGCATTGGCGTCATCATTTTCGACATGGCAACGTATCCCTTTCTCGCTTCCCTATACTCCTCCCGTATGGAAACGATAGCTTACAGTGGAGGGCCGCTGCGGCCGCTCGTGGCCGAAGAGCAACATCTGAGGCCGACGCTAGAATTGGCCCCCGCTGGCTCGATGGCGGGGTTAGGATGAGGCCGGCTGTTGCCAGTGATGATGTCTCTGGCAGTCAAACGGGGAGGCGAGACTTCGACTGCCGCTTATGACGGTCGTAAAGAAGATACCGCCGCGCCCAGCACCGCGGCCTACTTCTTCCCCTGCAAGAGCCGTAAGAGACCGCTGAAGTTCTTCTTCGCCGCGGGGGCCTCTTGCGGAGCTTCCTCGCCCGAGATGGCCTTGGCCAACGCGGTCATCGACTGCGTAATCGCCGCCCGGGGCGCGCTTTCAATGAGCGGCACGCCGTTGTTTCGCGCGTCGATCATCGTGCGATAGTCGTTCGGGAGCTGCCAGAAAATTTCCTTGCCGATGGTCTCCTCGGCCTTCTTCAGCGTGATCTGGCCGTTCTCCAGGCCGACGCGATTGACCACGATCTTCACCTTGTCGGCCAGCCCTTCCATATTCCCGAACGACATCATTAGCCGCACCACATTCCGAAGACATGGCAAATCCAACTGCGTGCAAAGCAGGATTTGGTTCGCCATCTCCAAAGCGATCATGTCGATCGGGCTGAAACCTTTGGAAAGATCGAGCACCAAGTGCGTGAAGGTCGCCTTCAACAAACCGATTACGCGCTGCAGGTCCTCCGACGTCACCAGCGCCACGTCCTCCAACTGGACCGGCCGCGGCAGCAGATACAAACCCGACGAATGCTTCGTCAGCGACCGCTTCAGCAGGCTGAAGTCCAGACGGGTGACGTTTTGTGCAACATCGACGAGCGTGTAGTCCGGAATGGTGTCCAGAAAGACGTCGGCGTCGCCCAAGCAAAGGTCAAGATCGAGCAAAGCGACGGAAGTGTGGGGCATTTTCGCCAGCACGCACCCCAGATTCACCGCCACGCTGGTGGTGCCCACGCCACCGATGGCGCCGGCGACCGCGATTACCTGGCTACCGTGCTGCTGATGCTCGCCATGGCCGGTGCGCCGCTGACTGATGCGTCCCACCGCGGCCAGCACGTCTTCGATCCGCACCGGCTGCGTCAGGAACTCCTTCGCGCCCGCCCGCAGGGCCTTGAGGATCAAGTTGCCATCGTTGGAGGAACTAATCACCAACACGGCGCAATCGGGCGACGCGACGGCCAGGCGGCCAACCAGTTCCAAACCTTTCTCAGGATCCGAGTCGATCGCCACCAGTCCGATATCCGGATTGGTCTGCGAGACGACGTCGGCGAAGAACTCGTACCGCGAGCACTCGGCCTCGAGCCAGATCATGTCCATGCCCAACAACATGGCCTTCAGCGACTCGCGCTGCATGTCGTTGGGATCGACGATGGCCAGACGAAGGACGTTGCTCATAAAGTCAAATCGCGACTGCGACCCGCGGTTAGGAACACTGCGGCCGCGCGACTCGCGGATTGGGCGTTCGTTGTCTTAGCGGCGGCGACCACCGCGCGGTTCCGTGCGCGCAAAAGTAAGCCCACCAACTCTACTTTACGACGTCGTACCCGACGGGGCCCATAAATCCGGGCGGATTGTTCGGCGAGCCGGCCAGAGAAGCTTTTGTCTGACTGTAACGGTTGTAGGAGCTGTTGCTGCGACGGCGCGCCATGGCGGCCGCGGGCGGACGGCCACTCCCGTCCCCGCTATTGCCGGAAGCGTCTGGTGCAGGGGCGGGAACTTGCTCGTCTGGGCCGACCATCCCGTCCTGCGGCGTCCCGTCGCCAGGCCCACCTTGGCCACCGGCGCAGCAGTTTGGTACCTCCAGATATCCCTTCATGAACAGTTCCCAATCGCTGGGGCTGGTCGTCTGCGTTCCTGGGCCACAGTGCGGCACCTCATTCGGGTCCATGGCCTCGACCAATTCCGGCGTTACCATGATCAGCAACTCGATCTCGTTCCGCGATTCCTTCACGTGGCGGAACGCTGCCCCGAGGTACGGCACGTCGCCGATCCACGGCAGCCCGCCGTTTTCGGCTTCCACGACCGTTTGAACGAGACCCGCGATTGCCAGCGTCTGGCCGGCGCCCATCTCCACCGTCGTGTGCACGTCGCGGTTTTTGATCGAAGGGACCTGAGTACCGTTGATGTTGAAGCTGCGTGTCTCGTCCAGTTCGCTGATCTCCGGCCAAACGTCGAGGCGAATTTTTCCGTTTCCGAGGACCACGGGCACGAATCGCACTTGGGTCCCGTAGGTCTTCCACGAGATCGAGATTGTGCCTAGGCTCTGCGGCTCTGGCACCGGGATTTGGCCGCCTTGGTTGAAAGATGCCTTTTCCCCATTCACTGCGACGAGCGTCGGCTCGGACAGAATCTTCATCAGATCGTCCTGCCGCAGTGCGTCAAGCACGCCATAGAACCCGCTGGAACCGTTCAAGATGCCAAATGCGAACGTTCCCGGCGCCTGGGTTCGGAATACGCCCGTGGTCGCACTGCTGCCAGACGAGACATCGCTCATCAACCCCGACGGGCTGGACACGAGGGTGTTGCTTCCCGTGATTTTGCCCCAATCGAATCCGAGCCGCCGCAGCTTGGTGCGCGAAACCTCCATCACCTTGACGTGCAGCAACACCTGCTGGCACCCGCCCACCTTCATGTTATTGATGACCTTCGGATAGTACTCCTCGGCGATCCGAATGATCCGCTCTACCTGCTCCGGCTGATCCACGTAGCCGGAAATGAGCACGGAGTTGGCCACTGGCGTAATTCGCAGGGCCGCGTGCGGGAACGTTGACTGCAACACCAACTCAAGCTCCTTAGCGTCGCCGTGGATAATCACGTCGATCGTATAGAGCCGTTTTTCGTCGTCCCAAATATTAAGCTGCGTCACTCCGTTTGATTTGGCAGAAACCTGCACCTGGTTCGGCGTGATCGGCGTCAGTTCCAAGACTTCCGGATTGTTGACCTGAGCCTGGGCAATCTTGCGATCCAGCGTAAGGATGCGGCTGCTGTGCACGGTCATTTCCAGGCGGTCGTTCGCGTACTGCACCTTGTAGACAACCGATGGCTTCGGCGGCAGCGTCGTGGCTTGCTGAGCCAGCACGACCAGCGGGAACAACCACGAAAGCACGAACGGCAGTAACCGTTGCGATAGAAGTCGCGTACACATCCTTGCGTTCCTTGCGATCTAAATGCTTCGCTGCGACGCTCCGCGTCGCGACTCCCGGCAAAGACACTCCCTGTCATGCCGAGCCGCCAAGCCGCACCTTCTCACCCCTTGTCCGTCTTTTCCTTCGCCTTCGCAGGCTTCGATGACGGGGCGGCAGTCGCGGGCTCGGAAGCCGGAGTCTCGGACTTTGGTTCGGTCTTCGGCTCAGGCTTCGCCTCAGGCTTGGGCTCGGCCTTCGCTTCGGCTTTCGCCGTTCCGCTGCCGCTGCTCGTTACCTTCCAGCCCCCGCCCGATGAACCGGACTCGTCGCCGGCCGCCTCAAACTGCACCTCTTCGACCGCGCCCGGCTTCAACACCCGTATGGTCCATGTCGGCTTTGTCGCAACCGACGCCGTCACCTCCGGCTCTGGCTCAGACTTCTTCTTCATCGAGTTCAGCAAATCGACAAAGCCCTTGGCTTGCTCCTGGCCCTTCGACGGTTCGGGGACGTCTTCTTTTTGCCGATCCGCCTTCGACGCCGCGCCCAGCAACTCGCTGGGAGTTGCTTGCGCATTGGGTTCCGCTTTTTCTTCCTCCATGCCCCGCATAACCAACTGGACGTTTCCGAGCTGACAAGCCAGCATAATTCTGGCGGCTTGGCTCGGTGTTACCAACAACGAAAACGTCTTCGCGACGATCGACTTGGTGCCGTCCTTCTGGTTCTCAAGGCCATAGATGTCGTTGACCGCGAATACCTTGACGTCCTGAAGAATCGTTCGACTCACCGTCTCGGGAATGTCGTGATTGACGTCCCGGACCAGGTGGACCATGACGTCCACGCGATCGCCCGGCAGGATCATGCTCGTGCTGCCGCTGACCGGGTCCACCTTCACCGATACCACACGGTATCCCTTGGGAATCAGTGCGGTAGCTCCTTGGTCGTGATCTCCCTTGCCGAACAGCTTGGTCTCGAGGATGGGCTCGCCCGCATAGAGCTTGGCGCGAGTCCGCCTGCCATCGACATCCTCCAACCGCGACACGACGCCCGCCGGGATTTTGTCTTTGGGCCAATGGTCTTCTTTGACCAACCGAGTCGAAAGCACCTCGCCCAGCCCGATGTCCGCCACGGCCACAAAGACGGGCACGTTTTCGCCGACCACGGCAGTGGCCCCGCTTCGGCTCGTCATCCACTGATTCACGCCGATCGCAGCCACCAGCCCACAGCCGAGCGCCAGCATCAACAGGGCGAATGATTTCGGTCGCATGGTCTACTGCACCGTTTCCCGACGCATGACGGACTTGGCCGTCAGCTTCGTCGCTTTGCCGAGGAACATGGGCGCTGGGAGCCAGCTCACGTTGCCAAACGGGATTGACACCGTGACGCTGACAGGCTGCCCATAGCCCGCCGAAGTCGGCTCCGCGGGGTTGATCGTTACCGTCGCGCCACTAATTCCCGCGTTTGCCAGGTAGGTAGTCACCGTCGTGTTCACTTGCCCCGCGGTTGGGTTCGGAGCGTCCAACACCGCGAGCCGTGCTCCCTCACGCGACGCGTTGGTGATAATCTCCTGAACCATGATCGCGCGTCCGAACTCGATGATCCCAAACACCAACAGGAAAAAAATGGGCGCAACGATGGCGAACTCGACGAGAGCCGCGCCTCGTCGGTTTCTTCGGCACCGCCGGCAAGACCGCTCTAGCTTATATCTGCCAGGAACTTCGCGGCCGCCGTTATAGCTTACCCCGCTTGCGCCGACTGCCACACGCTCGTCAGGCGACGTCTGATCCAATGATTGGACCACGAGTTTGCGGCCTATGGCTGAAATAGCGAAACTCATACAAACATCCCCGTCCAGATAAAATAGGCAATCGACCCGATGGCGATCGGGATTCCATACGGCAGCAGCAGCATCGTGCTCTTCCGGGCGGCTGCAGTCTCCGCCAGCGCCGACGGGTTGCGGACGATGAGTATTTCCTGGGTGATGAACCAGAACTGGGCCAAATGGTGCCGCCAGGCGCGCTGCCAGGGGACCATGACCAGCGCGATCACTCCGCCGACGATCGCCGAGACGCAGAAGGCGTACAGCGTATCGGTGCTGCCGATCCAGGCGCCGACGCCCGCCAGCAGCTTCACGTCACCGGCGCCCATGCCGCCGATTGCGTAGGCGGGCATCAACAGGGCCAGGCCGACGACCGTTCCCATCAAGCTCCAGGCAAGCCCTTCCCAGCCAAAACACGTCCCGCCATAAATCCAGCCGCTAATAATCAGCGGGAACGTAATCCAATTCGGCACCTTCAACTTCCAGCCATCGATCGTCGCGGCGACGATCAACACCGTGCTCAACAGCCAGATGGGCCAATTGTGGGCGATCGAGGGCAAAAACGTCTGGAAGCCGGACATCGCAATGTTCTCCGTCGTGTGGTTTGTGAGGTTGGGGGCTGTTCGCGTCGCCAGGGCTATTTCCCGGCGAACGGCTCTCAATGCGAAACGTCCTCCCTGGGCGGCGCCAACCGACAGGTTCTGGCGCCGCCCGGGAGGCGTTCAGGTTCGTGTTCGCCTATTTAACCCTAGCTCAAAAAAATGCCCCCTCGGGCCATCTCCACTGGCGCCGAGGGGGTTTCGTTCAGGCGGGTTCCATCCTGCCGCGTTCAGGTACTGCTCGCCAAGGAATCAGCGGTGCTCTGAAACACGGCCGAAGCCTTGGTGCCGATCGCGCTAATCGCGGTCAAACACACGATCACGATCAGGGCCAACATTACCGCGTACTCGACCGCAGTCGGCCCATCCTCACTCACCAGGAAACGCTGCATTTTTTGAGCGAGCGACTTCATAGCGACTCTCCTCCGTTCCGGCCCGTTCTATCGATCCACACGTCATGCACACACTTTTCGGGCCACTTCTCTCTGCGACGGACGCCTAGGAGTCTAGGCACCCGTCGGGCCTGCATCAGGTGCTGCCTGCCAAGGAATTGGCCGTGCTCTGGAACACTGCCGAAGCCTTCGTGCCGATCGCGGTGATCGCGGTCAAGCACACGATGACGATCAGGGCCAACATCACGGCGTACTCAACCGCGGTGGGGCCGTCTTCCGAGACCAGGAAACGTTGCACCTTCTGAGCGAGCGACTTCATCTATATTCCTCCATTCCAGCTCGAACCCTTGGTGAGGGTTTACCGGAACAAAAAACTATGTGGGGATCCATCAGGCAAAACACGTCGGCGGTCAAATGCCGGCGTCGGCCTGCAATCGCCCTCCGGATCCCAAGTCTAGTAAGACCAAAGACCGCTGCCTCGCCGTTTCGATTTGGCCGAGAACAGAGGTCGCAGGCCAACAAACCGCGGCAGCCCCACCGGTTGGACAAGGTTACTGAAACGTGCATCCGGCAGAAACGCTCCCGCGTCGGTCCGCGTCGCTGCCGCCCTTTCAGACGGCCGCAAGCACGTCCCGCTCTACGATGAAACGTAGGTCGGATTCCGGGCTTGTCAAGTTGGCGGCTTTGGGAAAATTACTCCGAGCCGAACGACCCTGCCAATGCTAGCCTCGCCGCTTTCCCGACGAAGACTTACAGCGCCCACCCGCAACAACATTATTTTCATCGACCATGACTTGGCTTGACGACGCGGTCCAATGCCTTCAGGCGATTCCGGTCTGCGGCTATCGTCGCAAGGCGCAGCCCGCCGTCGAGCCCACGTCGTTGGCCGCGTTGGCCCTCCTCGCCGCTGAACGTGGCGATCAGGCTGCCTCCGCGCTCGACTGGCTCTCCGACCGGCAGGCAGCCAACGGCAGCCTGGGCATCAACGCCGACACGCCACGACCATGCTGGCCGACTGGCTGGGCGCTGCTCGCCTGGAACAACGGTGTGAAAACACTTGCCCCAGCGAACCCGCGCTGGTCCGATGCCGCGCACCGCGCGACCGACTGGATGCTCTCCGTTTCTGGCCAACCGGTCCACACGTCATCCGACATGGAAGGGCAGCGCCGCATCTTTGGTCACGACACGACCCTGCAAGGTTGGCCCTGGGTCGAGGGAACGCATTCCTGGGTCGAGCCGACGGCCATCAATCTGTTGGCGTTGAGAAGTGCAGGCAAGGCCGCTCATCCGCGCTGCCGCGAAGCCGTAAGACTGTTGCTTGATCGCCAACTGCCCGACGGCGGTTGGAACTTCGGCAACACCACCGTCCTCGACCACGTTCTGCGTCCCAACACGCAATCCACCGGCGTTGCCTTGGCCGCGCTTGCCGACCAACCCGACATCGAACGCAAGGCTCAGCGTTCCATCGACTGGCTCGCCCGCAACGTCTCCGCTCGCACGACGCCAGCATCGCTTGGCTACGCGTTGATCGCTCTTGGTCGCTTCGGCCATTGGCCATCAAAAGCCGACCAGTGGCTTCGCTCTGCAGGCGAGCACGTTCTTGTCCCCGACGGCTCGCCGTGCTGTGCCGCCCTGCTGATTCTCGCTGCGAAACGCGGCCTGAGATAAGTCCAAAGCGATCCCAGAAAGACCGAGCCCGTGCCCAATCGCCCCGAATACAACTGCAAGAACTACGAACACCCGGCGACTGTCGCGGCGGACGTTTCCGGCTGTCGGAAAGGCACATGCCACGGGAAGATCAACCGTCGCACCCTGTTGGGCGTTGGCGCAATTGGCGCGGCGGCAATCGGCTATCCGCTCGCCCGCCGGCTGCTTTCCGTCAGCAGTCCGGTGTTTCTTGCGAGAAACCAACGCTATGACGGTGCTCTGACCGAGACGATCGCTGCAGGGCTCAGCGCCGTAGGCTTCGACTCCCGTTGGGTCCGCGGACGGAGAGTCCTTTTGAAACCTAACCTCGTGGAGCCGCTGGCCTCCGCGCCGCAAATCAGCACTCATCCGGCCGTGGTCGTGGCCGCGGCCGAGTTGTTTCGCCGCTGGGGCGCCGAGGTTACCGTTGGCGAAGCCCCGGCCAACATCCGCGACACCGAGATGGCACTGGTCGAATCCGGAATGACGGACGCTCTTCGTGGCGAGAAGCTTCCCTTCTTGGACCTCAACTACGACGAGTTCCGCCGTGTGCCAAACGCCGGACGCTGCAGCGCGCTCCGCGAGTTCAGCTTTCCCAGCGCGGTGTTGGACGCCGACCTGATCGTCTCGATGCCGAAGCTGAAAACGCATCACTGGATCGGCCTGACGGCCTCGATGAAGAACATGTACGGCGTGCTGCCGGGCCTCGTTTACGGCTGGCCAAAGAACGTTCTGCACTACGCCGGCATCCCCGAAACCGTCGTCGACATCAATGCCTCGCTCCCGCCACGCATCGCTATCGTCGATGGCATCCTTTGCATGGAAGGCGATGGGCCGATCCTCGGGACGCCAAAGCCGTTGGGGCTGTTGGCCGTTGGCATGAACCTGGCGGCCGTCGATGCCACACTGGCTCGAATTGCCGGCTTTGATCCCCACAGGGTCCCCTATCTGGCAATGGCCGACGGCCGGATTGGCCCCCTCGCCGAGCGGTCGATCATCCAGCGTGGCGAGCGCTGGGCCGACGTGGCAAGCTCCTTCTCGATCGTTGACTTGCCGCATTTGCAGGCAATGCGGCCATAGCGGGCTTTGTCGTCGGTAACGGCGCCCTTGTCTGGCGGATAGTCCCCGTCAAACGAGGGAATCGTGTCCTAGACTTTCATTGAGAGACGAATCTTGTGTTGCACCCTGCCTGGGGTGAGATATATGCGTGCCCAATGTCCTCGCTGTCACTGCGTTGTCGCGCAGGCCAAGAACTGCGAAGGGCCTAACTTCTGCCCTCAGTGTCACAAGTTGTTTCGCGTGCGCGAGCCGAAGACGCCCGCCTGGGTTCTCGGCGTTGTCACCATTCTGATCGCCAACTGGCAGATTCTCTGCCATCGGTAGACTCATAAACTATGCTTGCACGGGGCTGTCCCGGTTTCAAGCAGTGAGTCGGCGCATGCAACGTGAACGGCAGGCACATGCCATGTCCCGGCAGGTTGGGTTATGAGTGCGCCGATGTCAGATCCGCTGATTTCCACGCCACCTGCGGAGCGGTGGCGGCGACACCTTACGGCCTGGTCGCTCGTGGCCGCCGCTTTCTTGTTGTGTGTCCTCGCGTGGCCCCTGCTGACCGGCCGAGTCTACACCGCTGACGACCTCGGCGCGTTCCATCTCCCCTTACGAGCGTTCTACGCCCAGCAACTTGCCAAGGGCGAGCCGTACGACTGGATGCCGGGCCTGTACTCCGGCTTCTACATGACCGGCGAGGGTCAGGCCGGCGTCTACCATCCGCTGCATCAAGTCCTATATCGCTTCTTGCCCCTTCGCACCGCGTTGGGTTGCGAGTACCTGCTCTCGTATCCGCTGATGCTGCTCGGCGTCTGGCTGTGGCTCGAACGCCGTCTGCAATGTCGCGAGGCGGCCGTCTTTGGCGGATTGTTGTTTACCTTTTCCAGCTTCAATCTGCTCCATTTCGTCCACCCCAACGCGGTGGCCATCATCGCCCACATCCCTTGGCTGCTGCTGGCCATCGACATCGTGCTTACCGATTCGCGCCGGCGAAAGATCATGTGCGCAACGGCTGCCGTGGCGCTACTGACCGGATCGCAACTGTTGCTGGGCTATCCGCAGTACGTCTGGATCTCGCTGATAACCGAAGTCTCGTACTCCCTCTTTTTGCTTTGGACGTATCGCTATGCCGCGAAGACCGGCTGCGACAGCCGCGCCACTTGCCAAGGCTGCATCGGCTGTACGACGCAGACCTGGCCACGCCTCGTGATGGCCAAGGAAATCGGTGTCCTCTTGGGTGCCGTCCAACTGCTTCCGACGCTGGATGCCTGGCTCCATAGCACTCGACTTGGTGCCACGAGCGACTTTGCGTCCTGGGGCTCACTACATCCGCTCAATCTGCTGCAGTTGGTGTCGCCGTACCTGCTGGCGGGGCGGGTGATGGAAGACAATGCCCATGAGTTCGCTTTGTATGTCGGCGCGGTGCCGCTCGTCTTGGCCGCATGGCTGGTCACTCGTCATCGCGATCTTGGCCTGTTCGGCCCTTTGGTCCGCGCGGCTGCCGGCTTCGCGCTCGCTGCCGTTCTGCTGGCGATTGGGCAATACGGACCCCTTTACCGCCTGATGTGCTGGCTCCCCGTGTTGCGATCATTCCGGCTCCCCTGCCGTTACCTGGTGCTGCTCCAATTGGCAGCCGCCGGGATTGCGGCTATCGGCCTGATACTGCTCATGCGTGAAGGCGCGGCTGCCCGAAACCGCAACCGCCCCGTCGTGAGCCGCCGCTTCTTCAGGGGGCTCTGGCGAGATTTCAAGCCCGTCTGGGCCGTCGTCGGCGTGGCAGTGGCCGTCGCACTGCTCGGCATTCAGCTTCGCAAAGAGCCGTACATCGCACCGCTGCCTGCCATTTTTGCCGGACCTGCGCTCATTGTGACGGCAGCCGTGCTCGTCGTTGCCGCGGCACGTGGATTCGCTCCCGCGCTTGTCGGGTTGATCGTCCTCGCAGCTTGCGATCTGGGGTGGTACGGCATGAGTACCACCGTTTATCCACAGAGCGCTCGGCTGGGCGAGTTCGTCGAAGCGGTCAGCGCTCCGCCAGGCGTGCCCAACGGTCGGGTCGTCGCCTGCGCGCTGCGCTCCGGCGACCCCGGCATTCACACCGGCGACCAGATGGTTCTCCGCGGTTGGCGACGCGCCGATGGCTATGCCGGGCTCGAACCACAGCGGCAACTCGACTACCGTGCGCTTCCCGCCCTGCAGGCCGCCGGTGTTCGCTGGGTGCGACGCGATTTGACGGCGGCCGATCTTCCCGGCCTCAAACCGTACGACGAAAGCTGGGCCGAGGTGCCCGATCCGCTGCCGCGCGTTCGGCTGGTCACCCGGTGCAAGCCGAGCGCGGACCCGGCCGCCGATATCGAAAAGATTTCCCTAACCACGACTGCCCTTTGCGACGCGTCGCTGACTGCGCCCACTTCCAAGCCCGGCCGCGCAGCGTTGATTTCCGAGCGCCCCGGCCGGTTGGAAATCGATGTCGAGTGCCGTTCGCCGCAATTGCTCGTGGTCGCCGAGAGCTATCACGCCGGTTGGCACGCGAGCGCCGACGGATGCCCCACCCAGGTCCATCGCGTCAACGGTGATTTTCTGGGTTGCCTCGTCGAGTCCGGCAAGCATCGAGTAATCCTCAGCTTCCAGCCAAAGAGCTTGGAGCAAGGGTGGCTCACTTCCTGGATTGGCCTCGCACTGGTGTCCCTTTGTTTCCTCGGCTGGGCGGGCGCTCCTGAACTGACGCTATCGAAGGAGAACGTACGATGACCACTCGTAATGAACATCCGGAAAACATGGCCGCGCCCTTTGAAAAGCAGTATCGTGCGATGGAGCGAGCATTGTTGAGCGTCGTGCTGCCAGCCTACAATGAGGCCCGAGTGCTGCCGATCCTCTCTGCCCGGATCGCCGCGGTGCTTTCGACCTTGTCGTTGCGTTATGAGATCATCTTTGTCAACGACGGCTCGACCGACGAGACCCGGCAGGTGCTCGACCAGTTGGCCGCCGCCAGCAACGCCGTTCATGTTATCCATCTGTCACGCAACTTCGGTCACCAGGCTGCTGTCCAGGCGGGTTTGGCCCACGCCCGGGGCGATGCTGTTGTGCTGATGGATTCCGACATGCAGGACTCGCCCGAGGCGATCCCGCGATTCGTGGCCGCTTGGCGCGAAGGCTACGATGTGGTCTACGCCCTCCGCACGCAGCGCAAAGAAAATCTGATCAAGCGACTCCTGTTTAGCGGGTTCCATCGACTGATGTCGGCTATCGCGTCCGTCCCCATTCCGGCCGACGCGGGCATCTTCGGGCTGATCGATCGCCGCGTTGCCCGCCAAATCCTCGCGATGGGCGAACGCGACCGATATTTCCCGGGCCTTCGCTCTTGGGTCGGCTTTTCGCAAAAAGGGATCATTGTTGAGCGAGTCGCACGCTACGATAGCAATCCTCGCGTTTCGATGCTCGGTCTGTTCCGGTTGGCCAAGACGGCCATATTCTCCTTTTCCACGTTCCCGCTTCGCACGTTTCACGTCATTGGCGCCGTCGCCGCGACGGTCTTCCTT
>JAJFUI010000120.1 GCA_021372555.1 Planctomycetaceae bacterium | reverse complement strand
ACCGCCCCAAACGAACGCGGGGCCACACGTTTGCCCAATCAAATCGGCCGCCCAAGCGTCGAGGCATGACCGGCCGAACGAATCCAGCATTATACCGGCCGCGCCAGGAGCCAACAACGGGGGGGAGCGGGGGTCTTTGGCGGCATCTTCGTTGCCCCAACAGGGCTCGGTCCACCCAGCTCAGGGCAACGCCCTGGGGGCGGAGCAGGGCGTGCTTACCCGGAATCCACCCGGTCTTCCTCGATCCATGTCCAATGATCAAAATCATCGAAGGCGCCGCCGCACTCACACAGCTTCTTCCCATCTGGGCGTTTTACGCGATGACAGGTGTCGCACATGACAACCCTGGCACCGCCAAACAGTTCGATCCTTCGTCCGCGCGCAACTTGTAACGCATAGCTCCCAACTGCAAAGGCCGCCGCAATAAAGGCCGCGTTTACGAGGATTTTGGGGAACGTATCCGGCCATCCTGCTTGTGACGCGGCATCGCGAGGTCCTTGGATGCCAATGCCAAGTGTCCCAAGAAAAAAGGACACAAACACAATCAAGGGACCGCGAAACGATACCCACAAGGCTCTGCGTTCCCTGACCAACTGGCGACTGCTCTTGCGAACCCACACGTGTCAGCCTCCGACAATAGTCATTCCAACCGGATAAAATCATCCGTGAAGAAAATGCCATTCCTTCAGTACGCGGTCGGCGATGTTCGCTTATGCGTCCAGCGTAGCGAGGTGCGTGCAGGCACGCACTTTACGGAACTATCGGAACTGCTCGGACTCGCTTGGTCGACCGAGTTGCCACCTGGGCGGCCGTCGGGGAGACCTTCTCAGTTTCGCCCCGCGCCCCGCGAAACGCAAGATGGCCCCACCTCTTCGCGCGGAATCGGTCACTTCGCGCCGCGTCCTTTGGCCTTTGTTTTGGCGTAGCGCTTTAGCGCTCGATCGAGCTTGTCCACCGTCGGCACGCTGGGCGTGTGCTTGCCGGTTTCGATCCGGCAGAGCGTCTCGACGCGGATGCCGGCCAAGGTCGCCAACTCCCGCTGGCTCAGACCCACCGCGACGCGATCACGGATCAGCTTTCGCGCCAAGCTAGCCCGGGCATATTCCACCGCAGGGTAATTGCCTTGGGCGTCCGGTTCGGGCAGCGGCGGCAACTCGCCGGCCTTCGCCAGCGTGCTCAGCCGGTCGAACTCTTCGCGGGGCAAGACCACGTAGGGCTTGCCTTCCAGCATGATCGTCTGTGCAAGCATCGCTCTATTCTCCGTAAAATCCGTCCCGATGTCCGATTCTCTCCACGATCACCACGTCGCCCGCAACGTGGAACTGAACCCGGTAGTCGCCCGTCCGCAACCGATAGCGGCCGGCCAGTTCGCCCCGCAGCGGCTTGGCTCCGCTCGCATTCGGCCACGCTTCGAGTCTCGCCAGCAGCTTGAGCACGCGCCCGTGGATCGGACTGCTCAACGCCTCCAATCCGTTCGCCGCTTCGCGGGACAATTTCACCATGGCCATATCAACATCCTACGAATGCTTGACACTCGTGTCAATGGATAGACATGACTTGCGTCGTGGAAACGGAGGTGGCAATGCGGTCGGGGCGTCTTTACTCCTTTGCGGGAGATTCGCACGGGCTAGCTACGCGCTGCCATCGTCGTTGGGAGAATCGACTCCGCTCGATCTCGCTGCTCGCTAGTGTAGTATCTCGTAAGTGACGGTGTTTATCATGCGGGAGATGGAGGAGCTGGGGTGCCATGTCCCACGCTTGTCGTGGGCATGAGGAAGCGGCAAACATGCTTGCTGTCTCGCTGCGCTAGCCCAAGTTCGCCAGTTGTTGACGTAAGTCGTTGCGGCGCAATGCGCGGTTCTTGAAAGTCTTCACTACGCACCATCCGTTAGAGGCAGGGTCGGCAGGTTGAGTTTCAGGTGTGCGAGCAGGATGGCTTGATGGTCCGTCGGCTGAGTAACGCAGCGTCGGCGAATGTCGGGACCATGACGCGTTGGCAGGACGACGTCGACCAATTGAATCTTGCTTAACTCCTCAAACACGCGGCGAGGTTCGTGTCCCAGGCCGGCGCCCTGGCAACGCTGGCTCAACGTTTTCCAGAGAACGTAGGCCAAGAAGCAGACCAGGATGTGGGCCAGTACGCGGTCCGCTTTCTGATGCCAGATCGGACGCAGTCCAAGGTCGCTTTTGTGAATGCGGAACGCCGCCTCGGCCTCCGTCAACTGGATATACGCTTTCCAAAGTTCTTCGTCGCTCCAATCGGTCACGTTGCTGCGAAGAAGATAGCAGCCCTCGCTCAACGCCGCCCAGTCGCGCCATGGCTCGACCTTTTCCCAATGCAACGATGCGCGGCCGTCTGCCAGTGTTTTGACTTCCGTGTGGAACAAGCCTGCCGCACGGCTGTTTTGCCCCATCAATCGCCCCAGCCGTTGCGCGATCACCAACGGCTGTTGGCGTTGCTTTTCGCAGGCGGCCGCGATCCGCTGCAATCCTTCCTCGATTCGCCGCTCGAAGCGGCTGTGCATGGCCTTTTCCTTCTCGCGGCGGTCGCGGCTTCGGCATAGAACGAACGTTTCGTCGCCGTCCGGTGACGGGCAAAGTTTCACTTCCAGGCCGTCACGGATCGAACGCCAGTCTCCCGCAAGCAGTTCGCGCTCGAACTGCTTGAGCATGCTCTTCGGCGTGCCGACGATGTAACGCCGTCCGCTCCGTTTCAGAAAGGCGATGTTCTCGGCCGACACCATGCCGCGATCGCCCACCCAAATTCGATCGGCGCGGCCGTAACGCCTCTCCATCGTCTCAACGATCTCTTGAAGCGTCGTCACGTCCACGCGATTGCCCGCGAAAACCTCATAGCCCAGCGGCATTCCGCACTTCGAGACCACCAATCCGATGCAAACTTGCTTGCAGTCGGGCCGATGATCGCGCGAGTAGCCGCGTTGGGCCAGCGGATTGCCCTCGGCTTGGCCCTCGAAATAGGTGCTGGTCACGTCGTAAAGCAACAGGTCGTACTCGATGCCGAACAACTCGCCCAAGCGATTCTTCAAGAACGTTTCCAACGCTTCTTTATGTGGCAGAATCGCGTCCAGAGCGCGGTAGAGACGTTGCTCGTTGACCTTCTCCGGCGAAATGCCCAAGAGATCGCTGAGCGCGCTCTGGGCATAAAAGTGTTCGGCGATGTGCAGTTCGCTCGACGGCTCGCAGAGACGGCAGAGGATCAGCACCAACGCCATCAACGACCAAGAGATTTCCTCGCGGCCGTCGGGAATCGTTCGGTCGAGAAAGTCTTTCAACCCGAGTTGCTCGACGAGTTGCAAACCAAGCCAAGGCCCGCCGAAGTCGCGGCGGTTTTCCACACGCAGGCGTCTGACATCGATCTCGACCCAATGCGGCCGCGTATCGTTGAAGAATTGTTTTTGACGAACCGCCGGGTTGCCTTCAGCGGCGTTCTTGACGCCCTGTCGATGCGCGTCGTCCAGTTGGCCGAGATAAGCAACGACACGTTGTCGCGGCCCGCGTTCGGTGCGATAGGACTCCATCAATGCCCAATAGGCATGTCGCTTTCCGTTCTTCCTGCGATAGCACGGGCGAATGAACATGCCCGCATTTTAGTCTTTGCACCGCTCGATCCCACCTCAAGGTCTTCACTACAAAGCCCCCAACGGCTCCGAAGGAAGACACCCTGTTCGCACTGCAACGACTTGCGGCAAGAAACCCCACTTCCTTGCAGGGATCGAATATGACAAGATTCCCGGTCAACCAGCCCCTACTGGCGAACTTGGGCTAAGTGGCTATCCGAGAGGGGGACCGGACGTTGCAGTCTTCGGATAGTTTCTAAGTGGCGTGTCAGAGAGAACGCATCACGGCCGTTTTCGCCAACCGTAAAAGCACACAGCCAGGAGTCCAGCGGCGAGCAGGGCGATGGTCGACGGCTCGGGCACGGCTGCCACGGCGGAGTGGCTGTTGTGATCCAAGACGGCCCAGAC
>JAJFUI010000101.1 GCA_021372555.1 Planctomycetaceae bacterium | reverse complement strand
CTCCCCATTGTCTTCAACGACCAGGACGCGAAGTCTTTGGCCTGGGGCGAAGTGACGCCAGTAGATCTCGAGCCAGCGAAGGGACTGGAAGAACGAGGCCGCCGGCGTTTTCGTGAGCAAGGCGTCCCACGCCGACCGAATTGGGGCCAGCTTCTCGACTTCGTTAATTTCAACGATTCGCGGCATACTAGAGCGTACCTTATGCGGTGTCACGGGACGGCGTAGCGGCGAAACGCCAGTTCCATCCCTGGGGTGAAAGCTGAGACGCTTTTGCCATCAAATTCGTTATTGGTGGGACGGTGGAGGTCGCCGTCGGCTCGCACCGGGGAGTGGAACGCCGCGCGCTCTTGACGCGCACGAACAATCGGCTATCGTAACATGCTTCGGATGCGACTTCCCCCTAAATGGGTCGTTGTCCGATCAGTTTCCTGGGGCATGGCTTTTACTCCCTGTCTTCGAGTAAAAGTAAATTAGATGGACGTCCTGTTTTTGTTCATCCTGACTTGTGGAGATTTTCAATGGCAGCGGTAGTTGATCCGGAAAAATGCACCGGATGTGAATCGTGTGTTGAGTCCTGTCCTCTGGACGCGATTTCGATGAAGGAAAATTTGGCGTCGGTCGATCCCGATACGTGCGGCGATTGCGGTGCGTGCGTAGACGCCTGCCCCGTCCAGGCCATCAGCCTCGAGTAAGATCGCGATCCAGATCGCTAATTGAAAGCCCACGGGCCGTCAAAGCCCGTGGGCTTTTCGCGCTATGTCCCGGCATCATGACGAGTTGCTGATTCATGTATCTCGCCGGGCGATGGCCTCGGAGTTCGAGGTCTGCTTTCCCGCCGACGAATACGAGGATGGCACGCGGTTGGCGCTACAGTCCCTCGACGCAGTCGATGCCGTCGAGGAGGAGTTGTCTTTCTTTCGGCCGGAAAGCGTGGTGTCGCGGATCAACCGCCTGGCCGCTGCAGGGCCCGTCGCCGTCGAACCGCAGATGTTTGCATTGTTGAAGCAGGCGTCGGACTTGTGCGCAGAAACCGGCGGCGCGTACGACATTACTTCCGCACCTCTGTGGCAGGCGTGGGGGTTCGCCCGACGGGCGGGCCAGATTCCCTCGGCGGCCGAGTTGGCCCAAGCTCAGTCCTGCGTCGGCGGTCACCGGCTGGAGCTTGATCCCGGGCGGCAGACGGTGCGATTTCGCCAGCCTGGTATGAAAATCAGTCTCGGCAGCATCGGCAAAGGGTACGCGCTCGACGTTTGCTCTGAGCGGCTGCTCGAGTCGGGAATGACCAACTTTCTGATCCACGGTGGTCAAAGCAGTGTGCTGGCTCACGGCGTCAATCGCCGATCGGATTGGGCAATTGGCGTGTGTCACCCTCACCACATCGGCGAACGACTGGCCACCGTCCGGCTCCGCAACCGCGCGCTCGGCACATCGTCATCGCAGTTTCAGTCCTTCCGCCACGAGGGGCGTCGCTATGGCCACATTCTCGACCCACGCACCGGGCAACCGGCCGAGGGCGTCCTCTCCGTGACCGTGACTGCGCCGACGGCTGCGATGGCCGACGCGCTTTCGACTGCCTTCTACGTGCTAGGCCCGGAGCGATCGTTGGAGTATTGCCGTCGCTACCCTGACGTCAGCATGTTCATGGTTTGTCCGGCTCGCGTCGGTGAAAAGGTTGAGATTGTCACCGTCGGATTTCGAGCTGACGAGCTGGTGATGGTCACCCGTTGAGGTGCGCGAGCGTGCGTCATCCTGAGCGGAGCAAAGCATCTGGTTCGGCGCGGCGCGATTTTTGCCACACCCCACGCCGAAAGATGCCAGCCGGCTCGACACGCTGCGATCAGCTTCTCGTGCGTCCTCTATTGCCAGCTCGGCTTGCGAGCGTCTCGCTTCGCGAGCAGGGTGGGGGCGGCGCAAATGAGAAGGGTGACCAGGCCGACGCCGACGGCCACGTGCGGATGGTATTTCCTGATGGCGCGGTGGCCGGCTTGGATGGCGTCGCGTTGGCTGTACGCTTGTCCGTTTCGGAGGGCCCAATCGGCGACAACCTTGCCGAGAAGCCCGCAACTGCCGACGTACAGGACCACAAACAACACGAGCCCGACGATGCACCGCATGCCAGCCTTCCTTTCCGGGGGCGAGAATACCCCTACGAAAGTGTAGCATGGGCTGACGCGGTGGGCGGGACGCGTGATTTGCCTCGTGGCGCGGTCAGGAGACCGCGCCACAACGAGCGTGGCAGGGTCAGCGGACTGGGCCACAACAAGACCCTGCCACAAGAGGTTGGCGTGGTCGGGAGACCGCGCCACAAGAGGAGCGGTTGGCGTGGTCGAGAGACCTCGCCACAACGAGATGGGTCGGGAGACCGCGCCACAACGAGATGGGTCAGGAGACGGCGCCACAACGAGACCTGCCACAAGAGGTTGGCGTGGTCGGGAGACCGCGCCACAGCGAGAGCCACAAGAGGTTGGCGTGGTCGGGAGACCGCGCCACAGCGAGAGCCACAAGAGGTTGGCGTGGTCGGGAGACCGCGCCACAACGAGACGGTTGGCGTGGTCGGGAGACCGCGCCACAACTAGGAGGCCCTCACCCTAACCCTCTCCCAAAGGGCGAGGGGACCCGAAGTCGCCCTGACCCCCGGCCCCTCTCCCGCTTGACGGGAGAGGGGAGGGAGCTGGGCGTTTCTACTCGAATCACTAGCCACTAGCCACTAGCCACTAGCCACTAGCCACTAGCCACTAGCCACTAGCCACTTATCCCGGGCCACTGCCTAGTACATGTCCTCTTCGCCGCCTTGGGGCATGGCCGGGGCCTTGTCCTTCTTCGGCTTGTCGGCCACCAGGGCGTCGCTGGTGAGCAACAGGATGGCGACGCTGCTGGCGTTCTGCAAGGCGGTGCGGGTGACCTTGGTGGGGTCGATCACACCGGCTTTGACCAGGTCTTCGTACTCGTTGGTCAAGGCGTTGTAGCCAAAGGCACCCTTGCCGGCGGCGACGCGTTCGCAGACGATACCGCCGTCCTGGCCTGCGTTGGCCGAGATCTGGGTGAGCGGGGCACGGCACGCGCGGACGATGATCTTGTAGCCGACCTCTTGGTCCTGGCTCAAGCCCTCCGGCTTGACCGCAGCGGACGCACGGAGCAGGGCGACACCGCCGCCAGGAAGAATGCCTTCCTCGACGGCCGCGCGGGTGGCGTGCAAGGCGTCCTCGACGCGGGCCTTCCGCTCCTTCATCTCGCTCTCGGTCGCGGCACCGACGTTGATCTTCGCGACGCCACCGGCCAACTTGGCCAGACGCTCTTCGAGCTTTTCGCGATCGTAATCGCTGGTCGTGTTTTCGATCTCGTGACGGAGCTGATCGATGCGGCCCTTGATCTCAGAGCTCTGGCCGGCGCCCTCGATGATCGTCGTGTTGTCCTTGTCGATGACGATCTTCTTGGCGCGGCCAAGCTCGGCCAAGGTGACGTTTTCGAGCTTCTTGCCGAGGCTCTCGAACAGCGGCTGGCCGGCGGTCAAAATGCCGATGTCTTCGAGCAGGGCCTTGCGGCGATCGCCGTAGCCCGGGGCCTTGACGGCCGCAACCTTGAGCGTGCCGCGGAGACGGTTGATTACGAGCGTGGCCAAGGCTTCGCCTTCGATATCCTCAGCGACGATCAACAACGGCTTGCCGGCGTTGACGACCTTCTCCAACACCGGGACCATGTCCTTGATGTTGGAAAGCTTCTTCTCGTGGATCAGGATGTAGGCGTCCTCAAGCACGCACTCCATCTTGGTCGGGTCGGTGACGAAGTACGGCGACAGGTAGCCGCGATCGAACTGCATGCCTTCGACCCACTCGACCTCGGTCGCCAGGCTCTTGCCCTCGTCGACGGTGATGACGCCGTCCTTGCCGACCTTCTCCATGGCGTCGGCCAGGAGCTTGCCGATCTCGGAGTCGTTGTTGGCCGCGACGGTGCCGACCTGGGCGATCTCTTCCTTCTTGTTCTTGACCGAGATCGACATGCTCTTCAGCTTGTCGATGATGTCGGCGACGGCGTGCTCCATGCCGTCCTTCAACTGGATCGGGTTGACGCCCGAGACGACGGCGCGGAGACCTTCATTGAAGATCGCCTCGGCCATCAGCGTGGCGGTGGTGGTGCCGTCGCCGGCGACGTCGCTCGTCTTGCTGGCGACTTCGCGGACCATGCGGGCGCCCATGTTCTCATAGACGTCTTCGAGGTCGATTTCCTTGGCCACCGTGACGCCGTCCTTCGTGACGGTCGGCGAGCCAAAGCTTTTCTGGAGAATCACATTGCGGCCGCGGGGGCCGAGCGTAACCTTGACCGCCTGGGCCAACTTCGAGACGCCGCGTTTCAGGGCGTCGCGAGCTTCTTGATCGAATGCAATCATCTTTGCCATTGGGCTCAAACTCCTTGGGATATGCGTGGATTTTCTCGGGGGTGAGGGTTCAGGGTTCGGGGGTCAGGCTCAGACGGCAACTCGCACGTTCTCTGAGCCTGGACCCTGAACCCCGAACCCTGTGTTGTTATTCGATGACGGCCAGGATGTCTTCCTCGCGGAGCAGAAGAAGCTCGCGGGTGCCAACCTTGAAGGTGTCGCCGGCGTAGGAACTAAACAGGACGCGGTCGCCCGGCTTGACCTGCAACTGGCTCCGCTGACCGTTGTCCAAGAGGCGGCCATCGCCGATGCTCACCACCTTGCCGCGAGTGGGCTTGTCCTTGGCGCTGTCGGGCAGAACGATGCCGCCGGCGGTCACGGTCTCAGACTCTTCACGTTCGACGACCACGCGATCGCCCAGGGGCTGGAGCTTGATCTTGCTGGGGTCGGACGATTCTTTCTTTTTTGCCATGCCTGGTTGTCTCCAGAAACTCGAAATGGATAGGTGATTTGGTAAACGGTCGCGTGGCCTTTGACACGGCGATGACTAATCGCCGGGGGGATTCTTCGCTTCGCTCGGTTTGAGGGCTGCGTTTTCCTCGAAGGCCCAAAGGCTGCCAAACAGGCGCGCGGAACGTAATTGGGGCCGTAGGAACGCAACTGGCGCGCCAAAAGCCAAGCAGCCGGCCATAAACCCCCGCGACTACGAGGTTTACGTGAATCGGATTGTTCGCGGCCCGGACAACCACAAGCCAGGGGTGGCAAAAGACGCTTTGAAACGCGACGTCGGGCTGCCAAACTGGCAGACAACTGAATTGGCGCGCGTGCCGCAAAATGCCGAAACCCACAAACGGGCAAGCCGTGCGCCGCCTTCGTCACTCCGGCTGCCCAGCGGCTATAATGCCCGAATGGTGAGGATGCGACGATGCGAGTCATTGGTGCCCTGTTAGTTGCCGCGGCCGCCACGATAGCGTTAGCGGCGGATGCGCAGGACGAGAAAGCGGGAGCCGATCGCATCCGACCCGTTCTCGGCCGGCTCGCAAAGATGAGCCGGACCGAGCAGCAGACGTGGCTTCGCCGGCTCGAAGATCGCGAAAAAAAGGCCGCAGCCATCTCGCTTGCATCCAACCCGGCAAAGGCCGAGGCCGACAAGGTCCACCGGTTGCTTCATCGGAAACTGGCCACTTGGGCGGTGCTCCGCGAGGCGATTGAAACAACCGACGCGCGAGAGCAAGACGCCATCGCGAAACTCCTTCGCCGCTATCGCGAGCAGGTCTTCGAGACGTTTTACGCACGGGTCGACGAATACGGCCGACGCCAGGAGGCCTGGAACACGATCAAGCGGAGTTGGCAGGCGGCCGGCAGGCCATTCGATCAGCAAGAGCGGCTGATCGATTGGCTAGAGCGGGCGATCAAGAGCGTCGATCCGAAGGCGACTACCGCAATCCCGACCGCGCCCGATTTCGACGCCGTACCGCCGGAGCAAAAGCAAGACCCCGCGCGGCCCGAGGACCGGAAAACGCTGGCAACCCAAACGCCGGCACTTTTCTAAAAACGCCTGTCAAGCTAGGAAAGCACGGTCTTGTCGGCGGGCCCGTGAAAGCCGGATGAATCGCCCCGGTCGCGCCGACCGATGCTATCGGAGGAACAATCGCGCAGACACTCTTTTCCGGCAAAGTCGAATGGCACAGGCAGGGACGATCACC
>JAJFUI010000333.1 GCA_021372555.1 Planctomycetaceae bacterium | reverse complement strand
CGGTAGACGCCTTTGGCTGCAGACGTCGCCCGAGTTCCACATGAAGCGGATGCTTGCGGCTGGCAGCGGGCGGATTTATGAGGTCGCCCGCGTCTTTCGCCAGGACGAAGTTGGGCCGCTGCACAATCCAGAGTTTACGCTCATCGAGTGGTATCAACCCGGTGAGGGTCTTGAAGCGGGGATGCAGTTTACGAGCGACCTGTGCGAAGCGGTGCTCCATTCGGACGGGGCGCAGGATCGCGGCCACATAGCGGCCGAGCGAATCAGCTACCGCGAGGCATTCGAGCGTTACGTCGGCATCGATCCGCTGGAGGCCGACGACGCGGCCCTTGTGGCGACCGTGCGGCGGTATGGCATCGACGCCCCGGCCAGCCTGGATGCCGCCGACCGCGACGGTTGGCTCGACCTGCTAATGGTCGAGCGAATCCAGCCGCACCTGGGCGCCGAGCGGCCCGCGCTACTGTACGATTATCCGGCCAGTCAAGCGGCGCTGGCCCGCGTTCGGCCTGAGGACTCGCGAGTGGCCGAACGTTTTGAGCTCTACATTCGGGGCGTCGAGTTGGCCAACGGGTATCACGAACTGCTCGATCCGGCGGAACTTCGGGCCAGGAACGAGCAGACCAACACGCAGCGCGTGGCCGACGGCAAGCCGGCGCTACCGGTTGAAAGCCGGCTGCTCAAGGCGATGGAAGCGGGGTTGCCAGCGTCGGTTGGCGTGGCCCTGGGTTTTGACCGGCTGGTGATGCTGGCCGCGGGGGCCCGCAGCATCGCCGAGGTGGTGGCGTTTCCCTTTGATCGGGCGTAAAATGGACCGCTTCCGGCGGTCGTCGCCGGCTACCGTCCTCGTGCCCCCAGTGCTGCCATGCCCAATGCTTTTGACCCGTATCGTGACGCCTTGGTGATCGAGACCGAGACCGTCTGGCCCGCTGATCTTAAGAACGCACCGCAGGACGCAGCGCAGCGTCGGCAGCTTGAAGGGCGGTTGCATGCCGCGCCCGCCGAGGCGGCCGAGCTCGATTACGTGCGGCTTCATGCAGGCTTTGCCCGCAAGGTCATTGTCACCGAGGCGGACCTGGATCGGCTGCAACACGCCACATGAGGCTGCGATGAAAACCGTCCGCGTCAATCTGGCTGATCGGAGCTACGACATCGAGATTGACGCTGGCAATTTGGCCGACGCGGGCCGGTTCTTGACCGAGCGGGCGAGAGTTACCCACGTCGCGCTCATCACGGATGAGCATGTGCATCGACCCTATGCGATGCAGGTGGCCGAAAGCCTGGGCGAGCGAGACATCGAAGTCGATGTGATCGTCGTCACGCCGGGCGAGGAAAGCAAATCGCTCGACGTCGCAGCCGGTCTCTGGCAGGGAATGTTCGACCTCGGCGTTGACCGGCGCAGCGTTGTGGTGGCGGTCGGTGGTGGCGTCGTAGGCGATCTTGCCGGCTTTGTCGCCGCGACGTACGCACGGGGGCTGCGCTTTCTGCAGGTGCCGACCACACTGCTGGCTCAGGTCGACAGCTCGGCGGGCGGCAAGGTCGGCATCAACTTGCCCGAGGCGAAGAACATGCTCGGGGCGTTCCATCAGCCGTTGGGCGTGCTGGTGGACACCGCCACGCTGGCCACGCTGCCCGTCCCCGAGTATCGGGCTGGTCTGGCCGAAGTCGTCAAATATGGCGCGGTGCTGGACTCGGCGCTGTTCGACTATCTGGAACGGAACGCGACGGCGATTCTCGATCAGAACCAAGAAGCCCTGATTCATGTGCTCGCTCGCTGCTGCCGCCTAAAGGCCGATGTGGTCGAGCAGGACGAACGCGATGAGACAGGTCGCCGGGCCGTGCTCAACTTCGGCCACACGTTCGGCCACGCACTTGAGACGCTCTCCTGGCTCTCCCCTCGCCCGCTTGCGGGAGAGGGGCCGGGGGTGAGGGCGGCTGACAGAGGTCAAAAGTCAGAGGTCAGAGGTCAGAGGTCAAAGGTCGGAAGGCCGGGTGCCGACACCTCGTCGCGCGGCGCTCACCCTAGCCCTCTCCCCAAGGGAGACGAGACTGGCAACTGCGGCCCGCTTTTGCACGGCGAGGCAGTGGCCATCGGAATGGTTTGTGCCGCACGATTGGCCCAGCGCGTGGGGCGTGTCGATGGGCAGTTCACAACTCGTCTACAACGCCTGCTGGAGACGTTCGGGCTGTCGGTTGCGACGCCCCAGTTCGAGCCGCAGCAAATCCTCGATGCAATGATGCATGACAAGAAGGTAGAGTATGGGCGGCTCCAGTTCGTGCTGCCAACCGGCCTTGGCCATGCGGAACTCGTTAGCGATGTGTCACCGACGGACATCGTGGCTGTGCTAGATGACATGGGGAACCCATTTGTCGAAGGGCTTCTATGACCGACGCGGCTCACGATCATGACGAGTGCTCCGAAGACAGCCGCATCGACGTTTTGCGTCTCTGCCTGACGCCCGGCGTCGGCCCCACGATCCGCGGTCGGCTACTGGAGCGGTTCGGATCGGCGAGGGCGGTATTGGCGGCCGCGCCGAGCGAGCTGCGCGAAGTGCAGGGCGTCGGGCCCAAACTGGTGCACAAGATCGCTGGCGACGATCGCGAGATCGACGTTGAAGCCGAAATCGCCTTGTGCCAAGAGCGAGGCATCGACATCTTCACCGAGGCCGATGCCGGTTATCCCCGGCCGCTGCGGGAGATTCACGATCCGCCGGGCGTTCTTTTCGTTCGCGGCAAGATGAAGCCGGACGATGTGCTGGCGGTTGGCATCGTCGGCACGCGACATGGCACCCAGTATGGCTTGCGGCAGGCCGAGCGGCTCGCCGGTGGGCTGGTCCGCGCCGGGTTGACGGTCATCAGCGGCTTGGCACGCGGCATCGACGCCGCCGCCCACCGCGGGGCCTTGGCGGCCGGCGGACGGACCATCGCCGTGCTGGCCAGCGGCGTCTTGAACATCTATCCACCAGAACACGACGAGCTGGCCGCCGAGGTCGCGGCACAGGGGGCGGTGATCAGCGAGGCCCCGCCGCGTTCCGAGCCGCTGGCCGGCATGTTTCCGCAGCGAAACCGCCTGATCAGCGGACTTTCGCTGGGCGTGGTCGTCGTCGAGGCGGCCGAGCGGAGCGGCGCTCTGATTACCGCCCACCACGCGATGGAACAAGGTCGCGAGGTCTTCGCGGTTCCGGGGAACGTCGACAGCCGGGCGTCGCGAGGCTGCCATCGGTTGTTGCGCGATGGGGCCAAACTGGTCGAATCGGTGGACGATGTGTTGGAGGAGCTTGGCCCACTGGTCGAGGCCGCGCCTCGCGACGACGGCCAGATGATCCACCATCCGGCCGAGTTGCTTTTGAACGAACTGGAACAGCAGGTCCTTGCGGCGGTCCACACCGAAGCCACGCCGATCGATCAACTCGTTGTCGACACCGGCCTGCCCGTCCCACAGGTGCTATCGACCATCAGCGTGCTAGAGATGCGACGTCTAATTCGGCGGTTGAGCGGCACGACCGTGATTCGGCTGTAGAGTGAGGCGATCATGCCTAGGGGAATGCCGCTTACGGGTGGGTCTCATCTAAAATCCAACCCGAAGCAGTCATTTCTGCAGATATTCCGCAAGGATGGCATGTTCGCGACACAGAAACGGGCTATAATTGAACGGTTACGGGGGACCTGCTTCAAGGTTAGCCAAGATGCTGATTAGCTTTTCGGTGGAGAACTTCCGGTCGTTTGCCGAGGAACAGACGCTTTCGCTGGAAGCCGCCAAGGACGACACTCACCGCGATCATGTGGTGGATCGCGGGAAGTTCTCGCTCTTGAAATCCATTGCCATCTACGGCTCGAACGCCTCTGGCAAGAGTAATCTGCTCAGGGCATTCGACTTCATGACGCGGTTTGTTAG
>JAJFUI010000053.1 GCA_021372555.1 Planctomycetaceae bacterium | reverse complement strand
CGCCGCGCTGGCGGGCGTCACGGTCAGGCAGGTCATGATCTTCTTGACCGCCTGCTCCCGTCGGCCGACCAGCAGCCCGACGTTGTCCCAGTCCTCGGCCAAGCGGCAAGGAGCGAGCTGTTCCAGGAAGGCAGCGATGGTTTCCACGTCAGTCACCGGGTTCCTCCATCGGTTGATCGGTCGGATGTTGACACGTGTACACGATATGGTATCATACGGCCAATTCGACGTAGATATGTCACGCGTGAATCATGAAGCATCACACTGACGTTTCTGGGGTTGTCAAATGGACATTCCGAGTTCGGACGTCATTAAGGTTGTCTATGCTCTCCTGCCGGGTTTTGTCACGGCATGGATATTTTATGCACTCACAGCTTATGCTCGATTGTCGCCCTTTGAGCGTACTGTGCAAGCCCTCATATTCACCGGCATCATCCAGGTTCTTGTGCTTGCGATCCGTGAGTCATTGTTCTTCCTTGGCAGAGTCGCCTACGGCTTCGGGGAGTGGACCGATAATGGCTCGTTCACAACATCGATGATTGTTGCGATCGCATTTGGGCTGGTCTACTCTGCAGCAGCGAACAACAACTGGATCCACCCACTATTGCAGCGATTAGGCATAACCTATCAACCATCCTATCCGTCGGAGTGGTTCAGTGCGCTGGCGGAGAACCAAGTGTATGTTGTTCTTCACCTCGCCGGAAACAGGCGGATTCTTGGCTGGCCCTGCGAGTGGCCGAACCAATGCGACTGCGGGCATTTCGTGTTGATGGACGCCAGTTGGCTGTCGGAGGACAACGAGCCAACGCAACTCGAGAACGTCAAGTCAATCCTGATCCCGGCAAAGGATGTGGAGATGGTCGAATTCCTGAAGATGACGAATGATGAGGATGGAAACGCATCGCAGCACCAGCTATAATTGCTCGTGTGGTTTTCTTGCGTTCAGAAACAGCTAGAGGGTGAGGTCTACGATGTCATCTCCGATTCGTCGGTCGCCGAAAGAGACTAGAGTCGCGACGCGCACCGCCGACGGCTCGGGCCTTATGACTCGCGGCTATAACGGTCCCCCACCAACAAACGTTGCAAAACCCGCGCCTCCACCAGCGCCTCCGAAGCGGACGTGAAGACGGCTCAGACTTTGCCGGAGTGTTTATGGGCCGCGAATTTCCCCAGCCCCTGCCGCGTGTCATCAAGGCTGTGCCTCCCTCTGACGGCGCTGTGCAAGCTGGCCGCAACGGACCGCCACAGAATCGGCAAAAGCCACCCCCGCCGCCTCCTCCGCCAAAGAAGAACTAGGCCGCGTCGATGGCTAGTGGAGAGCCACGGAGGGTCGGAGCAAAGGGCGCACCACGACTACGAGCCAAGAAAACTTACCGTCCCATGGCGACGGCGACGTCTTCGAGGCCGAGCCGCTTCATCTTCTTGTAGAGCGTGGTGCGGTTGATGCCCAGCGTGCTGGCCGTGGCGGTGCGGCTCCAGTTGTTCGCTTCGAGCACTTCTCGGATGATCTGCCGCTCGGGGCTTTCCATCGCCTGC
>JAJFUI010000358.1 GCA_021372555.1 Planctomycetaceae bacterium | reverse complement strand
CAAGCACTTCATGGAGGTCGCACTAGAACAATCGCGGGTATCGAGCCGAATACCTCCCCTTGACCCTCTGGATTGTCCGCTCTCGCCTTTACTTCGCCTGCTCTTCCTTGTCGAAGGCGGCGTCAAACGCCACGCGGCTCGGCTCGAAGTCGAGCCTGCGAACAAAGTCGACGGCTTCCTTGGCGCCGCGGTCGCGGTCCATGCCGCTGTCTTCCCACTCGACGGATAGCGGGCCTGCATAGCCGGCAGTGTTCAAGGCGCGGATGAGCTCCTCGAAGTTCACGCCGCCACGGCCCAGCGAGCGGAAGTCCCAGCCGCGGCGCGGATCGCCGAAGTTCAGATGGCTGCCGAGAATGCCACTGCGACCGTTGAGCGTCACAATGGCGTCCTTCATGTGAACGTGGTAAATGCGATCGGGGAACGCGCGGATGAACTCAACCGGATCGACACCCTGCCACATTAAATGGCTCGGGTCAAAATTGAAACCAAACTCCTCGCGATAATTGAGCACTTCCAGCGCCCGCTCGGCCGTATAAAGGTCGAAGGCGATTTCCGTCGGGTGCACTTCCAAGGCAAACTTGACGCCGCACTCGCCGAACACGTCCAGGATAGGGTTGAATCGCTCGGCCAACAGCTCGAAGCCCTCGTCGATCATTTCCTGCGACGCCGGCGGGAACGAATACAGCAGGTGCCAGATGCTTGAACCGGTGAACCCATTGACCACACTGACGCCAAGTTTCTGAGCGGCGCGAGCGGTGTCCTTCAGTTCCTCGGCAGCCCGGGCGTTCACCTCGGCGGGATCGCCGTTGCCCCAAACGTGGGCGGGCAGGATCGCCTTGTGCCGGGCATCGATGTTGTCGAGCACCGCTTGGCCAACCAGGTGCCCGCTGATCGAAAACACTTGCAGGTTGTTCTTTTCCAGGAGCGCCCGCTTCTTGGCGCAATAGTCGTCTTCGTTCAGGGCCTTTTGGACGTCGAAGTGGTCGCCCCAGCAAGCCAGCTCGAGGCCGTCGTAGCCGAACTCGCTGCATTTGCGGGCCAACTCGGCCACGGGAAGGTCCGCCCATTGGCCGGTAAAGATCGTTACGGGTCGAGACATTATTTGCTCCTTGGTTGCGGGAAGTGGGAATTTTCGCGCAAGGCGGATGCTTTCGCAAGTGGCTGGGCAGTTCGTGGTCCCGCGTTTCGCCAGCCCGGCCTGCAACCGGCCGATCCAACACGCGGCGGCTGCGCAAAGCGGCTCCGGACGAGTTGACGTTGACCCAGTTTCCCGTTCCATTACAATGCCCCCACGCCGTAGTGTTTGCCAATCTTCGTCTTTTTGCGAGTTTTCCGGATGAGTGAGCCCACACAGAACCAGCCGGCCCCCAGCGAAACCGCTTTGGAGGCAGCGCGACGCGAGAAACTGCGGAAAATAAGCGAACTGGGCGTTGACCCGTGGGGCTCTCGGTTCGACGGCCACCAGCGCATCGGCGACATCCGTGCCCGCGAGAACGAGATCAAGGTCGTGCCAGCCACCGACGGAGACCCCGCCCATGCCGAACAGACTGGCCCCAAAGTCCGGGCCGCCGGTCGAATCGTGCTCCGCCGGCCGTCCGGCAAGGTCCATTGGCTCCAAATACGCGACTGGTCGGGAACGGTTCAGGTGATGATTGGCAAGGCCCAGGTTGGCGACGAGAGATTCGCTCTGGCTCAATGCTTCGACCTGGGCGACATTGTTGGCATCGACGGCGAGTTGCGCCGCACGAGGACCGGCGAGATAACGATCTTCGCCGAGAAGCTCACGTTCTTGAGCAAATCGTTGGCCACTCCGCCCGAGAAACACAAAGGGCTGGCCGATCCGGAACTGCGACAGCGTATGCGCTATCTGGACCTGATCCACACGGACGGCGTCCTCGACCGCTTCCTGCGCCGCACGAAGATCGTCCAGTCGATCCGCAACACGTTGGGTGCCCGTGGTTTCGTGGAGGTCGAAGGCCCGACGCTCCACGCCATTGCCGGCGGAGCTGCCGCGCGGCCGTTCATTACCCACCACAACGCGCTGGACATCGATCTCTATCTTCGCATCGCGTTGGAGCTGCATCTGAAGCGGCTCCTAGTAGGCGGCGTCGAGCGGGTCTACGAGCTTGGCCGCGTGTATCGCAACGAAGGGTTCGACGCGCGGCACAACCCCGAGTTCACGATGCTCGAGGTCTACCAAGCCTACGGCAACTACGAGACGATGATGGACCTAACCGAGGCAGCCATCGTCGAAGCAATCGCGGCGATGAACCGGGGCCCCCTCTCCGAAGGCCACAGAGGAGACTCGACGGCCCCTCAGCCCTCGCTCATCCTCCCCTGGGGCGACAAGCAGATTGATTTCACGCCGCCATTCGCGCGGAAGACGTACGACGAACTGTTCACCGAACACACCGGACTGGCCGCCGACGACGTCGAGGGCATTCGCAAGCTTGCCGAGCAGTTGGAATTCAACGCGGCCGGCAAGCACCCTGACGTGGTTAAGAGCTTCGTTTTCGAGGAAAAGGTGGAAGACGCTCTCGTCGGCCCCATCTTTGTGACCGATTATCCGGCCAGCATCTGCCCACTGACGAAGCGGAAGACGACAAACCCAGCGGTAGCGGAGCGGTTCGAGCTATTTATCCACGGCATGGAGGTCGCCAACGCCTACACGGAACTGAACGACCCGGACCTTCAGGAGGCGCTTTTCACAAAGCAACTCGATGGGCTTCCGGAGGAGGAGTCGATGGCCAAGATGGACCACGATTTCATCCGCGCCCTGAGGCACGGCATGCCGCCGGCCGGAGGACTGGGCATCGGCATCGACCGCCTGGTAATGCTGCTAACCAATTCGCAGTCGATTCGCGATGTGATCTTGTTCCCGCTCTTAAGGCCGGAAACGGACGTAACCGGGGAAGGCGGAAAGGCGAAGCCGGAAGAAGCCGAGTAGTACGAAGCACTGAGCGTACGGAGTTGGAACAATCAGCAACCACTAATCGACAATCCTCATTCCATGTACAAACTCCTGCTCTGCTGGCGTTACCTCCGCACTCGCTACATCGCGTTGGCGTCGGTCATTAGCGTGACGCTTGGCGTGGCGACGATGATTGTCGTCAACAGCGTGATGCAGGGCTTCGGCAGCGAGATGCAGGACCGGCTGCACTCGATCTATTCGGATCTGGTCTTCGCGAGTGTGTCGCTCGAAGGGATGCGCGACGCTTCGCTTCATGAAGAGCAGATTCGGAAGGTGGCTGGAGATCAGATCGAGGCGATGTCGCCCACTGTGGTGACCGAGGCAATTCTGAACTACCAGTTTCGTGGCAATTGGGTCACGCGGCAGGTCGAACTGATCGGCATCGACGAGAAGACGCAGAGTCTCGTCAGCGGATTCGGCCGGTACTTGCAGCACCCAGCAAACCGCGCGGCGATGAGTTTCGATTTGCGGGAAACCGGTTACGACGTTCGCGATCATCAGTCCGGTCCCGAGGCGCCCGACCGCAAGCAGATGCGTCAGGCCGGCTGGGAACGCCGCCGCGAAATGGCCCGGCTGATGGAGTTTCAGCGGCATTATGAGCAGCGACGGAACTCGGCTGGATCAAACGACGGGGCGGCAGTCCAACTGCCACCCCAACAACCCGGAGCTAAACTGCCAGCACAGCAAGCGGGCGAGAAGTCGGCTAAAGCCGGGACTACGAACACCGGGCCGAGCAAAGCCGGAACCACCAACGGCGCAGGAGCGGCTAAAGCCCGGACGACGAACGGCGACAGTGGCGATCCGTTTGGGGCCCGCATGTTTCCGGACATGCCAGCGCAGGAAAATGTCTTCAACCCGGCAAAGCAGCAGAACACTGGCGTTGTCATCGGCATCGCGTTGGTCAGCTATCGCGCTCACGACGGGGCAGACTGGTTCCGGCTCCTGCCGGGCGATGACATCAAGCTTACCTTCCCCACAAACGGTCAGCCGCCCAAGGCAACCAGCGACGACTTTACCGTCGTCGACTTCTACGAGAGCAAAATGGCCGACTCGGACGGCAAGCTAGTCTTCGTGCCACTTCGCAAGTTGCAAGAGCTTCGCGGCATGATCGACCCGACGACCGGCGTGGGCCAGGTCAACGCCATCCAGATCAAGGTGAAGCCGGGGGTCGATCCGCAGGTGGTCCGCGACAAGCTGCAAGCGGCGTTTCCCCGCGAACTTTACAGCGTTTCCACGTGGCGGGACATGCAAGTCAGCCTGCTGAGCGCTGTCGAAATGGAGATCACGGTCCTCAACATCCTGCTGTTCTTCATCATCGCGGTAGCGGGCTTCGGCATCCTGGCGATCTTCTACATGATCGTCGTCGAGAAGACACGCGACATCGGCATCCTCAAGTCCCTCGGCGCATCGCGACACGGGGTGATGGGCATCTTCCTCGGCTACGGGCTGTCGCTCGGCTTGGTTGGCTCGGGCGTTGGCATGATCGCCGGCCTGCTCGTCGTCCGCTATATCAACGAAATCGCGAAGTTCGTCGGCTGGTTGAACGGCCGCCCCGTGTTCGATCCGTCGATCTACTACTTCTACAAGATTCCGACGGTTGTGTTGCCCCAGACGGTTCTATGTATCGTGTTGGGAGCATTGGCCATTGCCGTGGCCGCAAGCATTTTGCCAGCCCGCCGCGCCGCGCGGCTCCATCCGGTCGAGGCTCTGCGCTATGAGTAAAGGTTCAGCTTTCAAGGGTCGGACTTCAGGGGTCCGGCATCAGAGATCAGGGCTCAGCCTCGACGACGCACGGCAGGCTGCTTCACCGCCCAGCGATGCGCAAACTCTGAGCCCCAAACCCCAAACCCTGAACCCTTCTCCCGATCAGCTTCTGACGATCGATCTCCACAAGAGCTATCGGAAAGGAGCGACGGAAGTCCCGGTGCTGCGCGGCGTCAGCATGAGCGTTCGGGCAGGGGAGTTCCTCGCCATCGTCGGTCAAAGCGGTTGCGGCAAGAGCACGCTGCTGCATCTGCTCGGCACGCTCGATGCGCCGGATCGAGGCGAAATCTACTATGGTGGTCGGCGAATCGACAACCTGCCGGCCGCTGGCCGCGATGCCCTGCGGAACCACGACTTCGGCATGATTTTCCAGTTCTATCACCTCCTGCCGGAGCTGACAACGCTGGAAAATGTGCTCTCGCCGCTAATGATTGCCGAGGGCGTGTGGACGTACCTGAGCCGCCGTCGTGCCCATCGCCGCCGAGCCGAGGAATTGCTCGGGCTGGTCGGACTGAGCCATCGTTTGAAGCACCGCCCGCGGGAGTTGTCGGGCGGCGAGATGCAGCGTGCGGCCATCGCCCGCGCATTGGTGGCCGACCCCAAGCTGCTGCTCGCCGACGAGCCCACCGGCAACCTGGATCAGAGCACCGGGGTGGAAATCATCCGCATTCTCCGGGACTTGAACCGCCAGCGGAACGTCACTATAGTGATGGTCACACACGACCTTTCCATCGCGAATCAGGCGGACCGTATCGTCCGCTTGGCCGACGGCAGGATCGTCGAGTAGGGAGCGGGAGCCCGCCAATGTCAGGCGAGGAGGGAGATTGGCCGCCCGAGAAACGCGAACAAGCTGTCCAGTCGCACCGCAAGAAGTTTGAACTTGCGGTGACGAGATATAAGAGAGCGGAAAGACTGCTCTGGGCGTTGGCAAGCTTGGTTTCACTGACGTCCGCTCTCCTCTACTTGTACGTCCGCTGGTTCTTCGGAAGATAAGTAACCGATGCCTGGGCATCGAGCCGGCTGGCCGCCCCACCATACCAAGTTCCAAGTCCCAAGTCCCGAGTCTTAATCCATCATGTCCCTGAAGATCTACATCGACGGCAAGCTGTACGACAAAGAAGACGCGAAGATTAGCGTTTACGACCATGGCCTGCTCTATGGCGACGGCGTTTTTGAAGGCATCCGCTGCTACGTCGGCAAAGTGTTCCGGCTGGACGAGCATCTCGATCGGCTGTGGGATTCGGCGAAGGCCATCGCCCTCGAGATCCCGATGACCAAAGCGGACCTGGCCAAGGCGGTCGTCGACACGCTGGCCGTCAACAACATCAAGGACGGCTACATTCGCTTGCTGGTCACCCGCGGCGTCGGCTCGCTGGGTCTCGACCCGAACAAGGCCGCCCGCCCGTCGATCATCATTATCACCGACTCGATCGCGCTCTACCCGGCCGACTGGTATCAGAAGGGACTCGACATCGTCACTTCGAGCGTTCAGCGCATGCCGCCCGCCGCACTGAGCCCGCGGGTCAAGTCGATGAACTACCTGAACAACATTCTGGCGAAGATCGAGGCGAGCAACGCCGGCTGCATCGAGGCCATGTTGCTCAACCAGAAGGGCGAAGTGGCTGAATGCACGGGCGACAACATCTTTTTTGTTCGCAAGGGCAAGCTCTGCACGCCCGGTCCCGACGCCGGCATCCTCGAAGGCATCACGCGCAACTCGGTCATCGAGCTGGCCGAAAAGATGGGCATTGAGGTCTGTCAGACACCGCTGACCAAGTTCGACGCCTACGTGGCCGACGAGTGTTTCCTGACCGGCTCCGGCGCGGAGCTCATCCCGGTCGTAAAGATCGACGGTCGCGTGATCGGCGATGGCACCCCCGGTCCCATCACCAAGAAGATCATCGAGCGGTTCCACAAGTTGGTCCGCGAGTAACGCGACAAACCGCGACCATTTGTGACCACGGGTGGATCGTCCGCCCGTGGTCACGTTGTTAATAAATCTGACTGAATGAACCAGGGCTGGCACAACGGAGACGATCCCGTGTGGGCCACCCTGGTTGCCGGCCTCCTTTCAGAAGATGCGGTGACCTATGGACTGCAAACAGACCAAGAATCAGAAGCAATGCACATGCAGCTACTCGTCTTGCCCTCGGAAGGGAATCTGCTGCGAGTGCGTCAGCTACCATCTTGGGGCCGGCGAGTTGCCGGGATGTTTCTTTCCACCGGAAGCGGAGCAGACGTATGACCGCTCGTTCGCCCACTTCGCGCGCTTGGTCGCGGAAGGCAAACTCCGCTAGGATGTGTCGTTTTGGTCGTTCTTAGCGGCGTCGAAATCCCACGCAGCGGCGTTTGACCGCACAATCACTTGTCTGGTGGCGGCGCGTAAAGTACAATTCGGCAACGTAACTGCTGGGCTTTCAGGCACTTCGGACGACGCACGTACCGACGGCCCGGCACACCACGACGACACATTCGCCCAATGCCCGGTCGGAAAAACCGAAGCGAGGCGGAAAGATAGAAACAGAATGGGTACGGACAACTCACCCGCTGATCGACCAACAGCCACCGACTTTATCCGCGAGATCATTCGCGAGGACAACCGCACGGGCAAGCACGCCGGCCGCGTGCAAACGCGGTTCCCGCCGGAACCGAACGGCTATCTGCACATTGGCCACGCCAAGTCGATCTGCTTGAACTTCGGCATCGCCCGCGACTTCGACGGCCTCTGCAACCTGCGGTTCGACGACACGAACCCGTGCAAAGAGGACGTCGAGTACGTCGATTCGATCATGGAGGACGTCCGCTGGTTGGGCTTCGACTGGCAAGACCGGCTTTTCTACGCGTCCGACTACTTCGAGCAGATTTACGGGTGGGCGCTGCAACTGATCAAGGCCGGAAAGGCGTACGTCTGCGATCTCGACGCCGATCAGGTTCGCGAGACGCGCGGCACGTTGACCACGCCGGGCACGAACAGCCCCTACCGCGACCGGTCGATCGAAGAGAACCTCGACCTGTTCGAGCGGATGAAGGCCGGCGAGTTCCCCGATGGCGCCAAGACGCTGCGGGCGAAGATCGACATGGCCTCGCCCAACCTGAACATGCGCGACCCGGTCATGTACCGAATCCTGCGTGCAACGCATCATCGCACGGGCGACACTTGGTGCATCTATCCGACGTACGATTTCACCCACGGGCAGTGCGATTCGATCGAGCGGATCACGCATTCGATTTGCACGCTCGAGTTCGAGAACCACCGCCCGCTCTACGACTGGTACATTCGCGAGCTGGGCATTTTCGCGCCACAGCAGATCGAGTTCGCCCGTCTCAATCTGACCTACACGGTGATGAGCAAGCGGTTCTTGCTGCAATTGGTCAAGGAGGGACGCGTCAGCGGTTGGGACGACCCGCGAATGCCGACCATTTGCGGCCTGCGCCGCCGCGGCTACACGCCCGAGGCCATTCGC
>JAJFUI010000355.1 GCA_021372555.1 Planctomycetaceae bacterium | reverse complement strand
AGGACGAGCGGGGGCGGCGAGATTTTCGCTTCGTTGAAGGCCCGGTATTCACGAATATTTTGCTGGCCGACGAAATCAACCGTACGCCGCCGAAAACGCAAGCGGCGCTGCTCCAGGCGATGCAGGAACGCGAGGTGACGGTTGGGCAACAGACCTATGCCTTGCCCGATCCGTTTTTCACCATCGCCACGCAAAACCCGATCGAGCAGGAGGGGACGTATCCGCTGCCAGAGGCGCAATTGGACCGCTTCATGTTCAACATCAAGGTCGATTACCCTTCGGCCGATGAGGAGCAGCGGATTCTGGCCTCCACCACGCGTGGCGAGCGGCCCGAGGTCCGGAAGGTGCTTTCGGGAAAGGCGATCCTGAGCGTGCAAAACCTGGTTAACAAGGTGGCCGTCAGCGAGTACATCGTCCAGTATGTCTCGCGGCTGATCCGCGCGACGCGTCCCAAAGACCCGACGGCGCCCAAGTTCGTGCAGGAATTGGTCGACTGGGGCGCAGGCCCGCGAGCCGGACAGTTCCTCATTCAAGGCGGCAAAGCGATGGCGGCCATGGACGCCCGGTTCTCGGTCGCCATCGAGGACGTGCAGCGTGTGGCGATTCCCGTGTTACGTCATCGCGTCAGCACGAACTTCCAAGCGCAGGCCGAAGGATTGACCAACGAGGACCTGATCGAGCGGCTCATTCGAGAGACGCCGCCGCCGGTGATTCCGAAGTACGAAAAATAGTGGAGAGCGGCGAGTCCGGACACGGACTGGCGATACTCGACCCTTAGCTCTCAACTCCTCCCATGTCGACCGTTGAAAACTACCTGAAGCCCGAGGTGATCCGGCAGATCAAGCGGCTGGATCTGCGCGCGCAGTTCATCGTGAAGGGCTTCTTGCACGGCCTGCATGCCAGCCCGTTCCACGGTTTTTCGGTCGAGTTCAGCGAGCATCGGAAGTACACACCCGGCGACGACCCGAAGGACATCGATTGGCTGGTGTACGCGAAGACGGACAAGTACTACGTCAAAAAGTTCGAGGCCGAAACCAACATCACCGGCTACTTGGTGATGGACCTCAGCCGGTCGATGGGCTACACCTATCGGCAGGAACTGACCAAGTTTGATTACGCGATATGCCTTGCAGCGGCCTTGTGCTATTTGATGATTCAGCAACAGGACCCGGTCGGGCTGTTGACGTTCGACAAGCGCATCCGGCACAGTCTGCGGCCCAAAGCCCGACGGCGTCAGATTGGCGACGTGCTGTCGCTTTTGGCCAACCTAAAGCCGGAAGGCGAGACCGACATCGCACAGAGTCTGATCCAGGTCGCCGCCATGCTTCGCCATGCAAGCCTGGTGATGGTTTTCTCCGACCTGCTGGCCGACCCTGGCCCGGTGCTCCAGGCCCTGTACCGTCTGCGGCACGGCGGGCATGATGTGATCCTGTTCCATATCTTGGATGAGGCCGAGGTTCGATTCCCCTTCGACGGCATGGTCGAGTTCGAGGAGCCGGAAAGTCACCAACGCCTGGCCTTGGACGCCGACGGGTTCCGCCGGGCGTACCTGGACGAAGTCGAGTCGTTCCGCGACCACTACCGCCGCGAGTGTTTCCAGGCCGGCGTCGACTACGTCCCGCTCGACACCAGCATGAGGTTCGACCGGGCGCTGGCGGAGTATCTGATGCGGAGGAGCGAGCGAGCGTAGAAAGGACAAGCGAGCGCCACGGACGCGAGCAGAGGACACGGAAAGGCTGCAATTGAGTTTGCTTCCTGGTGTTCGGGCGATGCTCCGTGCGATCCGCGTCTCGATAGCGAACGCACCGTATGACGTTTCTTCATCTATCACTTCTGGCCGGGAGCGTGCTGATCGCGGTGCCGATCGTTCTGCACCTGATCATGCGCAAAAAGCCGACCCGCCTGGAGTTCCCGGCGATCCGGTTCATCCAGACCCGCCATGACGCGAACCGTCGGCGGTTGAAGCTACGGCACCTCCTCCTGCTGCTGCTCCGAGCGGCGATCATCGGCCTGCTGGCCTTTGCGTTGGCCCGGCCGTCTGTGAAACTGGGCGGCGCGTTGGGCAGTCAAGAGGCTCCGGTCGCCGCTGCGATGGTCTTTGATGCCGCGCCGCGAATGCAGTATCGCCACGACAATCGCACACGCTTGGACGCCGCTCGCGAATTCGGGCAATGGTTGATCCGGCAACTGCCGGAGCAGAGCGAGATCGCTGTCTTGGATACGCGGCTCGGGTCGCCGGCGGCCTTTCAGCCGGACCGCGGAGCCGCGCGTGACCGCCTCCAGCGGCTTGAGAGTGTGGCTAACTCGCAGCCGTTGCCGGTGGCTATCGATGCCGCCGTCAAGTTGCTGCGGCAAAGCAAGCTCGACCGGAAGGAAATTTACATCTTCACGGACCTGAGCCGCGGCGCGTGGCCAACCGATCAGGTTTCGGGAATGCAGAAGAGCATCGCCGCTCTGAACGATTGCGGCGTCTATATTGTGGATGTTGGCGTTGCCAATCCGGTCGACTATGGGTTGAGCGAGCTGCGACTGTCGGGCGACGTTCTCTCGAACCGCAGTTCGCTCGGAATCGAAACGGCCGTTTCCTGTGTCGGCGCGGCCGCTCCGCGAACCGTCGAGTTGTACTTGCTCGACAGCGAACGCAAGCCGCAGAAGCGGGCCGAACAGACCTGCCAGGCGACGGCCGGTGAGCTGCGGCCGGTCGAGTTTCGCATCGGCGATCTCGGGCCTGGCACACATCAGGGTTACTTGCGGATCGTAGGTCAAGACGGCCTAGCGGCGGACGACACGCGCTACTTCACCGTCGAGGTGAAGCCGGCATGGCGCGTGTTGATTGCCGCGCCGAAGCCGGCAGAGAGCTACGCCCTTTTTCTTACGGAGGCCCTGGCCCCCGACGTTTTCCGTAAGCGTGGGCAAGCTCGGTTCGATTGCGAGATTTGCGACCTTGGAGAACTGGCCAAGCGGCCTCTGAGCAATTACGCCGCCGTGTGCGTGCTGGATCCGACGCCCTTGGAGCCAGCCACGTGGCGACGATTGACTGATTTTGCGTCGGAAGGTCACGGCGTCGCCGTATTCCTCGGCCGCAACGCGTTGCCGATGGAATCGTTCAACGCCCCCGAGGCGCAGGAACTGCTGGCCGGCAAGCTCTTGCGTCAGGCCCGGCGACCGGAGGGCGATCTCTGGCTCTCACCGCAGGACTTCCAGCATCCGATTCTTTCCCCATTCCGGCGGCAGGCCGGCACGATCCCGTGGGAGATGTTCCCCGTCTTCCGTTATTGGGAGTTCGAGAAGCTCGCCAAGGGCGTCGGCGTGGTGCTTCCCTTTAGCGACGGTCGACCGGCGTTGCTTGAGCGGGCTGTCGGCCAGGGACGTGCGCTGACCATGACCACGCCCGTTTCCGATCGACCCAGCCAAAGCCCTTGGAACATGCTCCCGGTCGGCGAGGCTTGGCCGTTTCTGATACTCGCCAATCAGACAGCCGCTTACTTGGTCGGCAGCAGCACTCAGCAGCTCAACTATTTGGCGGGCGAGACGGCCGTGCTGCAACTGGACGCGGCCGCGCGCCGTCGCAGCTTTATGCTGTTTGCCCCCGACGGTCAGACATCGCCGTACCCAGCCGATCTTAGTCGCCGAGAGTTGCCGATTAGCACAACCGACGCCATCGGCAACTACCGGCTTCAGGCGGGTGGCGTCGCTGGCCCCAACCTTGGTTTCAGCGTAAACTACGCCGCAGGCCAAACGGACCTCAACCGGCTCGCGGACTCGGAGTTGGCCAGCGTTTTTGGGCCCGTGCGATACCGCCTCGCCCGCAACACGCAGCAAATCGACCGCGACATTAGCCTTGGCCGGACGGGCCGCGAGCTTTACCCGCCACTGATCGTGCTCCTAGCGTTATTCCTGGGAGTGGAATTGTTGGTGGCAAACCGGTTTTACAGGGAGTAGGTGCGATTCGTTTCTTTGAGGTCACGAATTGTGACCTCAAAGTCCGGGCAGTCGGGCAGTTTGCATCATGGGGTTAATTTGTGGGTGGGCTTGTGGTCATTATTGGGGCAATACTCACATTCAAGCAATCGGGCTTTGTCTGTGTGGTGAGGTAGTTCGCGGAATCGTTCAATTGGTGCTCGGAGCCGTGACCGTGTGCGGTGGCGTCCAACTGGTGCGCCGATCAAGGAACCAAGATTAACTTCAAACCGACCGCCCACTGCAAGCATTCTGGGACAGGAGAGGAACGATCAATGCCGGAAAACCAATTGTCCATTCCAAGAGAGCGAATCGAGCAATCGATTCTCTTGATTCGCGGCCAGAAGGTGATGTTAAGCCATAATTTGGCGACGCTTTACGACGTAGAGCCGCGGGCATTAATTCAGGCGGTCAAACGCAACATTGAGCGGTTTCCTGAGGACTTCATGTTCCAACTCGACCGCGACGAGTGGCGCAACTTGAAATCACAAATTGTGATTTCAAGTTCCTCCGAATGGGGCGGAGCTCGGCGTTCTTCGCCCTACGCCTTCACCGAACAGGGGGTGGCCATGCTCTCCAGTGTGTTGCGCAGCCCGCGAGCGGTGGCGGTGAACGTCGAAATTGTGCGGGCGTTCGTGCGGCTGCGCCAGATACTGCTTTCGCAGGCGGAGCTGGCCCGCAAAGTCGATGCCTTGGAGAAGAAGTACGACAATCAGTTCAAGCTTGTCTTCGACGCCATTCGGCAACTGATGGAGCCGCCGGCCAAGCCGAAGCGAACCATCGGATTCCACGCCAGCGTCGATCATCAATCGTAAACCAATAATCATCCGTCCTCCGATGCCTCACCTGACGCTCAATCCCGTCTTCGACAGCTACCTGCTCGTAGCCGTCATTGGGCTCGCGCTGGCGGGACTGCTGTGGTTTGGGCCAAGCCGACAGCGGACGGGGCGATGGCAGCGCGTGATGCTGGCGATGCTGCGCGCAGCCGTCGTTGCGCTCGTTGCCATAGCCATGCTCCGTCCGACACTGATCTACACCCAGACCAAGAAGCAGGCGGCGACGTTGATCGTGCTGGCCGACCAGTCCCGGAGTATGTCCGTGCCCGACGCTGTGGGCGGAAAGACTCGGTGGGAGGCTTTGCGCGGCGCGGTAGGCGATGCGGGCGGCGCACTGAAGAAGCTTACTCGCGACTTTGAGCTGAAAACGTACACATTCGACGCCGAATTGCACGACGTTGCCGCCGAGGGGGGCAAGCTCCAGCTTCCCGACAAGCCAACGGGCCAGCAGACAGCCATCGGCGCTACGCTCAAGGATGCACTGGATAACGAAGCGGGCAAACGACTTTTGGGCGTCATCCTGCTGAGTGACGGCGCCCAGCGGGCCTATGCGCCGCGCGACCTGGCGCCGCAGACCGCCGTTGCAAGGCTTAAGCATCTCGGTTATCCGCTGTACGCCTTCCCGTTCGGCCAGTCGCGCGGGCTGGGCGAGGCTCAGGACGTTGCCGTCAAGGACTTGGTTGTCGCGCCCAGCGTGTTTGTGAAGAATGAACTCTCCATTAGCGGCCAGGTCCGCGTCGATGGTTACGTGAACGTAGCCATTCCCGTTCGTGTGCTCTTTGAAACCTCGCCGGGCAAAATGGAGGTCGTTGGCGAGCAGACGATTCGCCCCACCGCCGACGGTCAGCGTCTGTCGATCAAGATTCCCTACGTGCCGTTGGTCCCCGGCGAACACAAGCTGACGCTGCAAGCGGCCGAACAGCGTGGCGAACTGGCAACGACCAACAACGAGCTGAGCACGTTCGTCAATGTCTTGAAGGGCGGCCTGAATGTGCTCTATGTCGAGGGCGCTCTGCGAGTGGAAGAGAAGTTTCTGCGACGCGCTCTGGATAGCTCCCCAGACGTCAAGGTCGACTACGTCAGGATCGATCCGCGCGATCAGCGAACACGGCCCGCAGATTTCGGCGACCGCTTCAAGCCGGGCAAGTATGACGTCTACATCCTCGGCGACATCGACTCCACCGCCTTCGCCGGCGACGAGCTCGCGCGACTGGCCGACTGCGTGAGCCGCGGGGCGGGCCTGATCATGCTTGGCGGATTCCAGACATATGGGGGCGGCGGCTACCAGAACACGCCGCTTGGCAAAGTGCTTCCCGTCGGCATGGACCGGTTCGAGCGGCAACGGCCGGACGAGCCGGTGCGAACAGACTTGCAGTGGCCCGGCCCGCTCAAGATGCGGCCCACCACGATCGGGCTTCTGCATTTCGCGCTTTCGCTGGCGGGCAACCGAACGGAGAACGACGCCCTGTGGTCGAAGCTGCCGCCACTGGAGGGCGCGAATCGGTTCCACGACCTTGCCCCGGGTGCGGTGGTTCTGGCCGACGCCGGGCCCGACAAGCCGCTATTGGTCGCCCACAGTTTTGGCGACGGCCGGGTGATGGCGTTCGCCGGCGATTCCACATGGCGATGGTGGATGCGCGGCTACGAATCGGCGTTCAAGCGGTTCTGGCGGCAGATCGTCCTCTGGCTCGCGCGGAAGGACCAGGCGCAAGAAGGGAACGTGTGGGTCCGTTTGTCTCAGCGAGCCTTCCCACCCGCGGACCGCGTCGAGTTCACCGCGGGGGCCAACGCTCCGAACGGCGAGCCCGTCACTGGCGCCGAATATAAAGCTGAGGTCGTGTTGCCCGACGGCGCACGGCATCCACTGACATTGGTGCGTCAGGACCACCAGATGGCCGGCTCGTTTCGCGACACGCAATCCGCTGGAGATTACGTGATCGAGGTCACCGCCACGCAAAACGGGCAGCCGCCGGGCACCGCCCGGGCGAGGTTCCTCGTCTTTCGGCAGGACCTGGAATTGGACAATGCGTCGGCCGATGCCGCGACGCTCGATAGTCTGGCGGCGATGACCGGGGGGCGCTCGCTCGCGCCGGAGAACCTGAAGGACTTGGTTCGCAAGCTGGCCGAAGACACCCAGCACCTCGACATTCAGCAGGAGACAAAGAAAAGCTTCTGGGACACATGGCCTTTCTTCCTGGCCCTGGTTGGCCTGCTGAGCTTAGAATGGTATCTTCGCAAGCGTTGGGGATTGGTTTGACGAGGTCAGCCATCCCCGCCAGCGTCTTCCCGGTGTCGCCGCCTGATGCTCACGCCGCAGCAAGTTGAACACGAAATTGGTCGCGCCATGCGATCCGACCGTTACCGCTTTCGGTCGCAGTTGCGCGCGCTGAAGCCGGACAACAAAGACGGTCTTGCAAAACTCGGGGAAGCGGTCCGGCGTTCGGCGGCCTTGCGTCAGACTCGCCGCAGCGGCGTGCCGCCCATTCGCTACGACGATGATCTGCCGGTTTCGACCCGTCGCGGAGAGATCGCTTCGGCGATTCGCGACAATCAGGTGGTGATCATCTGCGGCGAGACCGGCTCCGGGAAGTCGACTCAACTGCCGAAGATTTGCCTGGAAATGGGGCGTGGCATCGATGGCCTGATCGGCCACACCCAGCCGCGTCGGATTGCTGCCCGCAGCGTCGCGGCCCGAATCGCCGACGAACTGGCCTCTCCGCTGGGCCGCGATGTTGGTTTCAAGGTTCGATTTGCCGAGTCGCTATCGCCGCAGACGTACATCAAGCTGATGACCGATGGCATTCTCTTGGCGGAGACCCAAGGCGACCCGTATCTGAATCAGTACGATACGATCATCCTGGACGAGGCCCACGAGCGGTCGCTGAACATCGACTTCCTGATGGGTTACCTCAAGCGTCTGTTGCCCAAGCGGCGGGACTTGCGCGTGATTATCACCTCCGCGACGATCGATGCCGCTCGGTTCAGTGCGCATTTCGCGACGCCCGCCGCTCCGGCGCCGGTGATCGAAGTCTCGGGCAGGACCTACCCGGTGGAACTTCGCTGGCGACCGCCGGTGGCCGATGAGGACGGCGACGAGCCGGACTTGCAGCAGGCCGTGCTAGCGGCTGTCGAGGAGGTGGCGGCGATCGACCGCGGCGATATCCTCATCTTTATGCCGACCGAGCGTCACATCCACGAAACGGCCAAGACGCTTCGCGACCGGCCGCTGCCACGCGACCCGACGGGAAAGGAGACCGAAATCCTGCCGCTCTACGCGCGGCTTTCCATGCGGGAGCAGCAGCGGGTGTTTCAACCGGGCGCCAAACGCCGCATCGTCATTGCCACCAACGTGGCCGA
>JAJFUI010000320.1 GCA_021372555.1 Planctomycetaceae bacterium | reverse complement strand
ATCGTCTTCATGAGCCCTTCACGCAGCGGTATCGTCGGCTGCCACCCTAAACGTTGGCGGGCAAGCGTGATGTCCGGACGACGCTGCGTCGGATCGTCGACCGGCAACGCCTGATAGATCAGCTTCGATCGCGAACCGATCAGCTCCAGTACGAGCTTCGCCAGTTCCAGGATGGTGAACTCTTCTGGGTTGCCGAGATTCACGGGCCCAACAAATTCGTCGGGCCCTTCCATCATGCGAATCATCCCTTCGATTAGATCGTCGCGATAACAGAACGATCTGGTCTGCGATCCATCACCGAAAATGGTAATGTCCTCGCCGGCCAACGCCTGACGGATAAAGTTGGACACGACGCGACCGTCGTAGGGATGCATTCGTGGCCCATACGTGTTGAAGATTCGCACGATTCGCACGTTGACCCGATTCTGACGGTGGTAGTCCATGAACAGCGTTTCGGCCGCCCGCTTCCCTTCGTCGTAGCAGGCCCGTGGACCGATCGGATTGACGACGCCGCGATAGGACTCGGGCTGTGGGTGCACTTCCGGGTCGCCGTACACCTCGCTCGTCGACGCCTGTAAGACCTTCGCCCTGCACCGCTTCGCCATGCCAAGGACGTGAATCGCCCCCATCACCGAGGTCTTCATCGTCTTGATCGCGTTGTATTGGTAGTGACCAGGGGCCGCCGGGCAGGCCAGGTTGTAAACCTCGTCCACCTCCAGCCAGATCGGTAGCGTGATGTCATGCCGGATCAACTCGAAGTTCGGCCTGTCGAGCAAGTGGGCCACATTCGACTTCTGGCTCGTAAAGAAATTGTCCAAGCAGATGACGTCGTGCCCGCGCTCCAGAAGCCGTTCGCAAAGGTGCGAACCCAGAAAGCCGGCGCCGCCGGTGACAAGAATTCGTCGGATTGAGGCCATCGTGCCAGACTCCTCCGGTGGAAAGGCTCCCGATGCATCGCGATCGCCTGTTGCCCATTGCCCCAGCGACCGCGCGCTACTGCATCGATCATCGGAACAATCGTACCACACGGGACGAGCCCCGCTCCTAGCGATGTTCCCACCGCGGTGGGTGGCATGTCTGACGCGAAAACGTCGCTTCTGTCTTCGACGCGATGATTCTTTGGCCCAGTGGGAGGCAATAAAGCGAGATACTGTGGTTTTCCACGTAGCCGCGGAGGTTATGCCCCTTGTGAAGTAGACTTGTCTTGTGGTAAACCGAGCGCTTAGTGAAAAAGGGGGTGGCGGTACTTCTCTCTTGTAGCGGGTGACTCGTGAACGACGAAACCACGGTCTTCTTAGTCGATGATGACGCCACGACGTTACGGTCCATGACCGCGACCGTGAAGATCATGTTTCCGCGCGTCGAGGCTTACCCTTCAGTGGAAGCATTCCTGGGCACCTATCGTCCGGCCCGCCCGGGGTGCCTCGTCCTCGAGGTGGCCATGCCGGAAATGAGCGGACTGGAGCTCCAGCGGAAGCTCATTCATGACAAGATTAGTCTTCCGGTGATCTTCGTCACCGCCCACGCAAACGTGCCGATGGCTGTCGAGGCGATGCAGCTCGGGGCGGTCAACTTTCTTGAAAAGCCCGTCCGCGAGCATCAGCTTTGGGGGAGTATCCGCAAAGCACTCGACTTGGACGCCCAGTGCCGTCGCCGTCGTGCACGCCGTCAGCAAGTCGAAGAGCGTCTCTCCCGCCTCACATCGGGCGAGCACGCCGTCCTCGACCTGCTCCTCGACGGCAAAATGAACAAAGAGATCGCGACAGAACTCGGATTGAGTACGCGCACCATCGAAGACCGCCGAGCGAAACTGATGAAGAAGCTCGATGCCAGTTGCCTCGCCGAGCTGATTCAGTCGGTGCTGACCCGCTAGAAAACAGCGGCGACTCCCGCCTTAGAGCGTTATCCTCTAAGTTCCGCTCTTCTTCTCTCGACCGTCCGTGCCGTCCATTTCCGCCATCAGCATCTGGATGTCGTCCCACACGTAACGCTTCGCCGGCGGATTTCGCAGCAGATACGCCGGGTGGTACGTGCACACTACCTTCACGCCGTGATAATCATGAACCCGCCCGCGAAGCCGACCGATCGGCAGATCGCTGCTCAATAAATTCTGCGCCGCCACGGCGCCGAGGCAGCAAATGAACTCCGGCTGAATGATGGCCAATTGCCGATCGAGAAACTCGCGGCAGTTGGCGGCCTCATCGGGCGCCGGGGTCCGATTTCCCGGCGGCCGGCACCGAAGAACATTGAGGATGTAGACGTCCTCCCGGCGAACCTTCATCCCCTTGACGATAATGTCCGTCAGAAGCTGACCCGCTCGCCCCACAAATGGCTCCCCCTGCCGATCTTCATCGGCCCCGGGGGCCTCACCGCAGAAAACCAGCCGGGCGTGGGGATTTCCGACGCCAAAAACTGTCTGCGTCCGCGTTCTAGCCAGCTCCTCGCAACGCGAACAGCCGGCAACGTCGCAAGCCACCTTCGCCAAGGCCAACACGCGCGGATCCGTCCCCGCGGGCGCAATGGTGGGACCGGCCTCCGTGACACCGCCGCAGGCCGTTGCCGCCACCGGCTCACGGCGAACTGCAGCGGTCGTAACCGCCGGTGTCCCCCCTCTTTTCGCGGTCGAGCCGCTTCGCTTCGGCGCCTTCCGTACGTGGGTCACCCCGGCCCGCTGAAGGCTCTCGATCCGCTGAATTGCCGCTTGCCGAAGCTTGTTGTGCGCCATTGTTCCTGCAAGCGACTGGGACGTCGTTCGTCCTTCGTCCGGGAATGGTGACCGCCGCATACGACTGGAAACGCCAGCCTAAGACAACTATGATAAGGTGTTATGGCCATTCCGCAAGTTGTTATCGTTGGTCGGCCGAACGTCGGCAAGTCGAGCATATTTAATTGGCTCGCAGGGAAGCGTCTTGCCATCGTCGACCCCACGGCTGGCGTCACCCGCGACCGCGTCACCCACCTCATCGACGTCCAAGGCCGATTCGCGGAACTTGTTGACACCGGCGGCATGGGCATTGAAGACGCCGACAATCTGACGGACCAGGTCGAGGACCAAATCCAAGCGGCCGTCGATTCCGCGCACGTGGTCGTCTTCGTCGTCGATTGCCGCGATGGACCCGTGCCGCTCGACCAGGAAGTAGCCAAACGCTTGCGCTACGTCTCCGTTCCCGTGCTCCTGGTGGTCAACAAGACCGACGCGCCTTCCCTCGACGCCCAGGCCCAAGAGTTCTATCGCTTCGGCCGGAAGATGGTGTTCGCCAGCGCGCGTGAAAACCGCGGCAAGGCGGAACTCATGGACGCCATCGCGCAGCGGTTGCCGGAAGCGTCGGCCGACGAGGTGGTCCCTGAAGAGCCGGTAATGAAGGTCGCGATCGTCGGACGCCGCAACGTCGGCAAGAGCACCCTGGTGAATACGTTGGCGCAAGCCGACCGCATGATCACCAGCGAAGTGCCCGGCACAACCCGTGACAGCGTCGACGTCCGCTTCGAGCTCGACGGGAAGGCGTTCGTCGCCATCGACACGCCAGGCTTCCGTCGCGCGAAAAGCGTTAGCACTGATGTCGACTTCTACAGCACCCACCGTGCCCAGCGAAGCATCCGCCGCGCCGATGTGGTGTTGCTCTTCTTCGATGCCACACAGCGAATCAGCAAAGTCGACAGGCAACTTTGCGATTACATCGCCCAGCAGTACAAACCCTGCATGTTCGTCGTGAACAAGTGGGACCTGACCGCCGGCAGCATGCCAACCGAAAAGTGGGTGATCTATCTCCGCGATACTTTTCGCACGATGTGGTACGCTCCCATCGCGTTCATCACCGGCCAGACCGGTAAGAACGTCAAGGCGATGCTCAACCACGCCCAGATGCTTTTCCGGCAGTCGCTGCAACGAGTGACCACGTCGAAGCTGAACCAGCAGCTCCGCGCCGCGCTGCAAAAGAACCCACCGCCCACCCACCGCAACCGCCGGCCCAAGATCTACTTCGCCACGCAGGCCGCCGCCCAGCCGCCGACAATCGTTCTCTTTTGCAGCGATCCGAAAGCCATCAGCCCGCAGTATCAGCGTTACTTGTTGCGCGTGTTCCGCGACCAACTCGATTTCGGCGAAGTGCCGCTCAAGCTCTACCTCCGCCAGCGCGAGCATGGCGACAGCCGGAACGAGCTCGACGCTGACACCGAAAGCATGCCAAAAGCTCGCGAATAGCGCGTTTCGCCGCGATAAAAATCGCGGAGGCGGTCAGATTTCTCGCAAATTTGGCCAATTTCCGCGCGCTGTCGCTGCCCATGTTCGTCTTGGCAAACTCCCCCGTCGGGCTACAATACCGGTTTGTTCGTTCTTACAGCATTGGCTTGGAGATTGTCATGATCGTCGGCGTACCGAAAGAAACGAAGCGGGATGAATATCGCGTGGCTTTGCTGCCCGTCGGAGCGGAGGAGCTGACCCGCGCTGGCCATAAGGTGCTAGTCGAGAAGGGCGCCGGTCTTGGCTCCGGCCTCACGGATCAAGACTACGCCGCCAACGGCGCCGAACTGGTCGACACCGCCGCCGAGGTCTTCAGCCGCTCGGACATGATTATCAAGGTGAAGGAACCGCTGCCAGCCGAAGTCGCGATGCTCAAACGCGGCCAAATCGTCTTCACCTATTTCCATCTCGCCGCCGACCGAGGCCTTACCGAGTCGCTCATGAAGAGCGGTTGCATCGCCGTGGCGTACGAGACGCTCCGCGACAAGAACGGTGGCCTGCCCCTGCTGACGCCGATGAGCGAAGTCGCAGGACGCATGAGCATTCAGGAAGGCGCCAAGTATCTCGAACGGCCTCAACAAGGACGCGGCATCCTGCTGGCCGGTGTGCCGGGCGTTGAGCCAGCCCACATCACCATCCTCGGCGGCGGCACTGTCGGCGCCAACGCTGCCCGCATTGCTTCCGGTTTCCGCGCCAACATCGGTCTGCTCGACATCAACATGGACCGGCTCCGCTACCTCGACGACATCATGCCGCCGAACGTCACGGTGCTGTTCAGCGACCGGCACACCATCCGCGAGCAATTGCGCCAGGCCGATCTTGTCGTCGGCGCGGTGCTCGTTCCCGGCGCTAAGGCCCCCTGCCTCGTCGAGAAGGATGACCTCAAGCTGATGAAGCCCGGCAGTGTCATCATCGACGTCGCCGTCGATCAAGGCGGCTGCGTCGAGACGACCCGTCCGACCACCCACAGCAACCCGACCTTCGTCGTGAATGACGTGCTGCACTACTGCGTTGCGAATATGCCTGGCGCGGTCGGGCGCACGAGCACCTTCGCCCTGTGCAACGTGACGCTGCCCTGGGCATTGCAGCTTGCCAATCGCGGTGTGCTGGACGCGGCAAAGGCTCTGCCGCCGCTGGCCGCAGCAGTCAACATTTACGAAGGCGAGATCACCCATCGCGCCGTGGCCGAAACGTTCAACATGCCGTTGAACTCGCGATTCGAAAAGTAAACCTAACGTTGTTCATGGATTAGTCTCGTTGGGGCGGCAGGCATACTGCCGCCCCAACGCGCTTTACTACTCTCCACGCCTTACTCCCCACGTGCTCTCATGCCGCATTCCGCGTCGCCCCTGGTGGGCATTGTAATGGGCAGCGACAGCGACTGGCCCAAAATCAAGGCCGTCGCCGCTGCGCTCGAAGAGTTCGGCGTCACCTACGAAGTTCGCGTGATGAGTGCGCACCGAACGCCCGAGATCGTCCGCGAATATGCCACCACGGCCATCGATCGCGGACTGAAAGTCTTGGTCGCCGCGGCTGGCGGCGCCGCCCATCTGGCCGGCGTCGTTGCCTCGCACACGACGCTGCCGGTCATCGGCATTCCAGTGCCGACCGACCTGGCCGGCGGTCTCGACTCCCTGCTGTCGATTGTCCAAATGCCCGGCGACGTCCCGGTGGCCACCGTCGGGCTCGGCGCCGGCGGTCCCCGCAACGCCGGCCTGCTGGCCGTGCAGATACTCGCCCTGAGCAATCCGGCCCTTCAAGCGAAGTTCGTCGCCTTTAAGGAGAACCTCGTCAAGAAGGTCGCGGATAAGGACGGATCGTTGCAAGAGACGTTGCACAGCAAGAAAAGTTGACATCACAAGGGCGAATAGCCGGGAGCTAACAGCTCCCGGAGAACTGCGATTAACGCCAGCCTGTTTGATCCGGCTCCCGGCTATCTATCCTTCCCGAGTAAGCAGCAATGAGCACTGTTCCCACTCTCCATTGGATCGGCGACATCCAAGGCCATCTGCGCTTGATCGACCAGACTCGGCTGCCCGTCGAACTGATCGAGATCGACTGCCGAGATGTGGAAACTGTCTGGGAAGCGATTAAAACGCTACGGGTACGCGGGGCGCCAGCCATCGGTGTCGCCGCGGCGTACGGCGTGTGCATTGGCGTGCAGAGCGTCATCGCGAGCGGCGAAACGCCCTTCTTCGAGCAACTTCGTAAAACGGCTGATCGTCTGGCGTCGAGTCGTCCGACGGCGGTGAATCTGTTTTGGGCGATTGAACGAATGAAGCAGGCTGCCGAGCGACTACGCGGACGTCCGACGCCCGAGATTGCCGCCACCCTGCTGGCCGAAGCTCGCGCGATTCATGAAGAGGATCGGCAAATGTGCCGCGCAATTGGCCGGCATGGGGCCGAGCTGCTGCGCGACGGCCAGGGCGTGCTTACCCACTGCAACGCCGGTGGGCTGGCCACCTCCGACTACGGTACCGCGTTGGCCGTTTTCTTCGCCGCCGCTGAGTCAGGCAAGACGCTCCATGTCTACGCCGACGAGACGCGCCCCCTGCTGCAAGGCGCGCGGTTGACCGCCTGGGAGTTGCAGCAACGCGGAATCGATGTCACGCTGATCTGCGACAACATGGCCGCACAGGTCATGCGGGAAGGACGCGTCCAGGCGGTCGTCACCGGCGCCGATCGGATCGCCGCCAACGGTGACTCGGCCAACAAGATTGGCACCTACGGCGTGGCCGTGCTGGCTGCCGCCCACAAGATTCCCTTCTACATTGCCGCCCCGAGCAGTACGTTCGACCTGAGCATCCAAAGCGGACGGGAAATCCCCATCGAGCAGCGCGACCCGCGAGAAGTCACTCACGGCTTTGGCCGGCAAACTGCCCCAGATGGCGTTGCCGTCTACAACCCGGCCTTCGACGTCACGCCGGCCGAGCTAATCGCCGGCATCATCTGCGAGCGCGGCGTCATTCGGCCCGTCAACCGCGAGGCCATCGCGGCGATGCTGGGCTGATCTCGCCGGATTTTTCATCTTGCCGGCCAGCCCCCCATCTGGTCGAATAGGGGTGGTGTGTGGCCTCTGACCCCTGATTCCTGACCTCTGACCCGCTCCTGCCATGGACTTCCTAGCCCGACGCGACCGACTCCGCAAGGTCCTCAAAAAGGCTGAGCTTGACGCCCTCCTTGTCACCGACTTCACCAACGTCACCTACCTGACCGGCTTCACTGGCGATGACAGCTACCTGCTAGTCCGCAAAGATGGTGACCTGATATTGAGCGACCCTCGCTATACGGTCCAATTCGGTGAAGAGTGTCCGGGCTTGGACCTTAGCATTCGTCCGCCAGGAGTTTCCATGCTTCAGGGCCTTGTCCGTGCCTTTCGCTCGGGCCGCATCGCAAGGCTGGCTATCGAAGCCGACTCGATGACCGTCGGCTTTCGCGACCAGATCGCCGACAGATCGCCAAAACTGGAGCTCATACCGACCGGCGGATTTGTCGAGCGATTGCGGCTAATCAAAGACAAAGACGAGATCGCCCGAATCCGCACGGCTATCTGGCAGGCCGAGAAAGCGTTTGGCGTGCTGCGATCCACATTACGGCCCGAGATGACCGAAAAGGATGCCGCTGACGAACTTGAACACCAGTTCCGCCTGTTTGGCGCCAAGAACGCGGCCTTCGCCAGCATCGTGGCCGTTGGCCCACGCGCCGCCCTGCCCCACGCCACGCCCGGCGCCAATCGAATCGGCGACGACGATTTCGTCCTGGTCGACTGGGGCGCGAACGAGGGCCTCTACAACAGCGACTTGACACGCGTGCTAATTACCGGTAGAATCTCGCCCAAACTAGAACGGATTTACGGAGTTGTGTTGGAGGCCCAACGACGCGCGATTGCCGCTGTCCGACCGGGGGCGCTGGCTGCCGACGTCGACGACGTCGCCAGAGCCTACATCGCCAAAGCCGGCTTCGGCCATCGCTTCCGTCACGGCTTGGGTCACGGCCTCGGGCTCCAGGTTCACGAGGCGCCGCGCGTGGCCGTCAAAAGCCAAACGATCCTCCAGCCAGGAATGGTCGTGACCGTCGAGCCTGGCATCTATCTGCCGGGCTGGGGTGGTGTTCGCATCGAGGACGATGTGCTCGTGACCCGCACGGGCCATGAAGTCCTTACCCACTCACCCAAGGAGTTGGCCGAAGTGGTCGTCGGGTAATCGGAGAACAACGAAGTTCAAGGAATCCGAATATCGAGCGTCAGGCTCATTTCGTCGTCCGAGCTTCGTCATTCGTCATTGTGAGCTTGCTTTTGGCCGCTTGAGAGATCGAATATGAACGCACCGTCTGCGTCGAATCAAGACATCTTCGAGGTCCGCAAGATCCGCCGCCTGGTGGAATTGATGAAGGAACACGATCTCAGCGAGATCGACCTCCAGGAAGGCGACGTTCGGATCCAGCTTCGCCGGGCGTGTGCCGTGGCGCCCGTGATGGTTGCCGCTCCGCCCGTGGCTGCCATGCCCGCCGCTGCACCTGCCGCTCCCGCTCCAGCAGCCGCGCCCGCCGCGGCTCCGGCCGCCGGCAAGGCGAACAGTGGGCTGGTCATCAAGAGTCCTATGGTCGGCACGTTCTATGCCGCTGCCGACCCCGAGTCGCCGGCGTACGTCAAGATCGGCGATCATGTCGGCCCTGAAACCACGGTCTGCATTGTCGAAGCCATGAAGGTCTTCAATCAAATTCCTGCCGAAGTCTCCGGCAAGATCGTGGCGGTCCTCGTGGAAAACGGTGCGCCGGTCGAGTTTGGTCAGCCCCTGTTCAATGACGCAGCGGGGGACTAGCCGTGATCAAACGAATCCTGATTGCCAATCTCGGCGAGATCGCGCTGCGCATCCTCCGCGCCTGCCGAGAACTGGGCGTCGAGACTGTCGCCGTCTACAGCGAGGCCGACCGCGGCGCCGCCTACCTGAACCTGGCCAACGAGGCCTATTGTGTCGGCACACCCAAGGCCGGCGACAGCTATCTCAAGATCGACCGCGTGATCAGTGCCGCCGAGATCGGCAACGTCCAGGCGATTCATCCGGGTTACGGTTTTCTGGCCGAAAACGCCCACTTCGCCGAAATCTGCCGCAGTTGCGAAATCGAGTTTATCGGCCCGACTGCCGAGGCGATGGCCCTGGTCGGCGACAAGAACGCGGCCAGGCGAATGGCCAAGCAGGTGAATGTTCCAACGGTGCCCGGCAGCGAGGGCGCCGTCGAAAGCGAAGCCGAGGCCCTCAAGCTCGCTCACGAGTTCGGTTTCCCGGTCCTCATTAAGGCCTCCGCCGGCGGCGGTGGTCGCGGTATGCGCGTTGCGCTAAACGACCTCGCCCTGAAGTCGGCCATCCAGCAAGCCCAGGCCGAAGCGCAAGCGGCGTTCGGCAACGGCGAAGTCTATCTGGAGAAGTACGTCGAGCATCCTCGCCATGTCGAGGTCCAGGTAATCGCCGACAATCATGGCAACGTCGTTCACCTGTTCGAACGCGACTGTTCGATGCAGCGGCGTCACCAGAAGCTTGTGGAAGAGAGCCCCGGCCCCCGGCTTGATGCCGAAACCCGCAAGGCGATGTGCGACGCGGCGGTCCGGCTGGTCCGCGCGGCAAACTACACTAATGCCGGCACGATCGAGTTCATCGTCGCCCCGTCAGGCGAGTTCTATTTCATTGAAATGAACGCCCGCATTCAGGTCGAGCACCCCGTCACCGAGATGGTCACCGGCATCGATCTGATCAAAGCCCAAATCATGGTGGCGGCCGGCGAAAAGCTTCCCTACCGCCAAGAAGACGTCCGGCAGCGCGGCGCGGCCATCGAGTGCCGCATCAACGCCGAGGACCCCGAGAAGAATTTCCGCCCCACCCCCGGCAAGATCACTCAGCTTCGCGTGCCCGGCGGTTTCGGCGTCCGCTTCGACAGCCACGTCCACGAAGGCTATGTGGTCTCGCCCTATTACGACTCCATGATCGGCAAGCTGATCGTCCACCAGCCCACACGCCGCGAGGCAATCGCCTGCATGAAGCGGGCGCTCAGCGAACTCCACATCGAGGGCGTCAAGACAACCATCCCCATCCACCAAAAGATCCTCGATCACACCGCCTTCCACGAAGCCCGCGTCGACACAACCTTCATCGAGCGGACCTGGCCGACCTAAGGTTGTGTGCGGAGCATAATGACCGCCAGCGACCTTCAGGTTCGGCTCCGCGCGCTGGGCAATCCCAAAGATGCGGCGTTCTTGTCGCGATTCTTCAAGACCGGTCCAGGTGACTATGGAGAAGGCGATCTGTTTATCGGCGTGCGGGTGCCGGTCACACGGCGCGTGGCGGCCGAATTCAAGACGCTGCCGCTCGATGAAGTGCAACGCCTGCTCCATTCGGAGATTCACGAAGAGCGGTTGGCCTCGCTGCTGATCTTGGCCATGCAGGTCAAGGCGAATGAGAAAATCAGAAAGCGGATCTACGACCTATATATAGCCAACACACGCTACGTGAACAACTGGGACCTGGTCGATCTGTCCGCGCCGAGTCTGGTCGGCGAGTATTTGGCCACCAGGAGCCGGAGGCCGCTCTACCGGCTGGCCCGCTCGCGTTGGCTTTGGGATCGACGGATTAGCATTCTTGCGACCCTGCATTTCATCCGCTTGGGCGACTTTACCGACACGTTGGCCATCGCGGAGCTATTGCTCGGTGACCATGAGGACCTGATCCACAAAGCCGTCGGCTGGATGCTTCGCGAGGTCGGCAAGCGCAACGCCACGATCCTCGAGGACTTCCTGGATCGCCACTCCAAGGTCATGCCCCGAACGATGCTCCGCTACGCCATTGAGAGGCTTCCCGAGGCGCAACGGCGTCGGTATCTCGCAAGAGATTGACGCCCCTTTTTCCGCCAGAGGGGCACCGTGTGCCGCGGACATTGCCCGCCGAGGCCGGCGGACCGGCGGCAATGCAGGCCTGCACCGAGTTGACGCAAGTACTTACCCTGCCAAACGAAACAACCCGCTGACAACGGCTGTCAACGGGTTGCGTGGAGTGGGCGGTACGGGACTCGAACCTGTGACCCCCAGCTTGTCGAGCTGGTGCTCTAACCAACTGAGCTAACCGCCCTCGTGCCACCCCCGATTCATCGGCTGACTCAAGGGCGAGCTTACGCTAATTTTGGCACCATCGAGGCAGAACGTCAACCGGGACCACCAATCGGATGGCCTTGCCGAGGCCCGGCAGTACGACCTATACTACGAGAACGGCTTTTTTGGACTGGGCGGTCTCGGCAGAGCTGGAAAGTTACCTCTGCAACCGTGATGGCAGTCAAAAAGGCAGCGAAAGCCCTTTACCGCGGGATGGTGCCGGCGCGTCCTTTGTATCGACGTTCCGCTCGCCGGGGGGGCAACCCAAGGTTCTTCGGAGACCATGCTTAAAGTCAACCTGCCCGACGGAAAATCACTCGACTTCTCACATCGCGTTCGCGCGGCAGACGTTGCCGCCCAAATCGGCCCGCGGTTGGCCAAGGCCACGCTGGCCGCTGAGGTTGACGGCCAATTGGTTGGCGCCGCCGAACTCCTCCCCGCCGAAGGACAAGTCTCCTTGCGACTGGTCACAGCCAAGGACCCCGAAGCTCTCGGACTGCTGCGCCACTCCTGCGCCCACATCATGGCTCGCGCCGTTATGCGGCTGTTCAAGGGGGTGCAGTTGGCGTTCGGTCCAACCGTGGCCGAGGGTTTCTACTACGACTTCGACATGGAGCATAAGCTCTCGGAGGAAGATTTCCCGAAGATCGAAGCCGAGATGGCCAGGATCGTCAAGGAAGATGAGGCGTTCGAGCGCCTCGAGCTCGGACGGCAAGAGGCAATCGACTTTCTCCGCGACCTCGGACAGTCGCTCAAGGTCGAGCACTTGCAAGAAGGCCTTTCGGAAGAGTCGACCGTATCGTTTTATCGGCAGGGCGAGTTCATCGACCTTTGTCGTGGGCCGCACGTGCCTCGCGCCGGAGCGATCGGGGCGTTCAAGCTGCTGTCGGTCGCCGGCGCTTATTGGAAAGGCGATTCCTCGCGCCAGCAATTGCAACGGCTCTACGGCACCGCCTTCTTCACCAAGCAACAACTCGACGACCATCTGCGGCAGTTGGAAGAAGCCAAGCGGCGCGATCATCGCGTGATCGGCAAGCAACTCGAACTGTTCTTCATCGATCCCGACGTTGGCTCGGGCTTGGTCTTTTGGCTCCCCAAGGGCGCCGTCGTTCGCCACGAACTCGAAGGCTTCCTTTATGGCGAACTAATCAGCCGCGGCTATCAGCCGGTGAATACGCCGGTCATCGGCAACGTGCGACTGTACCAGACCTCGGGCCATTACCCGTACTACGCCGATAGCCAGTTTCCGCCGCTGTGCCTGCATCCGTTCGCCGGCGCGGTGCAAGAGCTTCTTCTGGAGCGTGGCAAGGGCCTGTCGGACGACCAACTGGTCGCGCTGTTCGAGAAGTACACCACCGACGAGGTTCCAGCCCGAGTGCGGCCGGCGATTCCGGCCAACTGGGGCTCGCTCTCGACCGAAAAAAAGCTGGCCGAGATCCAGGCGTGGATGGACGAGCAGGACCGCTATCTGCTGCGGCCGATGAACTGCCCGCACCACGTGACAATCTATAAATCGAAGCCGCGGAGCTACCGCGAACTGCCGCTGCGGTTGGCCGAGTTTGGCACCGTTCATCGCTTCGAGCAGTCGGGCGAGTTGAATGGGATGACTCGCGTGCGTGGCTTCACGCAAGATGACGCCCACATCTTCTGCACCGAAGAGCAGGTGGCGGATGAATTCCGTGGCTGCCTGGAAATGACCAAGTTCGTCCTGACGAAGCTGGGCCTGAGCGATTACCGCGTGCGCCTCGGTTTCCGCGATCCGGCCAGCGACAAGTACGTCGGGAGCGCCGAGACGTGGAACCGCGCCGAAGCCGCACTGGAACAGGTCTGTCGCCAGATGGACTTGCCGGACCTGCACGTCGAGCACGGCGAGGCCGCGTTTTACGGTCCCAAGGCTGATTTCATCGTCACCGATTGCATCGGCCGACCCTGGCAGCTTGGCACGGTGCAACTGGATTACAACTTGCCGAGCCGCGAGCGTTTCAATCTGGAATATATCGGCGCGGACAACGCCCCGCATCAGCCGGTCATGATCCACCGGGCGCCGTTCGGCTCGTTCGAGCGGTTCGTGGGAATGCTGATCGAGCATTTTGCCGGGGCCTTCCCGCTCTGGCTCGCCCCCGAACAGGTGCGAGTCATGGTTGTCAGCCAGAAGGTCGAGGAGTACGGGCGAAGCGTCGAACGGCAATTGATCGACGCTGGCTTCCGCGTGACCGGCGACTATCGGGCCGAAAAGATCGGGGCCAAGATACGCGACGCCCAACTGGGCCTGATCCCCTACATGTTCGTCGTCGGCGGACGCGAGGCGGAGGAGGGGAAGGTTGCCGTCCGGGATCGCATTGCCGGCGACCTGGGCGCAATGCCGATCGCCGAAGCCATTGAACGGCTGCGGACCGAAGTTCGCGAAAAGACGATTAGAAGTAAATGACGGAAGGAAGCGGTCCCGTCAGAGTTCGTTCGTGTAATTGCTTGACAAGCTGTCGCAGTCGGCAAATACTGGGAAGGTTGCGTTCATCTAAGTCCTTTGGAGAAAATTGCTTATGGGAAAATGGAAGACGCCTGAGGTAACAGGCAAACAGCGGATCAACGAGCAGATTCGCGTCACGCCCGTTCGGGTAATCGGCGCCGACGGGGCACAGTTGGGCATCCTGGCGACCGATGAGGCAATGCGCCAGGCGCGCGCCGCCGAGCTGGATCTGGTTGAAGTCGCGCCGACGGAGCGCCCGCCCGTCTGCCGCATCATGGATTACGGCAAGTTCAAGTACCAGCAGACGAAGCGGCAACACAAGGGGCACGCGCATCAGGTTAAAATCAAAGAGATCCGCGTTCGTCCCAAGACCGGCGATCACGACATCGACGTCAAGGTCAACAAGGCTCGCGAATTCCTAAGCCATAAGGACAAGGTGATCGTGACCGTCATCTTCCGCGGCCGCGAGATGGCCCACATCGAAGAAGGTCGTAAGGTCATTGACGATGTGCTGGCCCAATTGAACGACGTTTCGAAAGTCGAGGCGCCCCCGGTGCATCATGGCCGCCGCATGGTCTGCACCCTGGCGCCCAAATAGCCGGCACGCGAAAGAGGCCGCGACTCGCCCGGCCGACCGCCGATCGCGGCCTCGAGAGCAATTACCGGTCGCTATTTGCCATGTCCGCCCACGTCACCATTCTTTGCGGTCCCGCTCGGAGCGGTAAGACGGAGCGGCTGTTGGCCTGCTACCGTCAGTCGCTGCGGCAAGGACCCGCTGGTTCGGGCCTTTGGCTCGCGCCCAACTGGCGTGTGGCGGCCGAAGTCAGAGACCGGCTGCTAGACGGAACCTTGGCGGGCTGCTTCGCCCCGGGCGTGATGACGTTTGGGCAGTTCGCCCAATCGGTGCTTCGCAGCGCTCGCGTTCCCATCCGAGCGGTCAACCCGCTGATGAAGCGCGAGCTCGTCCGGCAACTGCTCGCCGCCCAATCGTCCGCCGGCCGCTTGCGGCATTTCCAGTCGATTGCCCGGACGCCTGGACTTGTTGGGCTGGTCTGTGAGTTCATCGGCGAGCTAAAGCGGCTAGAAATCTGGCCGGAAGAGTTTCGCCGAGCGTGCGAAAAGCGCGGCGGGCTTGCGGACAAAGACCGCGAGTTGGCGGACCTCTACGAAGGCTATCAGCAGACTCTCCGCGAGCACCGCCTGTTCGACGCCGAGGGGCAGTTTTGGTCCGCCCGCGACCTGCTGCACAGGGCACATAACGGGAAAGAGAGCGGGGAAGACCAAAGCGAGGACGCGGCGGTTCTCGCCGCCCGCTTCCCTCGGCTAATCGTCGCCGACGGTTTCACCGACTTCACGCGCACTCAGCATGAGATTCTGGACGTGCTGGCAGCGCGGGCGGAGCAAATGTTCGTGAGTTTGCCGTTGGAGGCCGAGCCCCGACGGGCCGATCTCTTCGCAAAACCGCTGGCGACGCTCAGTCGGCTGCAACGGCGCCACGCCGGAGCGACGGTCGAGCAATTAGGACGCTCACCGATCGCCGAATGGCCCGCAATGGGGCACTTGGAACGAAGGCTTTTCGAGAACCCGAGAAAAAGGAGGAGAGAGGAGGAGAAAGAGGGAAGCGAAAGGAAAACGGAGGCGACCGACGAAGCCCCGCTGGCGTCTCAGCTTCCACGCATCGAAATCCTAGCGGCGGCCAAGCAAATTGGCGAAATCGAGATGGTCGCCAGACGCATCAAGCGGCTGCTGGTTGAAGACCATGTCAGGCCGGGCGACATTGCAGTCGTCTTCCGCTCTTCACAGCAGGTTGGCGAACTGGTGCAAGAGGTATTTGGCCGGCTTGGCATCCCCGCGACGTTCGAGTCGGGACGGCCGCTCGATCGGTCGCCGGCCGTGCGAGCGCTGGCAACGCTTTTGCAGCTCGATCTCGACGATTGGCCCTTCGATCGACTCTTGGCTGTCTTGGGCAGCAACTACTTTCAGCCCCAGTGGCCGGAGTGGGATGCCGAGGCCGCTGCAACGACCGAGCGAGTGATTCGCCATCTGCAGATTCCGCGCGGACGTGAACGGTTGATGGGGGAGTTGGCGTTGGATCGACAGAAGGTCGAGGAATCAGATGACAACGCGCTCACAGATCGCTGCTCGATCCTGGATGACAATCGCGGGGTTGCTCTGGCCATCGCCAAACACCTGTCCGCCGCGTTGGACGCTCTACCGCAGCGCGCCACCTTGCCGGAGTGGGCTGCCGCTTGGACGCGATTGGCTGACCAGACGGGCCTGCTGCGAGCCATGGACGATTCACAGTCGTCCGGCTTGCCACTGTTGACTTCCAGCGCGCTCTCCGATCGCCGGTCTTGGAACCGCTTGATGGAGTCGCTGACCGAACGTGATCGGCTCGCTGTCTGGCGTCGGCAACGCCCGCCGGAGTTGGACCGCCGGGAGGCCCTCGATGCACTGCTGGACGTGGCCTCGAGCGATCGCTTGGGACACGGCGGCGACGAGTCGGGCCATGTCCGCGTGCTCGGGGCCGAAAACGTTCGCTCGCTTCGCATCCCTTATCTGTTCCTCGCCGGCCTGTCAGAAAAAGTGTTTCCACCGCCCGACCGGGAAGATCGGCTCTACAGCGAGGCCGAATCGGCCCGCCTAATCGAGGCCGGGCTGCCGTTGGTTGCGTCGACCGAGCGCACCCGGGAGGAAATGCTGCTATTCTACGAGGCCCTTACTCGGGCGACGGAGCGGCTGTGGCTCAGCTACCCGGCCTTGGACGAATCGGCCCAGCCGTTGCTGCCCAGCCCGTTTCTTACCGAAGTGGAACAGGCGTTCGGGCCGGGCCAGATCCCGCGGTTTGAGCAGACCGATTTGAGCCCAGTCCCCAGAAACGTAGCCGGCACGCTTCGTGTGCCGGATGGGCCGGCGACAAAATCCGCGAACGGCAATGCGGCGCTGCCTGTGCGCCAAGAATGTGTGGACAGCAATGATGCCGGCGACGACCACGAACCGCTCTGCGACTCGGAGTTTCGTGTCCGTGCCGTTGCCACCGCGATGGCCGGCAACGTCTCGCTGCTGGCCGGTTTGTTTGCCCTCTCCCCCCTCCCCTCTGCTTTGGCCGCCGGCTTAGAGCTCGTCTATCTTCGACAAGACCGCGAGCGTTTCGGTTCGGCCGAAGGCATCCTGCAGGGCGAGTTGGCCCAGCAGCGACTGGCGACCCGGTTTAGCGTGCAACACACATTCGCCGCCACCGAGTTGGAGCGGTACGCGTCTTGCCCGTTCCGTTTCTATTTGGAGCGAGTTCTGAAGATTGAGCCTGTCGAAGACCTGAGGTTGGAATTCGACGTGCTCGAGCGCGGCCGCATCGTGCACGACGCACTGAGTACATTTCATCGACGTGTTAACGAACGGTTCGGCCGGCCGGCATCGGCGCTTGAGCTGGACGCTGCGGAATTCGATGCCTTGCTGAAGACGGCGATCACCGAGTCCCTGCCGCCCGAGCCGACGAATCCGCTTCAGGCGGCGATGCGCGAGATCAATCACCGCTTGCTCGGCGAATGGCTTCGGAAGTATCGAGAACAGCTCGAAGCGTACGATGCGCAGTGGAAGGACCTTGACTCTCCGTTGGTTCCAGGATTGCTCGAAGTCTCGTTTGGACGCGCCGGCGAAACGGCGCCCTCGACTGAACGGCCGTTCGAGATTCCACTGCTGGAGGCCGCCTCCGACGGACCTGAAGGAAATGGCGATGGCAGGACCGTTCGCATCTCGGGACGGATCGACCGCGTCGACATAGGCACGGTGGCCGGGCGGCGCGTCTTCAACATCCTCGACTACAAAACCGGTGGGCCAATCACGGTCACGCCCGAGACCGTCCGGGCTGGCACGACGCTGCAATTGCCGATATACGCTCTAGCCACCATGGAACTGCTCCTGGCGGATCAAGACGCCTTGCCATGGCGGGCCGGCTACTGGCACCTTCGTGATGGCGGGTTCAAGCCGCGAAAGGCTTTGCGGATGTACTCCAGGGTGGACGGCCGTGTCGAACTCGAGGCTGACTGGGAAGACATTCGTGACAGCTTAGCCGACACCGTGCTTGGGTTGGCCGCCGGCATCCGGGCAGGCCGATTCCCCGTCTGCAGCACCGACGAATATTGCACCGGTCACTGTCCGTACAGCACCGTTTGCCGTATCAACCAGGTTCGATCTCTGGAGAAAACGTGCCCGCCAGGCACGATGCGAGCTGCGCCCGCAGAGCCACCAGAAAAATGAGCACCGCCAGTCAACCATCACCGACCACGTCGGGCCTGACCGATCAGCAGCGCCGAGCGGTAACTGCTCGCGGCGTCTCGGTGGCCGTCTCGGCCGGCGCTGGTTGCGGCAAGACACTGGTGCTGACGGAACGCTTTTTGGCTGAGCTAACGCCAGATGACTCCCAAGCCCCCGCCGCTGCCAACCGCGAACGGCGGTCTAGATTGGGGCAACTGGTGGCCATCACGTTCACCGAGCGGGCCGCCCGTGAAATGCGCGACCGCATCCGCAAGGCGTGTCAGAAGCGATTGCAGGACTGCCCCGACGAGCAGGCGGACTACTGGCTCGAGTTGATCCGCGATCTTGACTCGGCTCGCATCAGCACAATCCACTCGTTCTGCGCATCGCTCTTGCGAGCGCACGCCGTGGAAGCCGGCATCGATCCGCGATTCCGAGTGCTCGATGGCACGCAGGCCGCCACGGTGCTCTTCGAGCTTACCGACGACGTGCTCCGCCAGCGCCTTGCCGATCGCGACGAAACGACGCTGACGCTGGTGACTCGTTTCGGGCTCGACAAGCTGCGCACGATGATCGCCAAGCTGCTCAACGCGCGACAAACGATCGACTGGGCCGCGTGGCTCGCCGAGACGCCCGACAGCTTGGTCGCACGCTGGGAAACCTTTTGGCGCACCAACTCGATGCCGCGGATGCTGCGGCGCATTGGCGAGTCGCCGGCAGCTCGAAGCGTGGTCGATTTGGCGACTCGTTATCCGCCAAGCCATCCGACGATGCGGGAGCGGTGCGACTTTCTGCGGGAGGAGTTGCCGAAATTTTGCGGTGCGGATGGGGCAGAGGGTGAGGGAATAGGCAAGACGCCTGTTCTACAAAAGCGATTAACTGACATTCGCGACGCGGCGCGGGTGCAAGGCGGCGGCACCAAAAAACACTGGATTAGCGAGGCGGTCTACGAGCAGTTCCGCGATGTCGCGAAGGCTCTGCGAGACATGATCGACAAGACGGCCACGCAGATGCAATTCGATCCGGCCGCGGCGCGGCCCGCCGCATGCTTGGCGATGCTCGTCTTGCACCTGGCCGCTGACCTGACGGAGCAGTACGACCAAAAGAAGCAGGAACTGGGCGTCCTGGACTTCAACGATCTGCTGATTCGGGCCAGAGGCCTGTTGACCGATCCACGGCAGGAAGGGCTGCGCAAGCGGTTGGCCGCCCAAATCCGCTTGCTACTGGTCGACGAGTTCCAGGACACCGACGAGTTGCAGGTCGAGATGGTCAAGGCACTCTGCGACAATGAGCATCTCCGCGGCAAGCTGTTCTTCGTGGGCGATCACAAGCAGTCGATCTATCGCTTCCGCGGCGCACAACCGAAGGTCTTTCGGGGGTTGCATGCCGAGATTCCGGACGGCGGTCGGCTGTCCCTCTCGTTGAACTTCCGCAGCCAGCCGGGGGTTCTCGACTTCGTCAACGCGCTGTTCGCCGACGAAATGGGGCCGGACTACGAGCCGCTCCAAGCGAGCCGGCAGCCGGCCGGCTCGGGGCCTGCAATCGAGTTTCTCTGGGCGGGTGATGGCCAAGAAGCGAATGACAAAGATGGCGAAAAACCTCACGAGTTGCCGCCCGTAGATCCCGGCAGTGACGATTCGATGGGGCCGCGCGAACGACTCCGACGGCGCGAAGCCGATTGGATCGCCCGACGCATCCGCATCTTGCTGGATGACGAGAAACCGCCGGTTTGGGACAAGGAATCCAAGCGGATGCGGGAGGTCAGGCCGGGCGACATCGTTCTCCTCTTCCGCGCGCTGAGCAACGTCGAATATTACGAGGACGCCCTGCAGCGCTACGGCATCGGCTATTATCTCGTGGGCGGCCACGCGTTTTACGCGCAGCAGGAGATTTACGACTTGCTGAACCTGTTGCGGACACTCGATAGCCCCGCCGACGAAGTGAGCCTGGCCGGCGTGCTGCGAAGTCCCATGTTCAGCCTCCATGACGAAACGCTGCTGTGGCTTTGCGCGGCCGGCGGGCGACGTTCCAAAGGGCTTGCCGCCGGCTTGTTCGCCGCCGAGTTGCCCCGCGACATTGAAGATGAGCAACGACGACGCGCCGAGCGTGCCGCGGCCACGATTCGCGAGCTTCGCGCGCTGAAGGATCGGCTCCCGGTCGCCGAGCTGATTCAGACGGCGATGGAACGGACCGGCTATGACGCCGTACTGCTGGCCGAGTTCCTAGGCGAGCGGAAGCTTGCCAACCTGTACAAGCTCATCGAGCAGGCGCGGAGCTTCGATCGGGCCGGCATCTTCACGCTTTCCGATTTCATCACGCAACTGGCGGAGTTTGTCGCCCGGCAACCGGACGAGCCGCTGGCAGCCACGTGCCCCGAGTCGGCCAATGTTGTGCGGCTGATGACGATCCACCAGGCGAAGGGCCTGGAGTTCCCCGTCGTCATCGTGCCTGACGTCGGCAGGCCGCGACGCGCAATGCCGCCGGCCGTGGCGTTCACGCCCGAACTGGGGCCGGTCCTGAAAGACCCGGACGCCGTTACCGGGTACGACCTTTTGATGGCCGTCGAGAACGACGAGGAACTGGCCGAGCTCACCCGGCTTTTCTACGTGGCCGCGACCAGGGCCGCCGACCGGTTGATCCTTGCCGCCGGAGTTGAGCAGCTTGACAAGCCGACCGGCCCGTGGATGGAGCTTCTCGCTCGGCGGTTTGATCTGGTCGAGGGTCGTCGGAAAGCTTGCCCTGAGGGCTGTGATCGCGATCGCAGTCGAGCGTCTCTCGGAACATCGAAGCAGACTCCCCGTTGCGTCCAAAATGACGCGACCGAGGAATGCGAAAAGAAGTCGGACGATAGTCTCTCTGTCCGGGTCATCGCGAGCACGCCAGCGATTCGCTCGAAGCCGGTCGATCTCCGTCAGCGACGCGACGTGTTGAAGATCCTCAACAAGGCGCAACAGATGGCGGAGCTAGGTCAAGGGTTCCGGCCGTGCCATCTGGCCCCGATCGCGTCTGATCCCACGCAGCGGCGACAGTACTCTTTCTCGCGGCTAAGCGGAAAGCTGCATGCCGCCGCAAGTGTGGATGCCGCGCCGTGGAATGGTGACGTACCCGCCGCGCCTGCCTTGGACCCTCGCGGGCTTGGAACGTTAGTCCACGCGGCATTGTCGCAAATCGACTTCCACCAGCCCCAAGTCGTTGCGGACCTCGTGCGACAGCTTGCCGAGGAGCATCTGCCTAATACCGACCGTTCGCTGGACGAGCCAATCGCTATGGTCGAGCGATTTCTGGCCTCCCCACGCGCTGCCGACATCGCCAAGGCGAGCGAGATTCATCACGAGCTGGAGTTTCTACTGGCGTGGCCGCCAGGCGGTGACTGCGCCGGCCGCCCATCGACTTCTGACCGCTACTTGCAGGGCTGTATCGATTGTCTGTACCGCGACGCCGAAGGCCGCTGGCGATTGATTGATTACAAAACCAACCGCGTGACGACCGAAACGCTAGCTGCGACCGCGGCGACCTATGAAATGCAGATGTTGGTTTACGGGCTTGCCGCGGAGACGATCCTGAAAGAGCCGCCGGCGGAACTGACGCTCTGTTTCCTTCGCTCTGGCTCCGAGCACCACTTCATGCTTGACGCATCCGCGCGGCGCCGCGTGATTGAAATGGTCAACGAGGCCCTGCCATAGAGCCGCGACCGGTAGCTGCAATGGCAGTGCCGCTTGCAAATCTCGCATTTCACGCTCACAATGCGTTGATGCCCCTCGTGCCAGAAGAACAACGCCGTTTCGCTGCCGACATCGTTCGACGCCTGCGCGTGGCGGGGTTCGAGGCCTACTGGGCCGGCGGCTGCGTCCGCGATCAATTGCTGGGGCGGCAGCCGAAGGATTACGATGTGGCCACCAACGCCACGCCGGAGCAGATACGGGGACTCTTTGGCCACCGCCGCACCCTGGCGATCGGCGCTGCCTTCGGCGTCATCTCGGTGCGTGGGCCCAAGCCCGCAGGCATGGTCGAAGTGACCACATTTCGCCGCGACGCCGCCTACAGCGATGGGCGTCACCCAGACAGCGTTTCCTTCAGCACCGCTGCGGAAGATGCCTCCCGGCGCGATTTCACCGTCAACGGTCTGTTCTATGATCCGGTCGAGAATCGCGTGATCGACTTTGTCGGTGGCCAAGCGGACCTGGCGGCCAAGGTGCTTCGCGCCATCGGCAATGCCCGCGATCGCTTCGCCGAGGACAAGTTGCGGATGCTCCGCGCGGTGCGGTTCGCCGCCACGCTAGACTTCGCGATCGACGCTGACGCCCGCCAGGCGATCGCAGACATGGCTCACGAGATTCACGTCGTCAGCCCCGAGCGGATTGCCGTCGAGATGCAGCGGATGCTGACCGATGCGAACCGCGCGGTGGGCGTGCGGCTCTTGGTCGAAACATCGCTGGCTGCGGAAATCCTGCCGGAGATCGTTCCCCCGGAGCAACACGCCACGGCACTGTTCGGCCGGGTTCTCGATGCACTCGCGCGGCTGGGCGAGCAATGCGGTTTCCCACTGTCCCTGGCGGCCCTCCTGTCGCCGTACGCTAATCCCGAGCAGGCGGCCGCGGTCTGCCAGCGGTGGCGGTTGTCGAACCAGCAGCGGGACCGAGTCTGTTGGCTCCTGGAGCATCGCACCGCACTGGAAAACGTACCCGACATGCGATGGTCGCAGGTTCAGCCGGTGCTTGTCGCCGATGGTATCGACGATTTGCTTCGTCTCATGGAGGCGACGTCCCCGGCGACGGCGGGCGCAGTAGCCCACTGTCGGCGTCTCTTGAACCAGCCCACCGAGACGCTCGATCCGCCGCCATTGCTGACCGGTGACGATCTGCTAGCCCACGGGATTCCGGCCGGCCCGGCGTATAAAAGTTTTCTGCAGCGGGTCCGCGAGGCCCAGTTGGACGGCCAGGTCGCCACCAAGCAGGAGTCGCTTGCCCTAATCGATACGTGGTTGAGCGAAACCAAGTAACGGGACCTTGGCGGGGGGCGTGCTTGCAAAACCGGTCGCCGATTACCAGAATAGAGAAGTTGGCTCGCTTGTATACGGATCTCCTCATGGACAAGAAAGTCAAGAAAAAAACCCACGTGCTTCAGCAGCGTATTCAAGCGCTTCGCCAGCAATTGTCCGGCGCGCGAAAGCAGCAGGATGATCCGGACGAGCTGAAATCGCTGGAACGGCAACTTGCCGCCGCGGAAGCGGAACTGGCGAAGATCAAGGAATAGCCGCTGCCGCTTGTCGCTTCGCAGAGCTAGCGGGCGTTCGCGGCTTCTCGCTCAGCTCGTCGGCGTGCTTGGCTATTTCAATCAGGAACAGCCGCCGAATGGCGTCGTAGCCGCGGGCGTTCGGGTCTTCCAGATTCACGCCGTACCAGTAGTGCGGGTCGTCGGCGCGGTAGTGCTCGCGCCAAAACTGCGTGCAGTGGACGCCGTGCCCAAGAAACTCGTCGTACATCGGCGCCAGGTGAACCGATTTGTGCCGTTCGGCTGCCCTGCGGATGATGTCGTTGTACGCTCGATGAATCGCCATGCAGTCCGGCCAGGCAGGCAGCCAGGCGCTGGCCGGATCGCCGACGCCATCGCTTGGATCGTAGATGTCGGCCAGAAAGATCATGCAACCGCCGGGAAAGCGGTCTCGCAACAGCTCAATCATCTGATCGAGCCGTTTGGCAAAGTTCGCGATCCACGGCCGCGCCTGTTCCAGGGTAGCCCCGTACATTGCTCCTTCGTGTGCCGGCGAACGCCCGTAGTTATGAATGAGGTCATTGCCGCCGGTGGTCATGACGACCAGACCGAACACATCGTTGGGTTGCACCTCCAAGCGTTGGCGGATCGTGTCGACGTGCATGAGCGATGTGCTGCCGGAGACGGCCATGTTCCTCGCTTCCAGACGCGGCGCCACCGCCGAAAGGCAGATCGCCCGCATGTCGTCATACTCATCGGCTGGGTTCTTGATCAGACGGCTGAAATAGGAATACGGCCGGTCAACGCCGAATCCAGCGGTGACGCTGTCGCCAAGGCCCAACAGTAGCACTTTTCGCGAGGTCCAAATCTTGGCGAATTGCTCCCTCGGCACGGCTGGACCCGCCGGACCTTTTCATCTTCTTCTCACAAACGTGGCAGGAGCATCTCTACACAAACGACAAGCACGAGGACAACGGTCACGGCGATGGCAGCTTTGCGATCCACATCACCGCGGCTCGCCTTCAACCCAAAGTGTGGTCCTAACCCGTTCCAAAGACACAGCCCCGCGGTCATGGCTGGCAACCCAAACGCGACAAGCTGCCAGCGGACGCCACCATGTTGAAGGATCACGCCCGCATCATCGGCGCCGGCTGTAGAAAACGCGCCACCCAACAAATACGCACCGTTGGCGATCAAACAGAAACCGGCCAACCAGCGAGCGAGAAACATACGTTTGGCGACTGCTCCGTTTTTGGCGAACCGAACTACCGGAATCGCCATAAGCGGGAGAAGACATCCCCAAAGCGGCCCGCCCCACGCGACGAACAACGGATGCGGATTGGCTGCGAAGTCGGTCCGCGAAAAGCCCAGTGGCGGGAGATAAACGCGTTCCAGCTTTGCGCCGCTCAGCCAGCCGTGCAGGACGTGGCCTGATTCGTGCAGCGCCATCATCAGCAGCCATGACAGGGAGATGGTCGAAGCGATTAGCAGAATCTGAAAGCGTCTTTTCAAGCCTGAGCCTCCTATTCCAGCCATCGCCGCATTGCGACGACGAGGAAGAGCGTCAAGACGAGGACCGCGGACGAAAGCCAGTGACTTATCGGAAAGACGAGCATTGCGACCAGGGCGCCGGCCGCGAGGAGCCAGATCCAGCGGTACGATCGCCGCTCGTCGATCAGTTGGTTGAGGTCCACGTTGCGCTCAACGAGCATGGCAGCGATCCGCCGCCGCTTGGACTCTTCGCGGACCGCCGCGACCAGTTCCTCGGTGCCGGCATGTTCTTCGATCAGCCCGGCGAGCGCCTCCGCTTTGGCGTCATCGTGTTCGTGCTGCAAGAGAGTGACCATCGCCGACTGCGCGTACAAGTCGTTCGGGTTCAACTGGAGCGCTCGGCGGAGGCTGGCCTCGGCTTCCACGCGGCGATGCTGTCGCAGTTGGGCCATGCCGAGCGCCGCCCAGGCGGTCGAGGAGTCTGCGTCGGCGGCGATGGCGGCCCGCGCGGCTTGCTCGGCCGGCTTGGGACCCCGTTCCATCGCCATGAACCACGCATAGTCGTTCAGCAGCGCCGGCCGACGGTCAGAAAGCCTGATCGCCGTCTGATACGACTCCTGCGCGAGATTAAGTCGCCCCGTCCGCCAGGCGGTCATCGCCAACAGACGCTGGGCGTAGCTGTCCGTCGGGTCAAGACCGACCGCCCGGCGCGCCTCTTGGAAAGACTCATCCGGCGCGTTGGCTCCCAGAAGAGCTTGCGCCCGAATGGCCCGAATCACGGCCCGATCGGGTGCGGAGGCCGCCAATTGATCGGCAATGGCTACGCCGCGGACGTAATCTTCCGCAGACAGCGCGGCGAATGCCTGGTCGATAAGCTCGCGAAGTTGCAGCTCGTCCATCGATGCGGCCCGTCTGGGCTCCCGGTCGGCAATGCAGCGAAGCGCTGCAACAACGTCAAGCGTAACGGAAGCAGCGGCAAAGACAAGAGCAACGGCATCCGTCAATCGCCCCTCACGCTTCGCCCCAGGACGCCATCGCGTCCTACGGCAAACGGCAAAACCGCGGGATGAGCACGCAGGCCGACGTTTTGCACCGGCTCGATGGCGGGCTATGCTTGTCTCGATGACTCGCATTCCGCAATCCGTCGCGATCCCACGCACGTCGCGCCCCCCTAAGCTCTTGCTCTGGGCAGTCGCAGTGATCGTCGCCATTTGCTCGTCCGGGTTTGCCGCCGATCGACTGGCAATGGAGGCCATGGTGCAGGCCACGTTCCAAGGGCGGAGCGTCGAGGGCGCCCCGATCTGCTGGAACAATGATGAGGTCAATCTCCTCGGACGCGACGGCCGGCTGTGGCAATTGGATCCCCGGCAAGTCAGCGCCTTCAAGCAGACGGCGGCCCAGTTCCACCCCTACTCCCCGTCCGAGTTTCGCGCCGCGCTGTTGCGGGAACTGGGCGGCGATTACGAAGTCAGCGGCACCGGGCATTACCTCGTCGCCCATCCGCGCGGTCAACGCGACCGCTGGGCCGAGCGATTCGAAGACCTCTACCGGTCGTTCGTCCATTACTTTTCCGTCCGCGGATTGCAGCCCGCCATGCCGCGTTTTCCGCTGGTGGGAATCGTCTGCAAGGATCGAGCCGAGTTCGAGCGTCGCATGGCCGTTAAGCCGACGCTAAGAAACTTCGATCGTGGCTACGCGTCCTCTCGGGCCGTTGTCGAGGGCTACTATCGTATCGACACGAACCGCATCGATCTCTACGACATGGGTGGCGGACCCGACTCGCGCAACTGGCAAACAAACGCCTCCGTGCTCATTCACGAGGCCACGCATCAAACGGCATTCAACACCGGCATTCACAGCCGATGCTCCGTTCCGCCACGGTGGTTGACCGAAGGGCTGGCGATGGTTTTCGAGGCGCCAGGCGTCTACGATTCGCGAAACCACACGCAACTGGCCGACCGCATCAATCACGAGCGGCTCCAAACGTTCCGACAGTCGCTAGCCTCGCGTCATCGGCCGGAAACGCTCGCGGCGCTCATTGCCAGTGACGACCTGTTTCGAGCCGATCCGCTCGCGGCTTATGCCGAAGCCTGGACGGTGAGCTTTTTCTTGGTCGAAAACGAGCCGGCCAGATACGTCAAATATCTGAAACGCACCGCCGCACGTCCGCCGTTCACTCCCTATCCTGCAACCGAGAGAACGGCCGATTTTACGACCATCTTCGGCGCCGATTGGCGGATGCTGCACGCACGCCTGCTGCGGTTCGTGGCTACGCTGCCCTGAGCGAGCGAAAAGCCAATCTCGGCTTTGTGACCTATAGATTCTAAGAGGTGCGTTGTAGCCGCAAACGCCCGAGGATGGTTTTGCGGATTATGCCGAATGTGGCAGCGGCAACGGTCGGCAGATTGACGAGCCTGCCCCACGCGCGTGCAACTTAATGGAAACCGTGTCCCAACAATCGCTGACTCCTGAAAGCTGGGCGGAGCAGTTCATCGGCTCCCTTCAGACCCAGCGCGACCGGGTGCATGAGTTTCTAGCCACTCACCAGGCACGGCTCGAACGGGCCGAGGCGACGCTGCAAGCCGAGATCCAGCGGCTCGAAGAAATGGCCGCCAATCCGGTAGGCCCGGCCCCGGCCTTTACCGGCTCGCAGCAGCAAGGGGGGCGGCTCGATTGGGAAGCCGAGAAACGCCGCATCCTGGCCGCGCTCGAATCCGACTTCGACCCGCGCGATCCCCAGCAACAGACCGAGCGGCTGCGGATCGAGGATGTGCTCCAGTCCACCGAACAGGCGCTGGCCGACAAAGATCGCCAGATTGCCGACCTTAAGCGACAAGTGGCTCAGCTCAGCGGCGGCCAATCGCACGCCGAACGGCAGGCCGCAGTCGAACGCCTATTGGACTCCGATGCCGTCATCCAAGAGGAGCGAAAGCGGCTTAACGGCCTGGAACAGCAGTGGCAAGAAAAGCTGCGCCAGGCGGAGATCGACCTGTCGCTCCAACGCGCCAAACTGGCCAGAGACCGCGCCGAGTTGGAAGAGCGAATCCGGCTGGCCGAATGCGCCCTGGCAGGCGGTCCCGCAACAACCGCCTCGGGCGACCGTCAGAAACGCGGCGCCCCCGGACGCTGGCTCGCCCGGTTGGGTCTGACCGAGGCCGACCGCGACGACGGCAATCAAGACTGTTAGCCCCGGCGTCAATTACTCCGTTGCATGGTTGCTTTTCCGCTCAGCACGCTGGCGGGCGAAGCGTGTCCGACGCGGCTGCCCAATCCTGCACCGGCCGCACCTTGCCGGCCGTTGTGCGGCATGCGACAATATCGAAAAATGCTCGGGGGGGATTACGCCATGAAAATCGTGCCATTGGGCGCAAACGTCGTGATCAGACGACTTCCGGTCGAGGAACAAACGGCCGGCGGAATTGCCCTGCCTCCCACGGCGCAAAAAAGGCCGCGGCAAGGCCGCGTGCTCTCGGTGGGCGACGGTCGCCTTCTGCCCGACGGCTCCCGCGTCCCACACCAGGTGAAAGAGGGTGATCGCGTCCTGATTGACGATTACGCCGGCGCGGAGGTAATGGTCGACGATCAAATCCTTGTCGTCGACGAAAAGGATATTCTCGCAATCCTCCCCTAGCGTCGCCTTTTCTCACCAACGAATCATGAACGTGTTCGACGCCATTCATCAACGTTACAGCTACCGCGGGGAGTTCACCAACGCCGCGGTGTCACGATCCGATCTGCGGAAAATCGTCGACGCCGGCATCCAAGCCCCGTCGGGCTGCAACGCACAGACCACCTCGTTCGTGATTGTCGACGATCCGCGATTGCTCGGGCAAGTTGCCGAGATTGTCGCCAAACCCGTCTGCCATTCCGCCAAGGCGATGATCGTCTGCGTCGCCGATTGGCGGCCAGCGTATGCAGACGTGTCGTTCGCTGTCGAGGACTGTGCTGCCGCCGTCGAAAACCTCTTGCTGGCGATCACAGCGCTCGGCTACGCGACGGTTTGGCTCGATGGCGTGCTGAGAACGGAGGATCGCGCCCGCCGGATCGCCGCACTGCTGGGCGTGCCCTCAGACAAGACCGTCCGCGTCCTTTTGCCGCTTGGCGTGCCGGCCGAGCCGGGGACTCCGAGGGAGAAGCTCGCCTTCGAAGAGCGTGCGTGGTTCAATCGGTACGGCGGATAGGCCGAGGACATCCGTCCCCGTCGTCTTCTTACGCCTCGCCAACCGCTTCTCCGTCGCCATTGGCATCGCGCGGCTGGCCGTCCTGATCCCACGTCACGATGGCGGTGCGATTCTGCAGATCGAGCGTAAGCACGATCTGATCGCCGATTTGGGCGCCCTGTTTGCGAAGAAAGGAGCCGAGGCCCCAAGCGCGGCCATCCTTGGTCGCCAAGGTGCCGATCTCCTGGCCTTCGGTGTTGAGGAATTGAAAACGCCCGCGGACCGTCTTTTTCAGGGCCGCCGGGATCGTGATGACCGCATAGGTGCTTGCCGCCTTCGAGAGGCGGTAGCGAAGCCAGACGCGACCGTCGGGCGTGTAGCCATGCGAGTCCAGAACGCGGCGCCCCGCCCGGCCCGCACGTCGCTCGGCCAGCAGGTTTCGCACCCGGTCCGGCGCGACCTCCGAGCCGAGCAGCCCGTAGACGCTGTGGCCATACTGCGCGATGACCGGTGACCAGGACACGAAGGCATGAAAGCTAAAGCGATTCATGCCGCCGGCCACGCAGAGGTCCTCCATCGCGCCCCGTTCCATCACCGGCCCGTGTTCCTTCAGCACGCTCACTAGCTTGGCTTCGACGCCGGTGAGCGACTTGCGCCAATCGCGAGGCGGATCGGCGATGATCTGGTCCCCTTCGATGCGAATCCCCGGCATCTGGCGGCAAAACTCCAGCAGCACGTTCTCCGGCGGCGGCTCATCCCAAAGGCGGCGATTCCGCGACAGGGCTTGCCGCAACGCCGACGCCGTGACACTGCCGGCTACGGCCAGCACCTTATCGATCGCCTTGGGCAGCCCGTGACGTTCGATCGGCGACAGCCGGAACCAACCGGCCGACTCATCCAGCCAGCAGAGTCCATCGATCAGCGAGAGCGTCTCCCGAACCAGATTGGCGCCGACACGGATGCCGAGCCGTTCGGATACCGCCCGCTCGATGCGCGCCACGGTGGTTAGGCCATGGAAATACACTTCCTTCTTTGCCAGGTCGACCACGGCCGCGACGGCTTTTTCCTGCTCGGGGCGAACGGCCAAGCGACCCTCGGGCGGAACGCCGACGATCTGAAATCGCACCGGCCGACCTAGCAGCCTCGCCGCGGTGGCCACGCTTTCCAGCGACATCCCGACGGTCGTCATCCCCTGCGCTGCCAACTGCCGCTCGATCTCTACCGCGGCGGCCGGAAGGCAATCGGCAATCAGCGACAGTGCTCGCTCCAGTGTCGGCGCTGGAACCACCGCATTCTTGGTGCGTTTCGTCAGCTTGGCGCAGACCTGCCGGACGCGTTCTCGGGTGATTCCAAACCGCGTGCCTACCTCCGTCAGCGTGTGCTGACGGCCATCCTGCCAGCCGTAGTAGCCGATGAGGATTTCACGGTTCCGCGGAGAAGGGGTGGCGGCAAAGATTCCGATGAGTTCCTGCTCCAGTGTCATCCCGATAACCCTTTGCGCTAGAAGCAGTCACGTCTCCTGATGTTGGCCCGCCGGAAGGGCGAAAGCCCCCTTCAATGGTCACGCTGTTGTCGGTACTCGCCGGCCGCATTATAGCCGACCAAACGGGTGATGACAAGCCTCCCACAAGCATGCGGTTGACCCCCGATGGCCGGTCTGTTACTGTTTGGGCAGTTACGTGTGCAGGGCCGGATCCGTCGTCGTAAATCGCCTCGGACATCTGCCCCGCGACACTACGATTTTGCCCCCCTGGACCCGTGGAAGCGATTCTCATGGCTCACGACGTTACGTTGATTACTGGCGACGGAGTAGGACCCGAGTTGGCGGCGGCCGCGCGACGCTGTGTGGACGCTACCGGGGTGAAGATCAATTGGGATGTGCAAGAGGCCGGCGTCGAAGTGATGGAACGCTGCGGCACGCCCCTGCCCGAGGCCACGATGGAGAGCGTCCGCCGTACGCGGTGCGCCCTGAAGGCCCCGATCACAACGCCGGTCGGAACCGGCTTCCGCAGCCTGAACGTCCACCTCCGCCAAGCGCTGGGGCTGTTCGTCTGCCTCCGCCCCTGCAAACAGTACGCGGGGGTCCGCACGTTCTTTAGCGACGTGCCGGTTGACCTTGTGATTGTCCGCGAAAACACCGAAGACCTCTACGCCGGCATCGAGTTCGAGGCCGGCCAGCCCGCCACGGCCGAATTGATCGACTACCTCAACAAGATCTCCCCGCAGCGGCAGATCAAGTCCGGCCGCACCGAAACCGGCGTCTCGATCAAGCCGATCAGCGTCTCCGGCTCCGAGCGAATCATCCGCTGGGGCTTCGACTATGCCCGACTCAACGGCCGAAAGAAAGTCACGGTCGTCCACAAGGCAAACATCATGAAGCACAGCGACGGCCTCTGGCTGGCCACCGCGCGAAGGATCGCCGAGGAATACTCCGACATCGCCTTCGAGGATCGCATCGTCGACAACATGTGCATGCAGTTGGTGCAAAAGCCCGAACTGTATGACGTGATCGTGCTGCCCAACCTCTACGGCGACATCCTCAGCGACCTGGCCGCCGGCCTCGTCGGAGGACTCGGCGTGGCGCCGGGCGCGAACATCGGCCCCAACGGCGCGGTGTTCGAAGCCACCCACGGCAGCGCGCCAAAGTACAAGGGCAAAAACAAGGTCAATCCGACCGCGCTGATCCTCTCTGCCATGCTGATGCTGCGTCACTTGAAAGAAGAGGACGCCGCCAACCGCTTGGAAAAGGCCGTGGCCGCGGTCATTGCGGAAGGGAAGGACGTCACCTACGACATGAAGCCCAACCGTGACGATCCGACGGCGGTCGGCACCCGCGAAATGGCCGAGGCGATCTGCAAGAAGCTCTAAGACGGCCCATACGTCGAATTATTGACCTTTGCGTGGCCAATGAACCAAGGCCGACCAACGGAAGGCCAAAAAATAGACCAAGCAGGTTGACTCACCGGCTCAACATCCAAGCAAACATCAATAACCAACCATCGCGAGGAATTTGTCGGCCCTGAGGCCGCGCGATTCCTCGCGATGTTGTTTCTTGGCAGCTGAAATACGCGCTAGCGATACGCCTACCGGCCCTATCGAGGGGGGGCGTCGCTTCTCTTTAGCGCTTTCGCCCACGCCGTAACTTAGAATGGTAAAGAGGTTTCGTTGGGCAACCCTCGCGTGAATGTAACGGTTGCACCGTTGGCTTCACGCTACCTTGGCCCAGACAGCGCAGGCATGAGCCGAGTATTACCGGGCATCGTCCCAAATCGCTCCGGCCAGCCTGCTCCGTCCCTCGGAGAAAAGCATGAAAACACACGTCGTCCTACTTGCTGCCATCGTCGCTTTGAGCGGACTACCCAACGCCACGGCCCAATTCAAGCAGGGCGAAACTGGCGGACCGAAGGTCGGCAAGTCCGAGGTCACGCAGTGGCAGATCGGCGTGCTGGTCAAGGCCGCAAGCGCCGCCTGCCGCGGCGGCAACGGCTACATCTCCGTCCCGATGGACTGGCCCGAGCAGGAAGTCAACGTGGTCAAAGAGGAGGTCTCGCCAGAGATCAAGATTCGCTACACGCAGATGGAGCACGGCCTGAAGGTGATGAACGTTAAGCTCGGCCAGTTGACGGCCGGGCGCGAGGCGAAGGCGCTGGTCACGTTCGAAATCCGCCGAAGCGCCGTGTTGCCGCCGGACAAAACGGACATCTACGAGTTGCCGGATGTAAAGAAACTGCCTCGCGACGTGCGGCCCTACCTGACGCAGAGCCCAAAGATTGAGAGCCACGACCCGCGAATTCGCGAGTTGGCCAAGACGATCGGCGTGTACAAGGCAAAGCCGTGGAACCACGTCGAGGCGATCTACGACTGGGTTCGTGAGAAAGTGAAGTACAAGCCCGGCAAGCTGAAGGGAGCGTTGGCGGCACTCCGCGACGGCACCGGCGATTGCGAGGAGATTAGCTCACTGTTCATCGCCATCTGCCGAGCGGCGGACATTCCGGCCCGAAGCGTTTGGGTGCCAGGCCACTGCTATGCGGAGTTTTATCTCGTCGATGACAAAGGTGAAGGGCACTGGTTCCCCTGCCAGTCGGCCGGCGCACGCGAGTTCGGCGGCATCAGTGACTTGCGTCCCATCTGGCAGAAGGGGGACAACATCTACTCGCCAATCAAGAAGGAACGGCAACGCTATCTGGACTTCGACATGCTGATCAGCGGAAACGTGCGGCCCGAAGTGCGCGCCACCCGCGCCGCAATCGCCAAACCAAACTAGCCGATTTGCGGACGAATTCGCCGGCTGCGTCCACTTTCGCTGAGGGCCACTTGCCAAGCGCGGCGCGAAGCCGCAAACTAAAGGATTCCGCACGTTTCAGGAATCCCGCTATGAGCCAAGAGCCGCAACCGTTTCAGTTTGGTCCCGATGATCTCGACGCGGACTACCGCGCCGGAACGCCCGTTTGGGACGCCAACAAGCCCCACACCGAGTTGATCCGTGTATTCGAGGAGTATCGGTTGCGGCCGGAAACTGTTCTGGAAGTGGGCTGCGGTACCGGCGCCGACGCTGTCTGGCTGGCTCGACGCCGATATGAAGTCACCGCCGTCGACTCGTCAGCCATCGCCATCGAGCGGGCGAGGCTTCGCGCCGAGCAGCAAGACGCCGTTCTTCGCTTCGTCCTCGAAGACGCGTTTGTGTTCGCCCAATCGGCCGGCCAATTCGACTTCGTCTACGACGCCGGCCTCTATCACTCCGCTCGCGAGAAGAAACTGGAGAAATACCTGGACATGCTTTGGCGTGTCACGCGGCCGGGTTCCTATTACCTCTGCCTGGCCGCCGCACCTAGCGAGCCGATCGAGAACGGACCGCCGCAAGTCAGCGACGATGAAATTCGCAACGAGTTGGGGCGGCTCTTCGAGTTCGTTCATCTGCGGCCGATCCGGCTCGAAACCTCGAATCCGAGCCAAAACCACCCCGCTTGGTCGTGCTTCATGCGGCGCCCCTTGGTAGGCGTCTAAGCGTGGGATTCGCCGCGGTGATCCGACCGGTCCATCGTTTCGATCGACGTTCTCGCCGCAAAACACGACTCTCGCCGAAAAATGGACCAGTCCCCGGTTGGCTCTAGGTCCGCCAGGCGAGTTCGATCTTCTGCCCATGCTTGGGGTGCTTGTGATCGAGCGAGTGTAGCGTCAGTGTGACGCCGCTGCGATGTAGCTGTGCGCCGACATACCCGCGTAGCTGGGCCTTGTCGAACGTCCAGACCAGAGTGGGCAGATTCACCACATGGAAGCCCGCCTGCTGACCCAAGTTCCAGCCGTGGGTGTGGCCGTGGATGTATGCCTTTACGTGCCGCCGCGGCATCAACACGTCCAGAAACGCTCGCGTGTCGGTCAGTCCCTGAATGCTTTGTCGCACGTCGGGATTGTGGTGAGCGAGGACAATCGCCGGCTTTCCTCGCCGCGCGTCGAGGGCCTTGGCGAGCCAGGCCAACTGCCGTTCGCCCAACGTGCCGGGAGTGACTCCCGGTCGTTGCCACGAATCCAACAGGAACCAGTTGGCGTACGGCGTTTCAAGCACGGAAATGCACTTGTCAGGCGCCTGCTTGGCTATTTCGGCGGCCGTGTGTGCCTCAGGAAACGCCGCGAGCAGATTCTCACGGTGATCGTGGTTTCCCATTGCCAGGTGAATCGGCGATCCGGCTTCTCGCAGCGGTCGCACCAGTTCCCGCAGCAGTACATAATCGCCCGCGTCGCCTTGCCGGAACGAGCAGTCACCCGCGACGATGGCCCCGGCTGGCTTCAATGTCCGAGCGATTGTCTCGGCGATGGCCTGTTGAAGGTTCTTTGCCGGCTGAATGCCTCCGTGAACGAGGTCGCGACGGCTGCCGACATGCGTGTCGGCCATTAGCAGGAACGAGTTCGCGTCGACGTCCCGCTGCTCGGCTTGCGCGAACCGCCCCAGGAGGACTCCGGCCCCCGCGGCAAAAGTGCCAGCGAGGAAACCGCGACGATTGATCGGCGGCAGATGGATCGGCATGGCGGTGAGATGGGCAGGAATGACGATGCCAATTCTACCAACCGCGCATGCCCGCGTGAAGCCGCCCGCGAAGCGTGGCCCAGTAGCCGGTTATGGCTGTTCCATCTGAAAAACGCTTGGCCAACGGTTTTGTGCTGCAGGCGTCCCGCGTCGTGGGGCAGGCGTCCCGCCTGCAAGTGCAGCGACCGCCGCGCCACAAATCGGCGCGATCCCATTTTTAGCGATCACCGCCTGAAATCGGCACGACGAACAACCGGTCGCGGCCACCAAGCATAAACGGCCGCGCCGCACGTCGTACTCATGGAGCGTTGTGCTGCACCCGCAACTGCACCGGGAGATGATCGATCTTGGCGGCGAGGATGAAGTCGTTTTCCGAGAGACCGCCGAGGGCGTGGGACCAAAGTTCGATCCAGACGTGGCGGTAGTCTTCGAGGTGGAGGTCCGGATGGTGATTTTCGGACTCCGCCAAGTCGGCCACCTGTTGGAAGAACTCGATGCCGCTCTTGAAGTCTTTCACCTGCCAATCCTTGCGGATCCGGCGGCCGTCGGCCGTCGGACGCCAGCCGGAGAGATTCGCTAGTTGCCGTTCCACCTCGGAAGGCGAATAGGCGGTACCCTGGCCCTCACAGGTCGTGCAGTGCTTGGCCACAAGCGATGCGTCGTTTGCAGTTGTCATGGCGGAATTATTGCGGCCGGGGACCGCCAGTCAACGCTCGGCGACGCCCGACGTATCCCGCCATCTTAGGAAATAGAGAAGTGCAAGGAAGTCGTAGACGGCGTGGGTTATGACGGGTACCAGCAGATTGCCGGTCGCGATCAACAGCCAGCCGAGATAGGCGCCGATTAGTGTCGCCAGTAGCGCGTAGGTCGGGGTCATCGGGTGCAGAAGCCCGAAAAGCATTGCGGCCACCAAGAGACCCAGCCAGGGTCCGTGCGGGCCGCCAATCTCCGCTGCCACGGCCGTCTGGATCACTCCGCGAAACAGCATCTCCTCGCCCAGGCCGGCCAATGCAGAGATGATCGCCAGTTGCAGGATGCTGCAATCGCGAAACAACGGCACGATCAACTCGTCAACGATCCGGGCAACTTCCTGCAGCGGCTGAATTGGGCACTTGAGGCACAGACAAAACGCGACGAGCGGCGGCAATGTGGCGACTAGACCGATGACGGTATCGCGCAGATTAAGGTGAAAAGCTGCGGTGGCCGGTTGGCCGAGCAGCCAGCCGAGCGCGATGGCCAGCACGGCCAGACCGCCTTCAAACAGTGCCGCGGTCGCGGCAAATCGCTTCATGGTGTTGGGTGTTTCGCCCGCGCGGCATCGAAGCTCCAGCGACCCGGTCCAAAGACGACCACCATCAGTTGCCCGCCGACGATGCCGAAGTTCTTCATGAAATTGGCCATCTGGAGCGTTCTCTGCGGGTCGGCGGGATTGTACACCCAAAAGTTGTGGAAAAGCAACGCGGCGGGCGCGGCAAACGTTCTTGGCGATGCTCCGGCTGCCCCAACGGGGCGTTATTCACCCAGCCCAGGGCAACGCCCTGGGGATAGTGACGCCGTAGGACCGAGTTGTCGGCCCAACGGGCCAACCCCTTCACCGAACGATTGGCCCGGTAGGCCGAACAGTCGGTGAAACGTGGATCCGTTCCGTCGAAACGGTATCACCCGGTCGCCAGCATGCGATCGGGCCGATTGCAGGTGCTACGGGGATCAATATGAAACGGCCAATGGCGGCGATAATAGCGGCCGTGATCGCGACTGTCAGAGCGCAAAACACCCATCGAGCTCGGTGGTGCCGATTAGTCGGCATTGGCGGCCTCCAGTCCCGTTTGGCCATAAAAGCAGCTGAATGCCTAGCGAAATATGCCCAGTGTTGGTGGTTGGATGCAATGGCGGCGATCCTTGACGCCACTCGGCGGGGATGATAGATTCTTGGATTCGTCTCTAGAGTCGGCGGCCTGACGCTAAGCCGGCAATTGCCACACCCCGCCGTTGTGCCGGCACGCCGATCTGTAAGTTTTCCCCAAAAACG
>JAJFUI010000327.1 GCA_021372555.1 Planctomycetaceae bacterium | reverse complement strand
TCGGCCATTGAACGGCGGCATTTCATCGCCAGGCGTCCCCGCTTGCACGCGCACGCTCTCGTCCCGCCGTTTGACAACCGTCCATTTGTGACCTAGAGAATTCATGGATGGGATTAGGTTCGCTTCCGGCCTTACGCCGAGCGGGCCGAAAGCCGAAAAGGCAAACCGATCGCGAGGTCGGGACGCAAAGCCATGGGACTCCCTCGGGAGTTTGCCAGGCCGCCGAAGCTGACGGTTTCGCCCAGCAGGGCCGAGGCGAACGGTGGGCGTCTCGGCGCTCGCGAGGTTTTTTTCAGGGCCTCCGCCGACGGCCCACAGCCCCGCGCTCTTCACCGAGATAACCATGAAATTCTCAATAAAAAACACTCGGCGGTCTCATCGCCGAGGCGCCGTCGCCATCCTGGCCGCCTTCCTGATGGTCGTCCTCTTCATGATGGTGGCCTACGCCATCGATCTCGGCTACGTTACGATGGTCCGCACGCAGCTCCAGACCGCCGCCGACGCTGCCGCGCTGGCCGCCGCCGGCGCCTCCGGCCTTAACGCCAACGGCATGACGTCCGTCGCCCAGGCTTTCGCCAGCTACCACCAGATCGCCGGTCGTCCCGCAGAACTCAATGCCACCGACGTGCAGCTCGGTAGCTGGGACGCAAGCGCGCGAGCCTTTGTGCCCGGTACATCCATCGGCACGGCCGTGAAAGTCACGGTCCGCACCTCGACCGACAGTGGCGGCAAGACCGCTCTGTTCTTCGGCAAGCTCTTCGGGCTCTCCACGATCGCCCAGGAGGCTTCGGCGGTTGCCACGGTCAATCCCCGCGACATCGCCTTTGTGGTCGATCTGTCCGGCTCGATGAGCGATGATACAAACCCGACCAGCGGGTCAGCCACCACAAGCTTGATGCAGAATGTGTACAGCGATTTCGGATTCGGCACATATCCCGGAACATCGCAATCGAAGTCCTGGGGAAAGTCAACCACCTGGCTGATGAACAACCAGTTGAAGTCCGTGATGCCGAATGCCATCCCCACGCCGAATACGTCAAGTTCCGCATCGGTCAACTATTGGGGTAGCTACTTCAGCTTTCTCGACAACTATGGCCGGCAGATGGGCTACAAGTCGTACGTCGAGTTCATGATGCGCAACGGCCGCGACGGGAAGCCCGACGGCTCGAATTACACGCCCCTCTCCATTTACAGCAGCCTCTGCGCCTGTCCGATGCATTCCGAAACCGTCGGTGACGGCGTGTTCCAATTCCCGCCGCGCGAGATGCCGATGCACGCCTGCCGCCGCGCCCTCATCGCCGCGCTCCAAATCATTCGCGACCGAAACGCCGCCGTCGATGACACCAACCAACGCGATTGGGTTTCCATCATCACGTTCGACAAGATCAATTCCGGTAGCCCCGCCATCCTCCAAGCGTTGACCAGCGATTACAACAACGTCATGACCTCCTGCACCAAGCTCGAAGCGTGCAGCAACAGCGGCCTTTGCACCAACACGGAATCCGGCCTGAACCTTGCACGAAATCACATCAAGCCCATCAGCGAAGGCGGCGCCGGCCGCGAGAGAACCAACAAGATCGTTGTGCTGCTCACCGATGGTCAACCCAACCTCAAGCAAAGCAGCTCGACGACCATCAGCGCCTATAAGAGCGCCAACCCCAGCACCTGGACCAACCCGGCCACAGGCACCACCGTCAACAATTGGAGCGCCACCGGCAGCTACACCACCGAACAGCAGGCCGCGTTGATGCAGACCTCCATGATGCAGGGCGACGGTTGGAACGTCTATGCCGTCGGCGTCGGACTCGACTGCAGCGTCGACTTCATGGACCGGCTCGCCCGCATGGGCGCCACCGCCAACCCGACCACCGGCAAAGCCCCCGATAGCGCCGGCGATTCCACCACCGCCGAAGAGAACCTCAAAAAGATCTTCAACGCCATCATCACCAACCCCAAACTCCGGTTGGTGCAGTAGTGGTCCCGCGTCCTAATCCGCAGGCCCGCTCATCGCTTCAAGCACCCGCGGGTCCACGTTTCGACCCCACTGCGCAAAAAAGTTGGGGTGGCAGTTGCACTGCCACCCCATTACTTAAGACACCCACTCGACCTGCCCACGGCTCGAAAACCATTTCCCCTACGCGAACTTCACGCGCACCTGCGGTTCCGGCTCGGCCTCGACCGTGTCCCGCAGCTTGATCGTCGCGCCCGGAGGAGCCCGACGCTCCGAGATGACGCCGCGAGCAGTCGTCGAAAGGAACTCGTAGAACAGAGCGGCCGGCCCTGTCGGAAACCGCGTGCGAAGCTGTTCCAGAATGTCCACCCAGCGGAGCCCGCTGCGGTAAATGACGCGATACGCCGCCATCAGTTCCTGAATCGCCGCCTGATCATAGCCTGCCCGCCGCAGACCGATCTTGTTCAACCCGACCACCATCGTGCTCATGCCGTCGACCGTCACGTACGGCGGCACATCCTGCGAAAGATGCGACTGCCCGCCGACCATCGCCAGCGTGCCAATGCGGCAGAACTGATGAACCGCAGCAGCCCCGGAGATATACGCCCGGTCGCCGACCGTCACGTGCCCAGCCAGCAGTGCGTTGTTCGTCAGAATAACGTTGTTCCCCACGTGGCAATCGTGGGCGACATGGCTGCCGACCATCAGCAGACAGTTGTCGCCAATGACGGTCGCATGATCGTTGACCAGCGCCCGGTGCACCGTCACGCATTCGCGGATCGTGTTGCCCGCGCCAATGATCACCCGCCCCGGGTTGGCCGGCGCGTGAACGTGCTGCGGAAGACCGCCCAGCACCGCCCCGTCAAAAACGTGGTTCTTCGGGCCGAGCGTCGTTCCTTCCTTCACCACGACGTGGCTTTCGAGCACGCATTCCGCCCCAATCACCGCCCCAGACTCGACAACGCAAAGCGGCCCAATCTGCGCGTCTTGGGCAACCTGCGCAGCGGAACTAACCACGGCCGACGGGTGAATGTTCACAGAAGCACCTCGTAGCAAGGAAAAGAGTTACAAGAGGAGTATGCGGACCCGTAAGTTGTATCGGCCGTTAAGAACCCGCTCGTTAGCCCAAATTACGCGTCAGGCATCCCCAACCAATTCCGCCCCGCCGACCGCCTGGTCCATTTATGTCATCTGCCAAACCGCCATCCGCAGTACGTCCCTGACGCCCTTGTGAGCCAGGAGCACCGCCGCCGGCTCGAACCCGCAATGCACCAGACAATGGGCGCAACGCGTGTCCCCTCCGGGGCCAAACCGATCCCACTCCGTCGAATCGATCAGTTCCCGATAAGTCTCGTAGTGCGAGTCGCCAAGCAAGTAGCATGGTCCTCGCCAACCGCGCACGTTATACGTCGGATTGGCCCATGCTGCACAGGGCAATTCCCGCTCCCCTCGCAAAAATTCCAGATAAATCGGCGACGCCGTCAGCCGCGATCGCCGCAGCAGTGTCTCCGCCTCCCGGAATTTCTCGCGAACCTCGTCCCGGGTCATGAAAATGTTCGCAGCCCCCGCCGGGTCCGACTGACACACCGACTCATACCCGAACGCCGGCGAAATCATCAGCCCATCGACGCCCAGCTCTCCCAAATACCCAAACAACACCGCGACTTCGTTCATGTCCGTGTCGCGATACACCGTCGTGTTCGTGCAAACTTGAAACCCCGCGATCTTCGCGTCCACAATCCCGCGAATCGCCTCGGCAAATGCCCCTCGGCGGCCCACCAGCCGGTCGTGCGTGTCCTCCATCCCGTCCAGATGCACGTTGATGAATAGGCGCTTGCTCGGCCGCAGCGAATGCGCCTTCTTGGCCAGCAACAATCCGTTCGTGCATAGATAAACGTGCTTGCGCCGCATCACGAGGCTCTCCACCAGAACCTCGATCTCCGGATAGATGAGCGGTTCGCCGCCGCAAACGCTCACGATCGGCGCCCCGCACTCCGTCGCCGCCGCAAGACATTGTTCGATCGACAAACGCTGGTGCATCGTGTCGGCGTATTCCCGAATCCGCCCGCACCCGGCGCACGACAAATTGCACGCGTGCAGCGGTTCGAGCATCAGCACCAGCGGAAAGAACTTTTCCCCGGCCATCCGCTTCCGCAGCAAATAGCCCGTCATCGATCGCGTCAACGATAATGGAAAGCGCATAGTGAAGAAAAAATGGCGAATGACCAATCCAAATAACCAAGGAATGACAAACGACAAACATCGAATGCTAAGCAATCCCGCAAGGCCGTGAATGCGAGGGCTTCGTCAGCCACTCTTCGTCATTCGGCCTTCGGGAATCCCTCGTCATTCGGATGCCGTCATCCGACGTTCAGCATAAGCGGATCGACCGCCTCCTTGCGGTTCTCCCGCCACCGCCCACTGCGACAGTGCCATCAGCGGGAAGTAAATCGGATAGTAGTGGTATCGCAGATAGAAGACCCGCGGGAAGCCCGTCCCCGTAAACTCCGGCTCGTCCCAGCCGCCGTCCTCGTTTTGCGTGGCGACCAGGTACTGAACGCCGCGTGTCACCGCCGAATGCTCCGCCATTCCCGCGGCCAGCAGCCCCAGCACGGCCCAAGCCGTTTGCGACGCCGTCACTGGCCCCTGCCCACGCAGTTGCGGCGACTCGTAGCTCTCCGGCGTCTCGCCCCAGCCGCCGTTAGCCTGTTGATGCACCAGGAGCCAATTCGCCCCAGCCACCACCGCCGGATCGTCGGCCGGCACGCCGACCGCCCGCAGCCCGGTGATCGCCTGCCACGTGCCATAGATGTAGTTGACGCCCCAGCGGCCAAACCAGCTTCCATCCGGGTTCTGCGTGCCTCGGACATACGCCACGGCTCGATCCACCGTCGGATCGCCCAGCCGAAACCCCAACTGCCCGAACGACTCCAGCACGCGGCCCGCCAGGTCCGGCGTGCTCGGATCGATCATCGCGTTGTGGTCCGCGAACGGCACATGGCAAAGGAACTCCCGGTCGTTGTTCCGGTCAAACGCGCCCCACCCGCCGTCGCGGTTCTGCATGGCCAGCAGCCATCGCTGCCCCCGCTCGACCGCCAACAGCGTCTCCTCCAGCTCCGCTGCCCGCCCGTGGGCTTCCTCGCTCGCCTCGCGCGCCGCCGCGGCCCGCCCCCGCAGCGCCGATGCCGAGCCCGCCACTCGCAACTCCGGCGGCAGCGATTGCCGCTCAGCCGGCGGCCCCGCAAACTGCGTCTGCAACGCCATCAGCACCATCGCGGTGTCGTCACAGTCCGGGTAGAAATCGTTCGCATACTCGAAACACCAGCCGCCCGGCTCGCCAGCCACCGTCTCCGACCAATCGCCGCGACGCCGAACCTGCCGGTCCAGCAGCCAGCGAATCGCTTCGCGCATCGCCGGGTTGTCCGGCAGCACGCCGCTCTGCGCCAACGCCCGAACTGCAATGGCCGTGTCCCACACCGGCGACTTGCATGGCTGAAGCCGGGTGGTGCCGGTCTGCTCGTCGTCGATGCAAAGCTTCCGCAGTTCCTCGTGGCAATACTGCAGCTCAGGACTGTCGTCCGGATACCCCAGACATTTCAATGCAATGATGCTCCAAACGATGGGCGGATAGATCGCCCCGAGCCCGTCGCTCCGATCAAATCGCGTCCGCATCCACCGCTCGGCCGCGGCCAATCCCTTCTGCCGCAGTGGCAAGATCCGCCGCCGCTGACACCATTTCAACAGCCGGTCCGTCGTCCTGAAGAACCGATCCCAACTCAGCGGCCCCGTTCCACCCTTCAGGCCCGGACACCGCAGCGTTGGCCACTCCTCAGGCTCCCGCAAAAACAGCTCGCGAATCCCCATCCGCGGCTCGATCCGCCGCACCGGCCGATGCGCCGAAATAATCGACAGCGGCACCACCATCGTCCGCGACCACGAACTCATCGCATACAGATTCACTGGGAACCATCGCGGCAGCAGCACCACCTCCGGCGGCACCGCAGGGCATTGGTCATACGAAATCTGGCCCAGCAGCGCCAGGTAGAATCGCGTGAAACTATTCACCGCGTCCGCGCCGCCCCGGGCGATAATCGCCTCCCGTGCCCGCCGCATGTACTCCGCGCTTGGATCATGCCCGGTCAGCTTCAACGCGAAATACGCCTTCACGCTCCCGCTGATCTCCGGCTGTCCGCCCGGATACATCGCCCAGCCGCCACCGGGCAATTGCTTCTCGACCAGATACGCCGCGCATTGCCGGGCGGTGTCCGAATCCTCATGCCCCAGAAACGCCAGCAGCAGTATCGTCTCGCTCTCCAGAATCGTGTCGCCTTCCAATTCGGCGCACCACGACCCGTCCGCGTCCTGCCGACTCAACAGCCACTGCCGCGTCCGATGAATCGCCCGCCGCACCCCCGCGCCAAACGCCTCGTCCACTTCCGGCGCCGACGGCTGGCTCAGTCTGTGCGTGGCGCCCCCGGTCGCGCCCTCAAGAATGTCGCCCTCTGCAGCCAATGGCGACTGGCTCAATTTGCGTGCAGCAGCCGCAGGGCCATTCCAGCAAATGGCGCCTGCTCCCTTTTCCGCAGTCGCTGCCGTCTCCCCCGGCGCAACAGCATTTTTCTGAACCGAACTCATGGCATCCTTCTCCAGTCGTTCGCCAGGACGCCGGCCATCTTCGCCCCGCGTCCTCCCTCCCTCACCGCCCGCTGCTATGCCCACGCGCACCGCAGACATGCTCCCATAGTCGCCGGGCTGCCCCGCAAATCGAACTCATCCCTTCTTTCCCATCTTTTCAGCAAGGTCCACCCAGCACGCCATAGCTTATGTCATCGCCACCCCCTCGACAAGCCCACCTAGCGCCCTCGCAAGAGATTCAGGCGAAGGCCCACGACCTTCTTCGAAAAGCTCTTTCGGCCAAACCGCATCAAGCGGCTGCCCAAGAAGCGTCGGCGGAATTATCTCGTTGACCTGTGGACCAATGCACATCGAAGGTCTTCGACATGATGATGTGCGTTGCCGCCGGAGCGCAAATTGTCGCACCCAAGGACCGCAGGGTTCTCTGTCGGGATAGCTTGGTAGCTGATATACTGGGCGAAACCCTAACCGGAGAATATCCATGGCGAAGAAACAACCTGCAAAGAAACAACCTGCGAAGAAACCCGTCGAGTCACAAGAAGAGCAGATCGTCCTCGGTCCCAACCCAAAGAAAGCCTTGCGACTGATTGACAAGTCGGCGAAGGTGCGTGAGGAATTGGAAGAGGCGGCAATGCTGGCGGCGGCCAAGGCGGTTCGCACCCTCATGAAGAAACACGATATCTCGTTGACTCCTCTCGAAGCCAGCGTGTTGGCTGCGATTTTGTTTGGCGAATAAGCCTGTAAGCGGTAAGCTGCCATTCGGCAGTTGTTCGCCCTCGGGAAGACAAACACGATGACATGGTCGTAATCTCAAAGGCATAAGCCATGCTCGCCCACGACCAAGCCCGAGCCCGACTTCACGAGTGGACCAAGACCGACTCCCTGCTCAAGCACGCCCGAGCCGTCGAAATCGTGATGCGGGCAGCGGCGGCCAAGTATGGCGGCGATCCTGAGCAATGGGGTACCACCGGCCTGCTGCACGATGCCGATTACGAGCAGTGGCCGGAAGAGCATCCACAGCGGATCGTGGACTGGCTGCGGCAGCAGGGCGAGGAAGAGATGGCCTACGCCATTTCGTTCCATCAGACCCGATGGGGATTGCCGCCAAAGGCGATGATGGACAAGGCCCTTCTGGCTTGTGACGAGCTTGCCGGGTTCGTCATCGCATGCTGTCTCGTTCGGCCCGAGGGCATTGCCACACTCGAAGCCAAGAGCGTCAAGAAAAAGCTCAAGGACAAGGCGTTTGCGGCCAAGGTGGATCGAGAGATCATCGGCAGTAGTGTGGAGTTGTTAGGCGTTGATCGCGATCAACACATCCAGTTGGTGATCGACGCACTGAAACCGCACGCAGACGAGCTGGGAATTGGCGCGAAATCGTGATCCGAGGAGCCGAGCTACCAATGACCCAACATCTGGAAATCTGCGAAGTCGCACACGGTTCTCCCGAATATTGGGAAACCGCCGACCTCAGAAATCGCGTCCTTCGCCAACCGATCGGCCTGAAGTTTTCGCCTGAAGACATAGAAGCTGAAAAACACTACCGTCATTTCGCGTGCTACTTTGGCGACAGGTTAGCAGCATGCCTTATGCTTGATCCGCTTGAAAACGGCGACATTCGGATGCGGCAACTGGCCGTGTTGCCGGAACTCCAGAGACAAGGCGTCGGCAAGTCCCTGGTCGCACACGCCGAGGAGTGGGCAAGAAAGGCCGGATATCGCCGAATGACTCTGCACGCCCGCGAAACGGCGGTGACATTCTACGAGGCCCTTGGCTATTCGAGAGGCGGGGCTCGATTTGAGGAGGTGACGATCCAGCACTGGGCGATGGACAAGCGACTGACGATCTAACGCAGAAGAAGCCGTATTGCGCCTACTGCAGGCCAGAATAACCTCGCATCCCAATCGGCCAAGAAATGACGAACCCCGCCTCATCGA
>JAJFUI010000294.1 GCA_021372555.1 Planctomycetaceae bacterium | reverse complement strand
AAGGTGTTGCCGTAGTCGTCAGTGACAATCGAGCTCCCGCGAGCCGCGAGCGGCTCCGCGGCGCGCAAGACGCCCGCGCTGAGCAGTTCGCGCCGTTCGAGTTGCTCCATACCGAGAGGGATACTCCGCCGAAATCGACCTGACATGACCCTTCTCCTGTCTGCGTTCCCCGGAGGCGGCTGACGCCGCGCCACCTTGAATCAACGCACCGCGTGCCGTAACTCCGATGTAGTACCCCCCGCGCGGGTGTGATGGCCAATCGCCTCGACCCTATGAGATCAGGACGAGTTATGGAACCGAATGTCACGCGAACAAGACTAATTCACTGGCGCGGTGCCGGAGTAGGCTCAAAGAAGTTGCCCAGACCCACCATTTCTGGGGGCATGCATGAATTTGAGAGTCGGCCTGTTTTGGCTGACCGATGTTAGAATAGGAAACATGCGCGTTCTAAGAAAAATGCGTGACATGTTCTAATCGCATCCGGCCGAATAAGCTAGAGGCAATGGTCAAGTGTCTCGCATTTCGCGCTTTTTCATCCCCAAACACCGTGTTGTCGCCATGATTGATCATCGCTCCCCGAGGAATGTCCAGCGTTTTGGTTCTTACAGGAAGCCCTCACGTCCGCGGAGCCTGCGGTATCGGCAGCCGCGCTTCGAGTCGCTTGAATCGCGGCAATTGCTGTCGATAACGCTTCCGGTGATGGCCGACCAGACCGTTCTGGCCGGCGCGCCGCTGAACCTTGCCTTGAACGGCGTCGAAAGCGAAGGCCACGCCCTGACGTACACCGTCGCGGTGAGCGATGCCAACTTGAGCAACGCCACGGTGACCAATCCGCAGTTGACGGCGACGGTTCCCACGGGGAACCCGAGCCTGCAAATCGTGGTCAACGATGCGGCCGACGGAATCACCAACGGGACGATGGTCCTCCAGTTGTTCAAGGATCTTGCCCCGGCAACTGTCGCCAACATCGAAAGCCTGGTGGGCGAGGGCTTCTACGACGGATTGACGTTCCACCGCGTGATTTCCGGCTTCATGATTCAAGGCGGAGACCCCGATGGAGACGGCACCGGCGGCCCGGGCTACGAGTTCGACGACGAGATCGTCTCCTCCTTGCAGTTCACCAGCGCCGGGGTGCTGGCGATGGCCAACAGCGGCTCGGACACGAACGGATCGCAGTTCTTCGTCACGGCCGCCCCAACGCGCTGGCTCGATTTCCGCTACAACATCTTCGGCTTCCTCACCGAAGGCAGCGACGTTCTGGATAGCATCGAGGCCGTTTCGACCGACACGAACGACAAACCCGTCAACACCGTGACGATGACCAGCGTCACGACCTTCACCGACACCCAGAACGGCGTCCTGCGGTTGTCGGCGCCAAACGGGACGACAGGCACGGCCGCGGTGACGGTCACGGCCACCGACAGCGTCACCGGCGATACGGCCACGCGGACATTTCAGGTCACCGTGGCGGCCGACAGCACCGCGGACCCGCCGTTCCTCGGCGCGATCGCCCCGATCAGGACCAGCGCCAATACGCCGGTCAGCTTCACCATTCCGGCAGTCAACGTCGATGGGCTTACGCTCACCTACTCGGGCAGCGTCAGCCCGGCAAACTCGAACTTGACGCTCACGGTGAACAGTTCCACCGGGGCGGCGACCCTCACGCCTTCGGGCGGAGTGTCGGGCGTTTACAGCGTAAAGCTCGGCGTGGCGAGCAGCGGTGCGGTGAACAAAGTCGCGGACACCCAGTTGGTGCCTGTCTACATCAGCCCGGCCGCGCCCACGAGCGTCGATCTGCTGGCCGTCTTCGATACCGGCACGAGCAGTTCTGACAATCTCACCAACCTGAACAACACCACGGGGAAGACCCTCCAGTTCCAGGTAAACGGCGTTGTGTCGGGCGCGACGGTCGAATTGTTCGCCAACGGGGTCTCCATCGGCAGCGCGACGGCATCCGGCACGACCGTTGTCGTCACCACCAACGGCACGACCACGCTGGCCGACGGCCAGATCGCGATCACCGCGAAGCAGACT
>JAJFUI010000276.1 GCA_021372555.1 Planctomycetaceae bacterium | reverse complement strand
AACGCGCTGCCCGACGGCTCGCCTCGTTGCTGCGCGGCAGATTGACACTCGGTGGGCGGACGCATTACATTGGTGATTCTGTCCACCTTGCCCCCAGTGATGGTCCATGCCCGCCTGCATCGCCCCTGTTCGACTTGAGGTTTCCCTCGGCCGCCTGAAGCTGGCCAATCCGATCGCCGTGGCGTCGGGCACGTTCGGCTACGCCCGCGAGATGGCCGGTTTGGTCGATCTGGCGCGGCTCGGCGCGATTCTGCCCAAGACCATCACGCGGCAGCCGCGGCCGGGAAATCCGCCGCCTCGGACGATTGAGACCACCGGCGGCCTGCTGAACTCGATCGGCCTGGACAACGACGGCATCGAGGCCTTCATCGAACGGCAGCTCCCCTACCTCGCTTCGCTCGGGCCGGCGATCGTCGTGAGCATCGCCGGGAAGAGTTGCGAGGAGTTTGTCGAGATGGCCGCCCGGCTCGAGGGGATCGCCGGCATTGCCGCCATCGAGTTGAACATCTCCTGCCCCAACGTCAGCGGCGGAGTCGATTTCGGGGCCAAGGCCGCCTCGTGCGAGCGGCTCGTCGCCGGGGTGCGGCGCGCTTGTTCGCGCCCCGTGCTGGCGAAGCTCACGCCGAACGTGACCGACGTCACCGAAATTGCCCGAGCGGCCGAAGCAAGCGGGGCGGACGCGCTGTCGCTGGTGAACACTTGCCTCGGGATGGCCGTCGATTGGCGTCGACGCCGCCCGGTGCTCGGCAACGTCGTCGGTGGGCTGAGCGGTCCGGCCATCAAGCCGATCGCCCTGAGGATCGTCTACCAGGTCGCCCGTGTGGTCAAGATCCCGTTGGTCGGCATCGGCGGCATCGCGACCATCGACGATGTAATGGAGTTCCTGGTCGCCGGCGCGACAGCGGTCCAGATTGGAACAGCGAACTTTTACAATCCCACCGTCTCGATGCAACTGCTCGACGCACTGCCGGCCGCCTTGGCCGAACTCGGTGCGACGAGCGTCGACGAGGTGGTGGGAACGATGCACGGTAAAGCACGAAGCACGAATGACGAATGACGACGTTCGGATTTCGGGCTTCGGATTTCTTTCGTCATTCGTCATTCGGGCTTCGTCATTATCCCCCAACCCATTGACCATTCCATGCGTGTCCTCTCCGGCATTCAACCGACGGGCCGATTCCACTGGGGCAACTATTTCGGCGCCATCCGGCAGTACATCGAACTGCAAGGGCAGCCCGAAAACGCCTTCTATTTCCTCGCCAACCTCCACGCGCTGACGACCGTTCGCAACGCCGAGGTGCTCCGCCAGAACACGCTCAACGCGGCGATGGACCTGCTGGGGCTTGGCCTCGACCCGAACGAGGCGACGCTCTTCGCCCAGTCCGACGTGCCGGAAGTCGCCGAGTTGTGCTGGCTGCTGATGACCTGCACGCCGATGGGCTTGCTCGAACGCTGCCACGCCTACAAGGACAAGAAGGCCCGCGGGCTGACGGCCGACGCCGGCCTGTTTGCGTACCCCGTGCTGATGGCGGCCGACATCCTCGTCTACGACTCGGACTGGGTGCCGGTCGGCGAGGATCAGATTCAGCACATCGAAGTCTGTCGCGACCTGGCGGCCAGCTTCAACCATCACTTCGGCGAGACGTTCGTGATGCCCAAGGGCAAGGTGCTCGACGCGTCGGCGCGCGTGGCGGGCACCGACGGCGAGAAGATGTCGAAGAGCTACGGCAACGTGCTGGAAGTGTTCGAGGAGCCCAAGGCGCTGCGGAAACAGATCATGCGAATCGTAACCGACTCGCGTCCCATGGAGCAGCCAAAGGAGCCCGCAACCGATCATCTGTTCCAGTTGTATTCGCTCTTTGCCAACGACGCAGAGCGCGAGTCGATGGAGGCCATGTACCGGCGCGGCGGT
>JAJFUI010000317.1 GCA_021372555.1 Planctomycetaceae bacterium | reverse complement strand
TGTTTTTGTTCGCAGATCGATGTGGTGGCACGAGAAGTGCTTCTTCGTCCTTGCAGTCCCATTGCGCCGGCTACAAGGAAGAAGGACTCTTGTGATGAAGACGCGCGGAGTGAAGTTGCTGGATCCGGTGATCGACATGGTGCAGATCGACTGGTTGGTAGTTCCCAAGGAACGGTGCCGTAGCAGCGAGGACGAGGGCGAGTTGATTTCCAACCACTTCCGCACGCCGCATGAACCTTGGGGTCCCAGCCGGGCTTTCGTACAACCGGTGTCTGTGCGCCGAGGCCGCAACCGCGTGCTGTTTCTTCAGCAGTCGGGCCTGGAATAGCCGATTGTGGGAGCGAGCGGACGCATCTCCGCCAATCTTCGCGCAACAGCGATCCCACCTGCAGCGGGTCCGAACCTCAGGCTTAGTCGCCACTAACGCGATCGAGCGGCATTCTCTCACGCCGTCACGGCGCGATGGCCGAAATTCTCGACTGGCCAACTAGCGGGTCGGCGCTGCCATCTGGGGCGACCCCCCAGGCCTTGAGGCCCCCTCGCCTTTGTGGCAGCCCAATCGTGGCCCCGTGTCGTCGTTGCAACCCACAGAGCCGTTGCTTGCGAAGACCACGCAGCCGTGATAGCATAATTACGCTTAATTCTCAGGGAGCGGTATTGGTAATAATAGGGAGGGAACTATGCCAATGTCGGGGAAAGATGCCGCCTGCCCGGGTTGCGAAGAAGCGACCGAAGAAGAACTTCTGGGACGGCTCGACGATGTCCTCAAAGAGTATGCAAACGTCCCGGGCGCGCTGATTCCCGTGCTCCAGATCGCCCAGGCGATGTTTGGATACCTTCCCGAAGTGGCGCTGAAGAAGATTGCCACGGCGCTGGGCAAGCCGTATAGCGAGGTGGCTGGCGTTGTCAGCTTCTATTCGTTTTTTACCACCGTTCCCCGCGGCAAGCATCTGGTTCGCGTCTGCCTGGGCACCGCCTGCTACGTCCGCGGCGGTAAGGAAGTCCTGGCTGGCCTGAAGGACCTGCTGCGGATCGAGGTCGGCGAAACCAGCTCCGACCAGCTTTTCTCTCTGGACGTCGGCCGCTGTTTCGGCGCCTGCGGCCTTGCGCCGGTCATCATGATCGACGACGACGTTCACCAGCGGGTGAAGCCGGCCCGACTGACCAAGATTCTCGACCAATACCGCGACCATCCTGCGACGGGCGACAACGGCAACGGAGACGATCGCCCGTAGGTCCCGGTTGGCAACCGGCTACGTTGGCGATTCGGCAATGGGAGCCGGCATTACGAACAACGCGCAACGGAGAGCTTCAAGCATGTCCGGAGTCATTGGCAGCGTGAAGGAGTTGGCGGTTCTGCGCGATGCGCTGCGGGCGGAGCAGCAAAAGGCCTCGGCGAAGGGCCACAAGTGCATTCGCATCTGCCTTGGCGCCAGTTGCATCGCGTCCGGCGCGCTGAAGGTCAAGGAGTCGTTGGAGCATGAACTTGCCCAGCGGCAGATGCAGGACAAGGTGACCATCATTGGGACCGGCTGCCTTGGTCCTTGCTCCGGCGGTCCAGCGCTGATGATCGGCGACGTCTTCTACCAGAAGCTGCAGCCCGAGGACGCCAAGGACATCGTGGGCGAGCATCTCGCCCGCGGCCGAGTGGTTGAACGGCTGACACACAAGCGGCCCGACGGGCGCGCTGTGGCAAACGCGGCGGAAATGGACTTCTTCAAGCGGCAGAAGAAGATCCTGTTGAGCAACTGCGGCGTTATCGATCCGCAGCGGATCGAGGACTACATCGTCCGCGACGGGTACGCGGCGCTGGCCAAAGTGCTCGACCAGAATAACCCCGACCGGGTGATTGAGACGTTGCGTACGTCCGGGCTCCGGGGCCGCGGTGGCGCAGGGTTTGCAACGTGGCGCAAGTGGAAGTTCACCCGCGACGCCGCGGGCAAGCCGAAGTACGTCGTCTGCAATGCCGACGAAGGCGACCCCGGCGCGTTCATGGACCGCAGCGTGTTGGAAGGCGATCCGCACAGCGTCATCGAAGGGATGATCGTCGGCGGGCACACCGTCGGCGCCGAGCGCGGGTACATTTACGTCCGGGCGGAGTATCCGCTGGCCGTCGAGCGGCTGAAGATCGCCCTGGGACAGGCGCGGGAGCGCGGCCTGCTGGGGACGAACATTCTGGGGACCGATTTCTGCTTCGACCTGGAAATCCGCATGGGCTCCGGGGCGTTCGTCTGCGGTGAAGAGACCGCGTTGTTGACGTCGATCGAAGGCAACCGCGGCGAGCCGCGTCCGAGGCCGCCATTCCCTGCGGTGCAAGGCGTGTGGGGTAAGCCGACGGTGTTGAACAACGTCGAGACGTACGCCAACGTGCCGGCGATTGTCCGCAATGGCGGCGAGTGGTTCGCGGCCCAGGGCACCGAAAAGAGCAAGGGCACGAAGGTATTCGCCCTGGCCGGGGCGATCACGAACTCGGGGCTGGTCGAGGTGCCCGTCGGCACGCCGCTGGGCGATCTGATTTACGACATCGGCGGCGGGATCCCCGGCGGCAAGGAGTTTAAGGCAGCCCAGATCGGCGGTCCTTCGGGCGGGTGCATTCCGAAGCAGCACCTGAACGTCCCGCTAGATTATGAGTCGCTGTCCGAGCTTGGGGCCATCATGGGTTCCGGCGGCCTGATCGTCATGGATCAGGATAGCTGCATGGTGGACGTCGCCCGATACTTCCTCGAATTCGTTCAGGAAGAGTCGTGCGGCAAGTGCGTTCCGTGCCGTGTGGGGACAAAGCGGATGTTGGAAATCCTCAATCGCATCTGCGAGGGCCGGGGCGAAGAGAACGATATCGAGCGGCTCATCGAGCTGGGCGAAATCGTCAAGGACGCGTCGCTTTGCGGCTTGGGGCAGACGGCTTCGAACCCCGTGCTGTCGACGATCCGCCACTTCGGCCAGGAGTTTGTCGAGCACATTCGCGACAAGCACTGCCGGGCCGGCGTCTGTGCGGCATTGGTTAGCGCCCCGTGCTCGAGCGCGTGCCCGGCCAATGTCGACATTCCGGGCTATGTGTCTCTAGTGGCCGAGAAACGCTACGCCGAGGCTTTGCGGCTGCATCGCGAGCGGAATCCGTTCGCGGCCGTTTGCTCGCGTGTCTGCTTCCACACATGCGAAGACAAGTGCCGGCGGACGACGATCGACGCGCCGGTTTCGATCCGCGGCATCAAGCGGTTCATGGTCGACCAAGAGGTGACGATCCAACTGCCGGAAATCCGGGAGAACGAGCAAAACGCCAAGCGGAAGGTCGGCATCATCGGGGCGGGTCCGGCCGGCCTGTCTTGCGGTTATTTCCTCGCCAGGCTGGGCTACCGGCCGAAGATATTCGAGGCGGAGCCGCGGCCTGGCGGAATGCTGGTCCAAGCGATTCCGGCTTACCGGCTGCCGCGTGAGATCGTCGCCCGCGAGGTCCGCATGATCGAGCGGATGGGCGTGGAAATCTTCACGAACACCGCGCTCGGCGAGCATTTGACGCTCAAGGGTCTTCGCGCCGAAGGTTACGACGCGCTGTTCCTGGGCGTGGGCGCCCCGACCGGCGTCGACCTGGGCATGCCTGGTCAAGAGGCCGAGGGCATCACGGACGCGCTTAGCTTCCTGCGAACGTACAACCTGCGCGGCTCGGCCCCGGTGGGCAGGAACGTCGTTGTCATCGGCGGCGGCAACTCGGCCATCGACGCCGCCCGGACTGCGCTGCGGCTCGGCGCGGAAAAGGTGACCGTCGTGTACCGTCGTGGCCGCGAGGCCATGCCGGCCTACGAAGAGGAAATCGAGGAGGCCGAGAACGAGGGCGTGCAACTGCAACTGCTGACCGCGCAGAGCGAGATCGTGCTCGACGGCAAACGTGTGAAGGGCCTCAAGTGCCTGCCGATGCGGTTGGGCGAGTTCGACCGGTCCGGCAGACGCCGTCCGGAAGAGGGCGGCGACGCCTTCTTCCTCCCGGCCGACCAGGTTCTGGTGGCCATCGGCCAATCGCTCGACCTGCAGAAGATCTGCAACAACACGACGATCGAGTCGCGCAACCAGGGGTTCATTCAGGTGAATCCGGTGACAACGCAGACCTCGGAGAAGTGGATCTTCGCGGGCGGCGACGCGGTCACTGGGCCGTCGTCGGTGGTCGAGGCCGTCGCGGCCGGCGAACGAGCAGCCGTCGGCATCGACCTTTACCTGACCGGGGCGAACCATGCCTTCTGGCGTGAAAATCGCCAGGTCGACACGTCGTTCGATCCGGACGCCGACCCGTCGGACGCCCCGCGTGAGCGGCTCAGCCTGTTGTCGGTCGATCGGCGACGGAGCAATTTCGACGAAGTTGAACAGCCGTGGCGTGAATCGGTGGCCCTCCGTCAGGCCGGCCGCTGTCTCCGCTGCGATTACGGAAAACGCTGTGCGAAGTAGTGGTCAGTGGTCAGTGGTCAGTGGCCAGAGTATACGCGTGGCGAGGCCAACACATGACGATCGTCCATTATTGGACTCAGCGATTTCGGGAAGGCGAGCGCGCGTTCCATGGTTTATTGGATCGGCGGAAGATCGACAATTTCCCCATCAACAAGACGCGGATGAAATTTACGAGTGGCTTGAAGAAGCAATCGAAC
>JAJFUI010000253.1 GCA_021372555.1 Planctomycetaceae bacterium | reverse complement strand
CAGGTTCGTGCCGCCGGCGTCCAGGGTCATTACAATGCGGGAATCGTCGCTAGGTTGCATCACGGACCGCTCCTTTGGGCAGTGGAGATTCGCTGTTCGCTCTGTCACTTGTTTGCAGTGCTTACGGTGTTACTCGTGTGGCCGTTCGTTCGGCAATCGGTCGCAGCAGATCCGCGGTCGCTGAGCCAAACGGAAAAATCGTGAAACCGTTGGCGCCGAGCGCCCGGGCGCGGCGGATTTGCTCCGCGAGGCTCGGCATCCCGATGATCGCCAGCGCAGTGACCACTCTCAGACGGAGACGACAATGCATGGCCGGTCCTGGTTTCGGTGGCAAAGGCTGGTGTCTTCAGGGGGCACGCCAGTGGACACAATCGTAGCGAGCGGAATCGCGGTATTATGGACCGCCGCACGCAAAACTTCAAGCGCCACGATACTCGCTCACGCCCGCCAGGCGTTGCCAACCAGTGGCTGCCTCGCCCGTTTGCGGCAAAGGCAAACCGTCGGAGAGAATTCACACGACGCCCTGGGCGAGCATCGCGTCGGCTACCTTGACGAACCCCGCGATGTTGGCGCCGCGGACGTAATTGACGAAGCCGTTTTCTTCGCCATATTTCACGCAGTTGTCGTGGATCGAACGCATGATGCCGTGAAGACGGGTGTCGACCTCGTCGCGGCGCCACTGATGAAACTGACTGTTCTGCGCCATTTCGAGGCCGGAAACGGCCACGCCCCCGGCGTTGGCTGCCTTGCCGGGGCCGTAAAGTATCTTGGCCGCGACAAACACGTCGATTCCGTCCGGCTCGGTCGGCATATTAGCGCCCTCGGCCACGCAAACGCAGCCGTTGTCGACCAGCGTTCGGGCATCGGTGGCGCCAATTTCATTCTGCGTCGCACTGGGAAAGGCGATGTCGCACTTCACGTCCCACGGACGCTGGTTCGGCCGAAATTCCGCCCGCTTGAACTTATCGCAGTACTCGCTGATCCGGCCGCGCCGAACATTCTTGAGATCCATCACCCAGGCGAGCTTCTCCTCGTCGATCCCATCTTTGTCCACGATGGTTCCGCTCGAGTCCGACAGAGTCACAACCTTGCCGCCAAGTTGGGTGACCTTTTCCGCCGTGTATTGCGCCACATTGCCGGAGCCGGAGATCACAGCAACCTTGCCCTTAATGCTCTCTCCTCGGGTGGCCAACATTTCCTGCGCAAAATAGGTTGTGCCGTAGCCGGTGGCCTCCAGCCGAATGAAAGAGCCACCCGACTCCAGACCCTTGCCGGTCAGCACACCGCAGAATCGGTTCGCCAGCCTCTTGTACTGTCCGAAGAGAAAGCCGATCTCGCGCAACCCGACGCCGATGTCGCCGGCTGGCACGTCGGTGTCGGGGCCGATATGACGGAACAGCTCGGACATGAACGACTGACAGAATCGCATCACTTCGTTGTCGCTCTTGCCCTTGGGGTCGAAATCCGATCCGCCCTTGCCGCCGCCCATCATGATCGTCGTCAGCGAGTTCTTAAACACCTGCTCGAAAGCGAGGAACTTCAACAGGCCAAGATTGACGGTCGGATGAAACCGCAGGCCGCCCTTGTACGGGCCAATGGCGCTGTTCATCTCGATACGGAAACCACGGTTGACCTGGATGTCGCCCCTGTCATCCAACCATGGGACGCGGAAAATGATAACGCGTTCCGGCTCCGCAATCCGCTCCAGTATCTTCGCCTTGCGATACGCCGGCGTGCTCTCGACGATCGGCATCACCGACTCGGCCACCTCGTGAACCGCCTGAATAAACTCGGGCTGTCCAGGGTTCTTTGCAACCAACTGATCCATGAAGGCGCTGACCGCATCAATGACCTTGGACATCGTTGTTCCTCTCCAGCAACTGTTTCTCGCTCGTCCGAGGATCGGTCACGGGCCGCTCTGTGTCTGCCCAGCGTCGCCAATCGGAACACTATCCTACACCCCGCCACTGCCGGAACAACGGTCAACGCCCGCTGACGGGCCGCTAACGGGAAAAGGCGACGCTTCCAGGCTACACGACGGTGGGCCTGCTATCAAGGGGACGACCGACGCAGCAGCGGATTATGGCTGTTTGGGCGTGAAACGCTTCGCCAGCCGCCTTTGTGGTGCAGGCGTCCCGCCTGCAAGTGAATGGCTGCACCGCACCCACACTACCACTACCGCGACCTCAGCGCCGGCCGCTTGTGCGATGTCTTCGCCCGCTCATAGTTCGCACTGTCCGCGCGGCCGGTCAGCTCGTAGAGGAAGCGGCTCGGGTGCGTCGGGCTTGCCTTGCCCCACTTCCGCCGACTCAAGGCCATGGTCAACGTCAGCCGACGCCGCGCTCGCGTCACGCCGACATAGCAAAGACGACGCTCCTCGTCGACCGCATCCCCGGCGTCGGCGACCGAACGGTGGTGCGGCAGCGTCCCTTCCTCCATGCCGACCATATACACCTCGGGAAACTCCAACCCCTTCGCCGCATGCAGCGTCATCAGCGCGACCGCGTTGCGTTCGAGCTTCGATTCCTTGTCGTCCTCGCTGTCGGCGCCGCTAATCGCGATTTCCTGTAAGAAACCAGCCAGCGTTGGCTTCGACGCCCGTTGCGAGTACGTCGCCGCCGCGTTGACCAACTCCTCGACCGACGCCCAACGAGCCTCCCGCTCATTGACATCGTTATATTGCCGGGCCAATTCGTTCTTGTAGCCGATTTCCGCGACCAGCGCTTTCACGACATCATTCAGCGGGCTCTCGCGCATCCGCCGCCGAAATCGCTCAATCAGCGCCTGGAACTTCGCGACCGACTCGGCTGCTACGCCAGACAGCAGTCCGGCGGCCTTGTTCATGTGGGCGAGCACGAACCCCAGCGGTTTCCCATGATGAATCGCCTCTTCAAGCAGCCGTTTAACCGTCGTTTGTCCGATGCCGCGAGGCGGAACGTTGATGATCCGCATGAGCGAGGGCTCGTCGTCGGGATGCGCGAGCACCTTGAGGTAAGCGAGCACGTCACGCACTTCCTTGCGGTCGTAGAACGACATGCCGCCCATCAGCACGTATGGAATTTGCATCCGCCGAAGTTCCATTTCGAACGCACGGGGCTGTTCGTTCGTGCGACAGAGTATCGCGAAGTCCTTCGCCTTGCGTTTCTTGTCGGCCAGACGCGCGGCAATCTCCCCGACGACCCACTTCGCCTCGTCGTTCTCGTCCCTGAGCTGCTTGATTCGCGGCGGCTCGCCACGGAATGTCGCCCGGAGCACTTTGCCGTGCCGCAGCTTGTTGAACGCGATGAGCCGGTTGGCCCACTCGATAATTTCGTGCGTCGAACGGTAGTTGACCTCCAGTCGAACCACCTTGGCGTCCGGCCAATCTTGCTTGAATCGCAGAATGTGGGCGACTTCGGCCCCACGCCAGCCGTAGATCGACTGGTCGTCGTCGCCCACAACGCACAGATTGCGGTGTCCCGAGGCCAGATACTTGACGATCCGATACTGGCTCGCGTTGGTGTCTTGGTATTCGTCCACAAGCAGATGATCAAACCGCGCGGCCTCGGCTTGCCGGCTTTTCGGGAAGTTGGCAAACAGGTCTTCGGTCACGAGCAGAAGATCATCGAAATCCATCGCGCCGACCGAACGCAAAGCGTTCTGATAGCGGCGGTAGGCCGCGGCCGCCAGATGCTCCTTGTCGGTTTGCGCCAGTGCCGCTGCCTGATCGGGGCGAACCGAGGCCGACTTCCATCGGCTGATGATGTAGAGTAGATCGCCCGGGCGGAGCACTGCCGTGTCCACCTTGATCTCCCGGAGCGCCGTCCGCGCAACCGACTCCTGATCCCCGCGGTCATAGATGGCAAAGGTCGACGGATATCCGAGTTCCTTGGCGTGGCGGCGCAGAACGCGCACGCAAAGCGAGTGGAACGTGGAAATCTCGGGCCGGTCCGGCATCCGTTTGCCGAGCAGCGCGGCAGCACGCTGCTGCATCTCGTCGGCCGCCTTGTTCGTGAAGGTGACGGCCAGTATCCGCGAGGGCCGGGTGCGATTGCGGATCAGCTCGGCGATGCGGTAGGTCACCACCCGCGTTTTCCCGGTGCCTGCCCCCGCCAACACCAGCAGTGGTCCGGCAAGCGTTTGCACGGCGTCGTACTGGGCAGGGTTCAGGTCCATCCGTGGATCGTAAGCCCTCGCAGTCGCCGCGCGTAGGGGGGCGGCTGGCCGAAACGACGTATCCCCCGTAAAATCATACCTTTTGGCAGTCTGACGCCGATCCTCGACGAATCGACGCGAAGGCGCGAAGAAGACGAAGGGAACAGCACGCTCCGAGGCAGCGTTCCCATTCCCGCCGGAATGATCCTTTGCGGCTTTGCGCGAGATCGTTCGTCTTCCCCGCATGACGGTGACCGCACGCTAACTTTTGGACAATTGCCTTTCGCCACTATGAGCATGTTGACAGAGTTGAAAGAGCGTTTCCGCAAGGCGTTGACTGGACTGGTCGATGAGCCGGCGGAGTTGCTAGATCTCATCCGCGGCAGCCAAGATCCGAAGTTCGGCGACTACCAAGCCAATCTGGCGATGCCATTGGGAAAGCGATTGCGCCGCCCGCCGCGCGAAGTGGCTGCGGAAATCATCAAGCGGCTGGAAATCGACGATCTCTGCGCGCCGCCCGAAATCGCCGGTCCGGGGTTTATCAACCTTCGGATCAACGACCAGTGGCTCGCGCGACGGCTTTCGGCCGCGGTTGCCGAGCCAAGGCTGGACGTCGCGCCCGTCGCCTCGCGGCGTACGTTCGTAATCGACTATTCCGCGCCGAACGTGGCCAAGCCGATGCACGTCGGCCACATTCGCTCGACGGTAATTGGCGACGCCCTCTGCCGCGTCCTTCGCTTTCTTGGCCACCGCGCTATCAGCGACAACCATATCGGCGACTGGGGTACCCAGTTCGGCATGATCCTCTACGGCTACAAGCACTTCCTGGATGTCGAAGCGTATCGTCGCAATCCCGTCCAGGAGCTCGCGCGATTGTACCGCCACGTGCGCCGGTTGATGGACGAGGAAGACAACAATCCGAACGTCACGACGACCGATTCGGTGCAGGCCGCCGTTCTGGCCGAAACCGCCCGGTTGCACGCCGGCGATCCGGAGAACCGCCGGCTCTGGGAACAGTTCCTGCCGCACTGCGAGGACGAAATCCAGCGCGTCTACAGCCGGCTGGGCGTCACCTTCGACCACACGCTCGGCGAAAGCTTCTACGAAGAACGCCTGGCGCCCGTGGTCGACGACCTGTTGCGGCGAGGCATCGCCCGCGAAAGCGACGGGGCCATCTGCATCTTCCTCGAAGGCCACAAAACGCCGATGATCGTCCGCAAACGGGATGGGGCGTTCCTGTACGGCACCACCGATCTTGCGACGATCCAGTACCGCTTGGAGACCTGGCGGCCCGACGCCATTCTGTACGTCGTCGACCATCGCCAGTCGCTCCACTTCCAGCAGCTTTTCGCCGCCGCACGACTGTTGGGCTACAAAAACATCGAACTGCAGCACGTCAGCTTCGGCACCGTGCTTGGCGACGATGGCCGGCCCTTCAAGACCCGCTCCGGCGACACCGTTGGCCTCGAAGGCCTGCTCGACGAAGCGGTGCGTCGTGCGCTGGAAATTGTGTCGGCCAATGATGATGCAAAGCCCAACGGCCCCGAACTTTCCACCGAGCAGCGCCGCCAAATCGCCGAAACCGTCGGCATCGCCGCCATCAAGTACGCCGATCTGTCCCAGAATCGAACCAGCGACTACATTTTTAGCTACGACAAAATGCTGGCCATGACCGGCAATACGGCCACATACATGCAGTACGCCTATGCCCGCGTGCGGAGCATCTTCGCCAAAGGCGGCGTCGACATCGAGCAGCTTCGAGCCTCGGGCTCGCCCATCGTGCTTAACTCCGCGGCCGAGCGGGCGTTGGCGATCGAAATCCTTCGCTTCTCGGAAGCCCTCGATATGACCGTGGCCGACTATCGCCCGAACCAGCTCACATCCTACCTGTTCGATCTGGCGAACCGCTTTTCAACATTCTTCGAGCAGTGCCCGGTCCTTCGCGCCGACACCGACGAACTCCGACAGAGCCGCCTGCTGCTGTGCGATCTAACGGCCCGCACGATCCAGAAGGGGCTCGAGTTGCTGGGGATCCGAGTGGTGGAGAAGATGTAGAGGCCGGTTAGGGATGCGGCGTAATGGCGATGATGGTCACGTCGCCCCTCTCCGGCCCATAGCACCAGAAGACGCGGTACGCGCCGGGCGTTCTCTGCTGAGCGTACGCCTCGAACACCTTGCCTTGTGGATCGTAGGGATGTTCGAGAGAGTGGTATTCGTGCGTTTGCAGGCCGGGATGACGGGGATTCGCCTTTAAGAGTTGCAGCGTCTTGTGGACTTGCTTGAAAAGTCCCTCTGCCTTGCCCGACTTTGCCTTTCCCTTTCGTGTGCGGCCGGTCAGGCTCGCCAGGGCGCTCGCCTTCAGGTCGCGGTAGGACTGCTCGGCTTCGGCGGTCCAGCGAAGAACGAACATCAGTCAGCAAGCCTTTTGACGATGGCAGCGTCCCGATCGAGATTGGGCGGAGTCTTGGCGAGCTTGCCGGAGCGGGCCTGCGCCAAGCCGCGATGGACCGATTCCCGGGCCTTTGCGTTGCGATGAAGCCACACTTCGCGTTGCGGCACAACGGCGGCCAGCGTGACGCGGACTTCCGTGGGATCGACCTCTTCGACAATAACGGTCTGATTGGCGAATCGCGTTCCGAGGGCGACACGGCCCTTGGCATCGGCAAGTTTCGTAGTCATAGGAAGGCCCTCTTCATTATCTGTTCTATTGTAGCATCCTGTGGGAATGTGGGCAAGTGGGATTATCCCACAAAGGGCTCGGCTGCCTGCTCGAACATCGCCTTCACCGACGGCCGCATCAGCACGATGATCGTCAGCACGCCTAGCACGGTGCCGAAGGGCATGAACATGCAGAGCAGACCGGCCATTACGAGGCAGAACGTGTAGCGGCGGCGTCGGGCCAGGTTGCGCCCGGCCACGAAGACGCACACGGCAAAGGTCCAGCCGAGCAGGATCAGCACCCCGGCAATCGCAGCGGACAAGAGGCCAATCAGTCGCAACGCTTCGGGTCCCGCCTTGTGCCCGTGTTCCAAGGAGCCCGGGGCCAAGAACATCGCCAGGCCGATATAAAGGTGGACGATCGGAATGCACGCAAAGAGCGCGGCGAGGCCCGCAACGATGTAGTGGAAAATCGAAAGCAACCGAAGGTGTTCCGCGTCCTGGTTCATGGTCGCCTTGTGCGTTTGGATGTCTGCGATAAGCCGCTCAAGCGTCATTGTGGCGGCGTGGGCCGGCCAGTCAAGTCATGCGTCTTGCCATTTTTCCGCCGCTTGAGTAAGGTGGGGGCGACGTCTGCGGCGAACCCCTAACACGTTCCTAACACAACGCGAATCCTCGCACGGCACAACGCAAGGAACCTCACATGTCCGTCCATTTGCAGCGGGAGATCGAAAAGCTCAAAAAAAGCATTCTGGCCCTCTGCGCCATCGTCGAGGAGCAGGTGCAGGTGGCGATGCGGGCAATGCTCGATCGAGATAGCACCCTCGCCCTGCGAGTGGAACAGCGTGACGACGACATCGATCGCCGCGAGGTCGAGATCGAGGAAGAGTGTCTCAAGATTCTGGCCCTCCACCAGCCGGTCGCAACGGACCTGCGGTTTATCGTCGCGGCCATGAAAATCAACAACGATCTGGAACGGATCGGCGACCTCGCGGTGAACATCGCGCGAAAGGCCGTCGCCGCGGCGGCCGAACCGGCCGTCGAGGTTCCCTTCGACATCGCAGGCATGGGCGAAAAGACCGAGGCAATGCTCCGCGACAGCATCGACGCCATGGTCAACATGGACGCCCGGCTGGCCGTGGAGGTTTGCCGCCGCGACGACGAGGTCGATCGGCTAAAACACCAAATCCGCGCCGGCGCCGAAGAGAGGATCGGCCGCGAGCCGCAGAAGGTCGGCCCATTGCTCCGACTGTTGGCTGTCTCCCGCAACCTCGAACGCATCGCCGACTGCGCCACGAACATCGCCGAGGACGCCATCTACATCTCCGAGGGCCGCATCATTCGCCACCGCAGAGGTGACGGGTGACCCACCGGGCCAAGTCGCCGCTGGCTTGGGACACAACGTCGCAAACGTCGCACACTCAAGGGCCGAAGCCTCGCGAGTTGCCCAACCCGCCATCGGGCCTCGCCCCGCCGGTTGGACGCCCCCTTGCCGTCGTCCAGCGGCCCATGCTATCATACTTCCGTAGCTGACTGGTGTGTCGCAGTGCATCGCGCCATTGGTCTTTAGCGACTTGCGGGAGTAACTCAGTGGTAGAGTGCTAGCTTCCCAAGCTGGTCGTCGCGGGTTCGATCCCCGTCTCCCGCTCTTTCGCAACCCGTTGGCGCAGTATGTCAGCGGGTTGTTGCTTTCGATGCGTGCGATTCCCTTTTCGTGGGAATGGCCAGCCTTGCGAGAGTGGCGGAATTGGCAGACGCGCTGGACTTAGGATCCAGTGGAGCAATCCATGCGGGTTCAAATCCCGCCTCTCGCACCTTTTCTACTCTTGAATGCTCTGGAGTGCTCCGGAGTCCTTTTCTACGAGCTCTGACGCACTTTGCGGCTAGCAAAACCAAGCGAGGGGGTCGTGCTCTGGAGTGCCCTCAAGTAAGCCCTAAAAGGCCGGATACGGCACAAACTACGGCACAAACCGGAGGTGCTTTTCACAACGATATACGACGCCTTCCAATCTCGGTTCTCGGTAACAGCGAAATAGGAAGGTCTCGGTCGTGGGGGACGCGGCAAGATGTTCGACGTATTCCACCGAATTGCAGAAGTGTCTTCGTCAGCATTGGATATGGAGCATTGGATACGGAGCATGCGTTGACGAAGCGAAAGCCGATTTGGCAAGCCCAATGGCGGTCATTTGCGATCGTCGACTTCCTCATCTGCGCCGTCTGTCTCGACAAGAGCGATGGTTTCCAGAAGCCGCATCCCACGCTCACGGATGCGTTTCGGAATTTCATCGTACATTTCGTTCATCCGCCGGAGTCTCCATGTATCGCCGCGAGGTCGCGATAATTCCTTGAGGGTCAATTCGGCGTTCTTGCCTTTGGGGCCCGTCGTCCATATCTCCGCGGTACACTTCGTGAAGTGTCGATCCTTCTCTCGTAACCACGCCTTAAGCGCGGGAACAGTCTGCGTGAAGAACTTGTTGACGTCAGAGTCAAGGAGTGACTTCCGGCGGTGATACGCTTTACATTCGATGATCCGAAGTTCGTCGTCACCACGGATGGCGAATACGTCCACATCTCGGGTGGTATTATTCCACGGAACGATTCGACCGAGCTCAGGTGATACGAATCCCTGGGACTGTAGTATTAATGCGCACACCGCTTCGAGCCCGATGGCTCGCAGGTCCACGATTACGGGGTTTGTTTTCAAATCGTCCATCAACTTGGCGATTTCCGCGAACCGCTCCTGCGATTCTTCCGGCTTGGATTGTGCGAAACCGCCTAGCAGATGTTCAACTTGGACCATCGCATCGAGTGCTTCGTCGCCAAACATCTGGCGAAAGCTTACAGTCATCAGTGACCCGTGGCGGGCTTTCTCCCATGCATCGCGATTGAAGTCCCTAGCAGCGATGACACCGATTACCGGTTGTTGCTTGCGTCGTCGAATCGTTGCACGATCGATTCTCTGAAAAAACGAGTCAACCTGCGGTAACGAACAAACGCCGTGGTAACAGTCGATGACAACCGGGCATGGCGTCGGAGCGTTGGCACCTTCCTTCCAACGCTTCAGGGGGCCGAGGTAGGAGAATCCATATGCAGAAAAAATTTGGCCGTTGAATATGACATACGGCTTTTCGAGATCTGGAACCTCGATGCGGTTCCATGATAGTACGTTCTGTCGCCGAAGCCGTTCGGACAGAATTCGGGCGAGAATAGCTTCGTAGCGAATGTTCTGGATTGCCGTGGATGCGAGTGCGTCCAGGTTATCGGCACGTAAGGTCGTTTCGGGTGCGATGAGCGACTCTAATGCCGTCCCCCGCTGGATAACCCGTGCTCCGAGTTCTTCTAGGGAGCGGAGTTCAGTTTCATACGACGGCCCCCTTCGCAATTGTTCCGGCGATACGTCTGACACCGGTGCAACAGCTAATAACCTAAACAAATCGGTGCGGTGGAGTAGCCCATGTGCTCCGAGGGCTCCAACACTCCTGGCAAGGCCGAGGCGTCCCGTCGCCCGGAGTTTCTCTCCGACTTGTGAGAAGAACGGCTGAGTGCCAACGACGCGTCGGTCGGCGAACAGCCGTTCATCGCGAGGCAGTCGAAGGTGTTGTGATCGCCACACACCATTCTTGTTTGATTGGCGGCTAAGGAGTTGGCGTGCATTCTCCGGGCTCTGGCCTTTCCTTACAAGCAGACCGATCAATTCGGATGAGGTATGTACTCCCTGGGCGAGAATTTCCATTAGGTCTCGTTCAATGGCCATTTTCACCACCATGCCGGGCATCCCATTGTCACGCTGCGCTTACTTTAATTCTTCCTCTTCGAGGAAGTAACACCATGCATGTAAGCAAAGTCGTCTATACCATAACGCTTTACGACGAATTTTTTGGACGAAAATGTCACGGTGCTCAGTGAATGCGTTCAATTATCTCCGGATTCTGGCGTGCCGGTGCTGCGGCCGACCGGCCACTGCTCCACCCGGCAGCGTGTATTGTCAGCTATCTTAACGTTCTGATAGCAAAGCACCAGAACCGCCCCCACCCTACGGCTTAGCCCTTACCGCCGATTTCTTGGAAAGGGCTGCCTGCCGCGGCCTTAATGCAAGAAGACGGCAAACGCTTATCGCACCTTGCTGAGGCTTCTCGCTTCCGCTGCCGCCCGCAATGAACCGGACGTATTAACGTAGAATTTTTCCGTTGTAGTGACAGACGAGTGGCCCAAGAAGTCTTTCACCACCACCGTTGGCGTGCCGCTCTGGACCAATTGGGAGCCACAGGTTGAACGGCAGTTTTTGGGTACGCGATGCTTTCCGACGATCTTGTGCCAATCCTCGTGCGAAGGCCGCACGTTGCCAGAATACGGCAGCACCCGCTGTTCCCTGGACGTACGGGGACACAGTCGTGGCAGAAGGCCGAACGGCTAGCGAGCCGCGGAAGACGCCACCAGGCGAAGAAACACAGCCGGCAAACGGCCAGAACAAAACAACTGCCAAACCTTCGCACAACCCACTCGCCTTGACTATCGCAAGGGCCGAACATATAACGTCTTATGACAAGCCGGGACCGGACTTAGGATCCAGTGGGGCAACCCATGCGGGTTCAAATCCCGCCTCTCGCACTTGCCTCATGGTAACGCTGAAGATTGTAGAATCGACGGTAGACGCCTGACCGCAATCCCGTCTGATCGCTCAAGAGGGCACTGCCGCATCGCCTTATCCAGGTTTTTCTCCTCTGGTTGTTGGCTCAAAATCATCGATGGCAACTTGTTCTGGCTTGTGGGAACATACCCATGACGCACGCTGACCGCACTGCGCCCCGCGCGACGATTATCGCGGGTTGCATAATCGTTTTGGCCCTGGCGGCCGCCTTTGCCAACAGCTTCTGCGGATCGCTGGTTTTTGACGACGCCGGAGCGATCTCGGACAACCCGAGCATTCGCCGACTCTGGCCACTCCAAATTCCGCTTTCTCCCCCAACAGGCGGTGAAACGGTGACCGGCCGTCCTGTCCTGAACCTCTCGCTCGCCGTCAACTACGCGATCAGCGGCACGAACGTCTGGAGCTATCATGCGACCAATCTGGCCGTTCACATCGCTGCGGCCCTGCTGTTGTTCGGCCTTTTGCGACGGACGTTCCTGCTGCCGACGATGCGCGAGCGCTGGGGCGCAGCAGCCACGCCACTGTCGCTGGCGATCTCGCTTTTGTGGGGCCTACACCCACTGCAAACCGAGTCCGTGACCTACATCGTTCAACGGGCGGAATCGCTGATGGCGCTGTTCTACTTCTTAACGCTATACGGCCTCGTCCGCGGGGCCACGGTCGCGCAGCCGGCAAGGTGGTATCTCGTTTCCATTCTGGCCTGCGCCCTGGGAATGGGCACCAAGGAGGTGATGGTCTCCGCCCCAGTCATCGCGTTCCTCTACGATAGGACGTTTCTCTCCGGCTCGTTTCGAGAGGCATTGCGGAAACGCTACGGCCTCTATCTCGGGCTGGCGGCCACTTGGCTCTTGCTGCTGTGGATTCTTGCCACCACGGGAAGCCGAGGCAACACCGCCGGCTTCGGCCAGAAAATAGACTGGTGGTCCTACGCCTGCACGCAATTCGGGGCGATTGCCCATTACTTGCGACTCAGCGCCTGGCCATCTCCGCTCGTGTTCGATTATGGGGTGGTCATAGCGAACGGCGCGGCGGAAATCGTCCCGTACGCGGCCATCGTAACGACGCTGTTGCTGCTGACGATGGTGGCAATGTGGAAGTGGCCCAAAGCCGGTTTTCTCGGGGTGTGCTTCTTTGCCCTGCTCGCGCCCACCTCGAGCGTTGTTCCCGTGGTGACGCAGACAATTGCCGAGCATCGTATGTACTTGCCGCTGACCGCAGTAGTCATCGGCGCGGTGCTCGTCGGCTATCTTGGTTGTCTTTACGTTGCACACCGCAGATGGCTTTCCGAGCGAAGCAGCCGGCTGTTGTTCGGCGGAGCGGTTGGGATCATCGCCCTGACGTTTGCCGCTCTTACCGTTCGGCGGAACATGGATTATGCGAGCGAGCACTCCGTCTGGCAGGACGTCGCCACCAAGATGCCGCGAAACGCCCGCGCTCACAACAATCTGGCAAAGGTGTTGCTCGCCGAGGGACAACTGAGCGAGGCAATGCGTCACCTTCGGACAGCCCTCGAGATACAGCCGGACAACGCCGACGCCTACGACAACCTCGGGTGTGCCTTCGACTCCAGCGGCCGGTTGGCGGACGCCATAGCCAGCTATCGCCAGGCGTTGCGGCTGCGACCGGGTTTGGCCGAGGCGCATTACAACCTCGGCAACGCCTATGCCAAGCAAGGCCGGCTCAATGAAGCGATGGAGCGCTATCGAAAAGCTTTCGAACTAAACCCCGGCTACGCCAAAGCGCATACCAACCTCGGCGTGGCGCTCTTCAAAAAAGGTCAGCCGGATGAAGCCATGGGCGAATTCAAAATGGCGGTATGGACTCGCCCGGACGATGTTGACGCCCGAAACAATTTTGGCCTCGCGCTGCTCGCCCTCGGGCGACCGGATGAGGCCGAAACGCAATATCGGATCGCCCTGCAGATCCAACCCGACAACGTTGCGGCCCACATTAACCTCGGTGACGCCCTGATAGCGAGCGGCCGAAAGACCGGAGCTGTGGCTGAGTATCGCCGGGCGATCGAAATACGTTCCGATTCCCTGGAGGCTCAGACGAAGCTTGGCAGCGTGCTAATCGCCCTCGGACGCTGGCCTGACGCCATTGCCTGTTTCCGCAAGGCCCGACAGATCGACCGCGAAGACCTTGACGTGATAAATTGCCTCGCGTGGTTGTTGGCGACCTGTCCCGAGGCATCGCTTCGCAACGGCGCCGAATCGCTGGAACTGGCCCAGTTGGCTCGTTGGCGGGCCAAATCCGAACATGCGGAAGTCTTCGACACCCTCGCCGCTGCGTACGCCGAAACCGGACGGTTCAAGGATGCGGTCACGATGGCAAAAAAGGGTCTCGAACTGGCCACAAAGAAGGACCAGCAGGCTCTGGCCAGCGCCCTGCGGCAGCGACTTGACCTGTATCGGTCGGGCATGCCCTATCATGCACGCAAGCTGCGACCCTCCGGTGATCAGTGACGCAGACACTGGGCAAACAGTGGGTGTCTCACCGGCCGTCCCGCGGCGTCAATAGTTTCATGACGCCGTCCACGATCTGGCCGATCGTCTTGGCCTGCTCGCCAAGCTCGTCTGGCACCGAGATATCGAAGTGCTCCTCAAGCTCCATCGTGAACTCGACGACATCGAGGCTGTCGAAACCGAGATCGTTGAACACGTTGTGATCTTCGCCGATTTCACCGGCAGCCACGGTGGAGAACTCCGCCGCGATCTTCTTTACCTCTTCGGCCACACTGTCGCGAGCAACGGCTGACGCACAAGGCAAACTACTGTTGATCGACATCCTTGGTCTCCTTCTGTGACGAGGTTGCATTGCCTGACGCGGCACTCCCGCGCTCGGCAGCGTCCATCGCGACGATAAGCTTCCGAATGGTCGCGAAGTCGGGCGTTGTCTTTCCCCGCTCAATCCGGTTGAGCGTTTCGCCGCGAACGCCAGCAAGCCTGGCCAACTCGGCCTGGGACAAGCCCGCGATCCGCCGTCGCCGCACTAGCTTCGCCGCAAGCGACGCTCGGTCCAGATCCGCGCCGACGGTCAAGGACTGGCCGCCGTCGGCAACGATTTGCGGATCGACGCCCGCCTTTCGGCATAGCGCGTCAAACGCCGTTTCCCGCAGAATCACGTAAACCACGCCGTCGAGTTCCACGGTGCGATGTTCAATCGATGGTGGCTGTTTTTCTTTCACGGTCTGCTCTCCAGCATCAAGTGCCCACTAACGGAATATATGGAGTATCGTCGCAGAAGTCAAGGCAATTGAGCTAAAACGCAATGCCTCCAACTTCGCCGCTCTGGTGTCGACCGCCCCGGTGGGCTAGAATCCGACGCCCCACTTCCTAGACGGAGCCGGATCATGGTTGCCATTGCGAGAACGGAACGTCCGCGAAAAGCCGGCGACGAGCCCGAAAAACAGGCCGAAAAGGCGTCGCCGCGTAAGCCAGTAAAATGGGGGCGAGTGGTCGTGCTCGCTCTGCTGTTGTTGCTCCTCTGGTTGCTGCCGGCCATCGCGGCCCACACCCCGATGCTCGGCTGGGCGATCAATCGCTTTTCCGGTTTGAACGGGACGGCCGAAATCGACTCGGCGTCGTTAGGCTGGTTCTCCCCCATCAGCGCCACCGGTGTCACGGTCAAGGACAAGCACGGGAAGACCGTGGCGTCGCTTGCCTCCCTGGACGGTGATCGCTCGCTCATCGCAATCGCCTGCAACTACACGAACCTCGGCGGCTTCCGCCTTCACAGCCCGAAGCTCTCGGTCGTTGTGCGGGAGGACGGGAGCAACGTTGAGGATCTGCTGGCGCGCTACCTCGAGCCCAAGAAGACGCCGGCGCCGGCAAAATCGTCTGGCGTCGCGTTACGCCTGGAGGTTGCCGACGCGAGCATGACCGTCGTCGACCAGACGCTTGGTCACACGTGGCAGGTGAACAAGTTGGCCGCAAGTTTCGATCTGCCCAAGGACGCATCGTTGCCCATGGCCGTGCAGGCGTCGTTGGCGCTGTCGGGTCTCAATCCGCCGGCAAAGCTTTCCGCTGAATTGAAGTATGCGTCCGCCCGTGGTGAAGCAACGCTAAACATTGAGCAGTTCCCGCTGGCGATCCTTCGCCCTTTGGCGAACCGCCTCATTTCGCGCGGCGCCACACTCACCGGACGTCTCTCATCCAATGTCCGCGCCTCCTGGGGCGGCCAAAACAGCAAGAACGGCGTGTCAGGTGCGCTGAACCTCGAAGGGTTCTCGCTGGCAATGCCGGCCGTGCTCGGCGCTGATATCGTGCAACTGGATCGCCTCAACACAGCGGTTCAGGCGTCGTGGCAGGCGGACCGCGTAGAGATCGAGAAAGCGTCGGCAGAGTGCGATGTCGCCTCAGCCGCGCTGGTTGGAACGATCCCGCTTGGCCAAAAGGAAGGCTTTTCGCTCAGTTCACTCGTGCGGCAACGGCAGGAACTGAACGCCCGCGTTGATCTCGCCCGGCTTGCTTACATGCTTCGCGCCACGCTCGGCCTGAAAAAGAACACCCGCGTCGATTCTGGCCAGGTGCAGGTCGCTTTGAGCAGTCGGCCCGGGAAAGACGGCGCCGCTTGGCACGGCCAATTGGATGCGACCGCTCTGGCAGCGACAGCCGACGGCCAGCAGATTAGTTGGCCACAACCGATCACCGCCGTTCTCGATGCCCACGACACCCCCCAGGGTCCTGTTGTCGACAACCTCCGCTGCCAGTCCGATTTTCTCGATGTCCGCGGGGCCGGAACACCTGACGACTTCACCGCCACACTCGGGCTCAACCTCAATCAGCTTGCCGACCGGCTCCGCCAGTTTCTGAGTCTCGATGGAGTTCAATTGGCGGGTCGCGGCGGCGGCAACATCCGATGGAAGCGAGTGCAGCAACAGTTCGACGCCGGCGCCCAATTCCGGCTGGATGGCTTCCAGTGGACACTCAAAGACAAGCCAGCGTGGAGAGAAGACAGCATTGCCGCGTCGCTTACCGCCGCCGGCCAGACCGACTTGGGCGACAAGACCCGAATCGATGCCGCCGCCCTGACCGTCATCACGCCGACCGACCAGCTTGGGGCCAACCTGACCGCGCCGGTAACCGATCTAAAAACTTCTCCATGGAACATCCACGTCGATGCGCGGGGTGGACTGCAGAACTGGCCGGGCAGGCTCGCCGTCTGGCTTCCAGCCAACACGCTGCGCCGGTTCGAGGGAGCGTACAATGTCCAGATTGACGGCGTCGCGTCTACGGATGGAGTCACGCTCCGTCAGTTGAAAGCTACCGCCACGCCACTGGTGATCGACGCGGCGTGCGTGACCATCAATGAGCCCCAGGCGGCCGTCGGCGTTGCGGGCTCGTGGGATAAAAAAAGCTCCACCCTGCGGCTCGATCCGGCCGTCGTCAGCACAGCTACGCTGGCCGTGGCCGCCAATGATGTTGTCGTGGCAATGCCACCCGACGGTCCGACCCAGGTTGCTGGCACGCTTAAGTATCAAGGTGACTTGGCGCGACTGAAGCAGTGGCTCAGCGACCCCAAGACCGCGTCTCCGTGCCGTGTTGCCGGGCAGCTCAGTGGTACGGCGCAACTGCGCCCGGCCGCGGGGCTGTTGCAAGGCGAAGCCACCGCGCGCGTGGTCAACCTGGCAGTAATCGACGCGGCGGGCCAACAGTTTCAAGAACCGGCAGTGAGCCTGAAGGCTGCCGGTCAATACGACAGCAAGTCGCAGTCGCTTGCACTCGAGAGGCTCGAACTCGTGTCCAGCGCCGTCGCGGCCGCCGCGGCAGGACGTGCCGCCCCCGTAAGCGGCCACCACGAAGCCAAAGTAACCGGCCAGGTGCGCTACGACCTGGAGCGGGTGTGCGGGCTGTTGCGTCCCTACATTGGCACGACCGTACGCCTGACGGGACAAGGCTCGTCCGATGTCTGGTACCAGGGACCCTTGGCCGGCGCCGAGGCACTCGCAGCAGGCCAAGCTCAGGCGGGCCTCCGCTGGGATCAGGCGGATGTAGGCGGCGTGTTGCTTGGACGCGGTGAGCTGAAGGCCACGATGCAAAACGGCGCTGTCCAGGTGACTCCACTGGACCTTTCGGTCAATCAGGGGCGTGTTCACCTCGCGCCGCGGCTCCGGCTAACGCCTGAACTGGACGTGGCTCTGCCCGCCGGTCCGCTGGCCGAGCGCATCGAAATTAGCCCCGCGATGTGTGCCTCGATGCTCAAGTATGCCGCCCCCGCGCTGGCGAACGTGAGCTCCGCTCGCGGCACTTTTTCGGTTGTTCTCGACACGTGTCGCATTCCGTTGAGCGATCCGAAGAAGTGTGACGCGTCGGGACGGCTCCACATTCACACCATCGAAGTCGCCTCGGGGCCGCTCCTGAAAGAGCTGACGGTGCTGCTCGGCCGCGACGCTCCGGCCAGATTGCGACAGGAGTCGGTCGTGGCGTTCCGCGTACAGAACGGCCGCGTCTACCACGAGGGGATGGAACTGCAGTTCCCCGACCTCACAGTCCGCACGTCGGGCTGGGTGGGCTTTGACAAGTCGCTCGACATCGTCGCCGAAATGCCCGTCCCGCCGAAGTGGTTGGTCGGCAACACCACGGTGACCCAAGCGATGCGCAATCAGGTGATTCGGCTGCCCATCAAGAACACGATTGACAAGCCGCAGCTCGATCAACGTGAAATGCAGCGGATCAGCCAGCAGTTCATTCACCAAGCCGCCGGAAATCTCATCAACGAGGGCGGAAACCGCTTGCTCAACGGTATCGATGGCTTGCTCAAGCCGCGAAAGTAGGTAGGATAGCGGAGCGGAGAGTCCAGGGCCGGCGGACCGGAGAGTTCCGAGCCAGGCCGAGCGAACTCTACACTGTCCACGATGAAACTGCTTCTATTAGGCACCAGCGGCTACCATCCTAGCGACCGGCGACAAACGCCGTGTCTGCTATTGCCGGAATGTGGAGTCATGCTCGATGCCGGAGCCGCGGCGTATCGAGCCGTCGACTACCTGACCCTCCCGGAACTCGACATCTTCCTTTCCCACGCACATCTCGATCACACGGTCGGGTTGACCTTCCTGGTCAGCATGATGCGTCAACATCCGCTCCGACGGGTTACCGTCTACGGAGACGCCGAGCATCTTCACGCGGTCCGCGACCATCTGTTCGCCGAGGCGCTGTTTCCGGTGCCGCCGCCATTCGAAATGAAGACGCTAGGCAACCCCGTCGCGTTGCCCGGCGGCGGTCGCCTGACGCACTTCCCGTTGATACACCGCGGAGGGTCGATCGGCTTCCGGCTCGACTGGCCGGGCCATTCGATGGCTTACGTCACCGACACGATGGCGGAGCTGGACGCCGATTATGTCGCGAAGATTCGCGGCGTGGACCTGCTGGTTCACGAATGCTACTTTTCGGATGAGCAAGCCGACTGGGCTGAGAAGACCGGTCACAGCCACACGACGTCGGTCGCCGGCGTCGCCCGTGCCGCTAGCGTTGGTCGACTTGTGCTGACTCACCTTACGCCGCTCTCGACCGCTGCCGACCCAATCGGTCTCGACACAGCTCGCTCCATTTTCCCCGACACCATCGTCGGCGAGGATCGGATGGAGTTGGAGTTCTAGACAGCGATTCCGAAGGCGTTCCCCCGCGGCAACGGCAATCGCACCGGCTGCATGCCGCATTTACCCTTGCGCCGAAGTCTCGGCGCTTGCATCCTGTCCGAATCGAAAGAACGCAGCCAGGGCTAAGCCGGTGAAATAGACCAGCCCGCCGGACCAGAGCACATCGCTGGGAAAATGTCCGCCGCCAATGACGCGGGTAATGCCCATCACGGTGCCGCAAATCAGTCCGAGCCCTAGGAACCACGCGGCAAGCCGCCGTCGGCGGCGCCAAAAAACGAACGCCGGGGCCATCAAATAGAAGCCCATTGCCGCGTGACCGCTCGGGAACGACGCGTCTTCTTGGCGAATGCCCCAGCCGCCCACGGGCACGAACGGTTCGGGGCCGCCAAACTGGCACACCGTATTGGGCCGCGGCCGGTGCCAGTACGGCTTGCACAGCGTGTTGACCAGAATGCCAGGCCCGATCAGCAACAGCAGAGCGTAGAACAACGCGGCGTCGCGCCAGCCTGCAAGCGGCCGGAGCACAAAACTAAGGACCCACACCACGGCGCCGCCAATGCCGAGGATCCATGCCGGATATATCCCGCAGTGATACAGGGCGTGCCACGGCTCCGCATACTTCAAGGGGAACCGGGCGCTCACGCTGGCGGCAGCCTTGTCTCCCGAGAAAAACGGCTGCACCAACTCGACGTCGAGGTTCGTGCACCAGAAGAGCACCGTCGCTGCCACCAGCGCCACCGCCGGTATCCACACGGCGGGGCGCTTGACCACTGCAATCAGCTTCGCGATCGTTGATCTCAACGGAACTTGTAGCTCGGGTTCCTGGTGTCGAAATCAGCGTCGGTGAAACCGTTGTTCAGCTTCAGGTTCAGATAGGTGTACTCTTCCATCAACTCGGGCTTGCCACCCTTCTCACGCGGCCAGTCAAAGGACGCGTAGCGGATCGGCAGATTCAACTCCTTGTCGACGAAGATCTGCGCCATGTGGAACAGGAAGTTCCGCCGCGGCACCGGATGGATGACCTCGATGCAGGTGCACACGCGGCCGTTGATCTTGGCGCCCGGGTAAAACTTCACGTCGCATTCGCCGTAGTTCTTATCCTTCTCGGCGACCTCGACCAACCGCTTGGTCATGTTAAGGATGCCCAGCTCCGTCAGCGGATACCGCTGGTTCCGCATGGCGACCGGTCCGTCCGGTTTCAGGGAGACGGTGCCGATCATTTTTTGCAGGCCGACGCCGTGAGCCCACATGTTGCCGTTGTTCTGACCCTGGACAAAGATCACTTCCTGCCCTTTGAGGTCCGCGGGTCCGAGGAAGCACATGTAGACGCTGAACGGCTTCTGGCGCAACTTCACGAACATGTACTCGTAGTTCCGCAGCTTGCCGCCGATTCGCTCCCGCTTGGCGATCGTCGCCGAGTAGTCCTGGATCATCTCGACGTCTCGCAAGCCGGAGTATGCCCAACGCAACGTGGGCATCAGCGGGTGCTCATTGGCCGCGCCGGGCCCCAGGGCGGGCGCCGCCGAAGCCGCCGCGGCAGCCTCTGAACGATCGGCCACTTGGTACGCCGGCCGCCCGGTCAACCGCCCCGCTTCCGGCGATGCCGCCGTGTTCGGTGCGCCAACCCTAGCTGCCTTCCGCTGCATCAATCCACCGGCCGGATCCGCGGCCGAGGCCGCTTGCGCCAGCACCACCGCCGCCAGGGCAGCGCTGGCAAATGTGGCCAGCGACCAACTCCGCGTCCTGAAATTCCCAAGGGCCATGTATATCCTCCTTCGGAAGAAACGGCGTCCTGCCGCTTCGCGAGTCGTGGGAAGCGGCCAGACGCCGCCGCCGTTAGCTGGGTAAAGTGCCAAGAAAAAGCGGCATCGCCGCTTCATGCGGCATATCCGTTCCGATGCCGCCCTCCTCGACCTTATCGCAATTTCTCCTCGCGAGAATTACAATGTTTCGTCGGACAAGGCTGCCTTGCCCAACCGTTCAGCTACCGGACTTATACCGCAGCCAATAATAACCGTTACATTTTACCAATACGCCGCCTTCTGAGGAGCCCAGTTTCGTGAAGCCGTTGGAGTTGCAGCTTGTTACCGTTCTCAGTCACCCCTTTGAACAGAACACCTATCTTGCCTGGCTGCCTGGCCATTCCGACTGTGTCGTCATCGACCCGGGCTTGGAACCGGAGAAGATATTCCCGCATCTGACCCAGCGACGACTCACCCCTGCGGCAATACTTTGCACCCACGGCCACGCCGACCACATCGGTGGCAACGCCGCAATCAAGCAGCGATGGCCCGCTTGCCCTATCGTCGTTGGCGCCGAAGACGCGGATAAGCTGCCCGACTCCGAGCTCAACCTTTCTTCCGCTATCGGAAAGGCAGTGCTTAGTCCCCCGGCCGATGTCACCGTCGGCGATGGCGACACCTACGAAGCGGCAGGCCTTGAGTGGCAGGTTCGCGCCATTCCCGGCCACACTGCCGGCCACGTCGTCTATCTCTGGGAAGGTCAGACGCCGGCCACCGTGTTCGTCGGCGATGTGATCTTCGCCGGCAGCATCGGCCGTAGCGACTTTCCCGGTGGCGATCATCAGCAATTGATCCAAGGAATTCGCTCGAAGCTTTTCAACCTGCCCGACGACACCATCCTTCTGCCCGGTCACGGCCCTGCCACCACCGTCGGCCGCGAAAAGCGATCGAACCCATTCGTCGGCCTCCGGGCGCGAACTTAGCGAGCTCGCGGCGCGGGGCGTCGCACGGATTGCGCGGGTTTGATTCTCGTCTGAATCGAGCCGCCCTGCGCCAATCCCGTGCCATTGTCGGAACACGAAGCCTAGCCGCCCCTTTCGGGTAAAATTGCGCTAGGTGGCGGGTTGACTCTTGCAGTCCCCCGCCCGTTCGGAGATACTGAGGCCACTCATTTGTCGCCCTTTTCTTTGCTTTAATCAACACTCGCCGTGAGGCGCTGGCGACTTCGCACCGGCCGCGGGCCGTTGCGAGCGGACTGCCAGCTCCGGGAGAGCCGTATGGCCACTGAAGGTCCCGACGACTTCGGAACGCGGCAACTGCCGAAATGCCCGACGGGCATCAAAGGCCTTGACCAGATTACCAGTGGTGGCTTCCCATCAGGACGTCCCACGTTGGTCTGTGGCGGGGCCGGCTGCGGGAAAACGCTTTTGGGCATCGAATTTCTGGTCCGCGGAGCAACCGAGTACGACGAGCCCGGCGTCCTGCTCAGCTTCGAAGAAACCGACACCGAAGTGAAACAGAACGTGCGATCGCTGGGGTTCGATCTTGAGCGGCTTATCGCCGACAAAAAACTCCGGCTCGACCACGTCCGCGTCGAGCGGAGCGAAATCGAGGAGACCGGCGAGTACGACCTTGAAGGGCTATTTGTCCGGTTGGGGTACGCCATCGACACCATCGGTGCGAAGCGAGTGGTGCTCGACACCATCGAAACGCTCTTTTCCGCGCTGACCGATCACACCGTGCTGCGTGCCGAGCTGCGGCGGTTGTTCCGCTGGCTGAAGAGCAAAGGGGTGACGGCCATCATCACCGGCGAGCGGGGACACGGTGAGGGACTCACCCGCAACGGCATCGAAGAGTACGTCTCCGATTGCGTCATTCTGCTGGACCATCGCGTCGTCAACCAACTTTCTACCCGTCGCCTGCGCGTGGTCAAGTATCGCGGCAGCACCCACGGCACCAACGAGTATCCCTTCATTATTACGAGCCGCGGCATTTCGGTGCTGCCCGTGACGTCGCTCGTGCTAGAGCACAGCGCATCGCGCGAGCGGGTTTCGACGGGCATCGGACGCTTGGACGTGATGCTTGGCGGCCGGGGGATTTTCCGCGGCAGCACCGCCGTTGTCTCGGGCACGGCGGGTACTGGCAAGAGCAGCCTGGCCGCCCACTTCGTCGATGCGGCTTGTCGTCGAGGGGAAAAGTGCCTGTACTTCGCCTTCGAGGAGTCGCCCAGCCAGATCGTGCGGAACATGGAATCGATCGGTGTCCGGCTCGATGAGCACGTGAAGACCGGGATGCTGCGATTCCAGGCCGCTCGACCGACCCTCCACGGCCTCGAATTGCATCTCGCGGTCGCGCACGAGGCCATCGAGGACTTTCACCCGTCGATCGTCGTGCTCGACCCGGTCACCAATCTCATGGCGGCTGGCGGCCTCTCCGACGTCTACTCCATGCTGCTGCGATTGATCGACTATCTCAAAGGCTGCGGCATTACCACGCTTATGACCACGTTGACAAGCGCGGGCGCGGTACTGGAAGCAACGGAAACGAATATTTCCTCCCTGATCGATACCTGGATCTTGCTTCGCGACACCGAGTCCAGTGGTGAACGAAATCGCGGCTTGTTCATCGTCAAGAGCCGTGGCATGCCTCACTCGAATCAGGTGCGCGAGTACCGAATCACGGACCATGGCCTAGAGATTTTGGACGTGTACGTGGGCGGTGGCGGCGCATTGACCGGTTCCGCCCGACTTGCGCAAGAGGCACGCGACCGCGCGGAAGAGATGCTCAGAAATCAGGAGTTCCAGCAAAAACATGCGGAGATGGAGGCGGAACGCGCGGCAATCGCGGCGCAAATCACCTCGCTCCAAGCCAAACTGAAGGTTACCGACCACACCATTAGGGTCGCAGACAGCGAGGAAGAACTGCGTCAGGCGAAGGTTGCTGCCGATCGTGACGCCATGGCGAAGAGCCGGTATGCCGACCAAGCAACCCCGCAAAACACGCGTCTAAAGGAGGGCAGCCAATGATGGACGAGAACGACGACCGTTCGGAAAAAAACTGGGAACTGCGGCTCTACGTGGCCGGGCAAACGCCAAAGTCCCTCAAAGCCTTCGCGAATCTCAAGAAAATATGCGACGAACATCTGGCCGGGCAGTACCGCATCGAGGTAGTCGACCTGATGCTGAGCCCCCAACTGGCCGAAGGGGACCAAATTCTGGCCATCCCAACGCTGGTCCGGAAGCTGCCCGAACCCGTCAGGAAGATCATCGGCGACCTGTCCAACACGGAGCGGGTCCTGGTCGGACTCGACCTCCGACCGGTCGCCTAGGCAATCGATGTTGAACGCGTGTCTATAATTTCATACCGAGAACGCTGTGGCCCACGTCCGTCCAGGTACCGGCGAGGGCGCGGCCGGAGCGTCTGCCTATGACCGACGAGAAGACACCGCAGAATGATCGCCCCCACGACGACAACTCGGCGGATGTGGCCGCCGCGCTCGAAAGCGCGATCGCCGACGGCGCAGGGCTCAAGTATGTTCTGAACCTCTATGTCACCGGCATGCGGCCCAGATCGCAGCGGGCGATCGAAAACATCCGCCGCCTCTGCGAGGAGCACTTGCCTGGGCGGTACGAGTTGAAAATCATCGACATCTACCAGCAGCCTGCCCTGGCCGAAGGCGCCCAGATCATCGCCGCCCCAACGTTAGTGAAGAGCCTGCCGCTGCCCCTGCGCAGGCTGATTGGCGACATGTCCGACGAAGGGCGAGTGCTGGTCGCGCTCGGAATCGAAGTGGCCGGGAGGTCGGAGGACTCATCCAGTTAAATTGACTTATCTAGCAAGCCGCCGATCTGTCGCTCGGAAACGCTTATGGCCCCTCATCAAGATCGTACCCATCAGTCGCTGCAACAGGAAATCGAACGGCTCCAGTCCGCATTGACCCAGCGCGACGCCAAGCTCGCCGATCAGGCGTCACGACTCGCCGAGGCGGAAGAACTGCTCCGAGCCATCCGCGAAGGCGATATCGACGGCCTCGTCCTCTCAACGTCCGAAGGCCAGCGGGTGTTCACCCTTCAGGGAGCCGACCGCCCGTACCAGGTCATCGTCGAGCAGATGCAGGAAGGCGCCCTAACGGTTCTCGAAGATGGGTGGATCAGTTACAGCAATCGCCGGTTTGCCGAAATGACCAAGCGGCCGCTGGACGAGATCATCGGCTCACGGTTCTGCGATCACGTCACCGATTCCGACCGGCCCGCCGCGCTCGAACTGTTCCGCCGGGCTCGGGACGGCGCCGTGCGGGGAGAGGTCACCCTGACAACCCGCGATGGCGGCCAATTCCCCGTCCAAGTGAGTCTCGGCATGGTCGTCCATGACGGGCAACCCTCGATGTCGGCCGTCATTACCGACTTGAGCGAGCGCAAGTGGGTCGAACAGGTCCTGGCCAGCGAACGTTTTGTACGCTCGATCCTCAATCAAGCCGCCGACGGCATTGTCGTTTGCGATCCGCGAGGCAGGGTCACCTTTGCCAATGACGCGGTGCGCGACCTCGCCGGGGGCAATCTGATCGGAATGCGCCTGGACGTCGCAATGAGTGCCTGGGGCGACGTGTTGTTTCCTGACGGGCATCACGTGCCCGCAAACGAATGGTCCTTGGCCACCACGCTACGGGGCAAAGTGACCGTAGGCCGAGAGATTCGTCTGGTTGCCCGAAACGGGCGGCAATTCGACGTGCTCGCCAATGCCAGCCCCATACGCGACGCCGCTGGGGCCATCATCGGCGCCGTCGCCACGTACACCGACATCAGCGGACGCAAACGGGCCGAAGAGGCGGAGCGGCAGCAGCGCGAATGGCTGCACGTCACCCTGACCAGCATTGGCGACGCGGTGATCGCCACCGACATGGCCGCCCGTGTCACTTTACTAAACCCCGTGGCCGCGAAGCTGACCGGCTGGGATCCTGATGACGCTGCGGGGCAGCCCGTGGGACACGTATTCCGTGTGGTCGACGAGACGACCCGTCACGCGGCCGAGGACGCCGTCGCCCGAGTGCTTCAAGAAAAACGCGTGGTGGCCCTCGGCAATCATGCCGTCCTCCTGGCAAAGGATGGCCGCGAGGTGCCCGTCGAGGACAGCGCGGCGCCCATCATCGACCCCAGTGGGAACCTCCTCGGCGTCGTTCTCGTTTTCCACGACGTCACCGCAAAGCGCCAAGCCGAGGAGCAGATTCGCAAGCACGTCGAACAGTTGCGGGCCAGCAACGAAGAACTCGCCTTGTTCAACGCCGCCATGGTCGATCGAGAACTGCGGATGATCGAGCTAAAGAAGGAAGTGAACGACCTCTGCCAACTCCTCGGCCAGCCAAGGCGCTATCCTCACGGTGTCATGGAGGAGCAGACATGATGACCGATACAGTCACCGCCGGCAGCGCCGAACTTCAAGCTGCCCAGGCCGCGCGCATGGCGGCGATTAACCTGATGCAGGACGCGATGGACGCCCGGCGCAAGGCGGAAGAGGCCCAGCGAGCGCTCCGCGAGAGCGAGCAGCGCGTGCGCAGAAAGCTGGAGAGCGTGCTGTCGCCGGAGGGCGACCTGGGCCTTTTGGAATTGGCCGACATCATCGACGCCGACGCCTTGCAGAAATTGATGGACGACTTCTACGCGGTCACCCACATTCCCATGAGCATCGTCGACCTCAAGGGCCGCTTGCTGGTCGGTGTGGGCTGGCAGGACATCTGCATTCGCTTCCACCGCAAGCATCCGGACGCGTGCCAGTACTGCCTGGAGAGCGACCTCCAACTCGCAGCCGGCGTGCCAGAGGGCCAATTCAAGCTCTACCGCTGCAAGAACAATATGTGGGACATGGCCACCCCAATCATCGTCGCCGGTCGCCAGGTCGGCAACGTCTTTTGCGGTCAGTTCTTTTTCGACGACGAGACGATCGACCGCGAAGCGTTTCGTGCGCAGGCGCGACGATACGGGTTCCCTGAAGAGCAATACCTCGCCGCACTGGACCGCGTTCCGCGTCTCAGCCGCCAGGCGGTGGATTCCGGCATGGCCTTCCTCCTCAAGCTGGCCGACATGCTCGCGCAGCTTGGTTACAGCAACGCCAAACTCGCTCGCCTGCTTGCCGAACGCGACCGCCTCACCGCTTCCCTCCGCGAGAGCGAGCAGCGGGTGGCCATGGCCAAAGACGCGTCGGGCCTGGGAATCTATGACTGGAACATCCCCGCAAAAAAGATCGACTGGGACTCCCAGGTACGCTCGCTGTGGGGCGTTGGACCCGACATCGAAATTACCTACGACCTCTTCATGTCGGGGTTGCATCCGGAGGATCGCGCCCCGACCCAAGATGCCATCAATCGCGCGTTCGATCCTAGCGGTACTGGTCAGTATTGCACGGAGTACCGGGTGATCTCGCGAGCCGACGGTGTCCAGCGATGGGTCGGTGCCACCGGCCAGGTTTTCTTCGAACATGGGCGTGCGGTGCGCCTCATCGGCACCGTCGGTGACATTACCAGCCGCAAGGAAGAGGAAGAAACACTCCGCGCCGCAAAGGCAGCCGCTGAAGCCGCCGCCGAGGCGAAAAGTCGGTTCCTGGCCAACATGAGCCATGAACTGCGAACGCCCATGAATGCCATCTTGGGGATGATCGAGCTGGCCATCCCCAAGGCTACTGACCCGACAGTCAAAGACTGCCTGCAAACGGCCAAAGGCTCCGCCGCCTTGCTTCTCACTCTTCTCAATGATCTCCTCGACTCCGCAAAGGTCGAGTCGGGCAAGCTGGAACTTGAGGCCGCGCCGTTTAGTCTTCGCCAAATGCTCGACCACATCATTACGGTGCTCTTTGCCAGGGCGGACGAGAAAGGATTGACGATCACTTGCGATGTCCCCGGCAATACGCCCGACGCCCTAGTGGGTGATCGCACCCGATTGCAGCAAATCCTGCTCAATCTTGCCGGCAACGCCATCAAGTTCACCGACCGTGGCAAAATCGAAATTCAAGTTCGACTCGTAGAAGGAGAAGAAGGTCTTTTGCGGTTCGCGGTGCGGGACACCGGCATCGGCATTCCGCCAGAAGCCGTAGAGCGGCTCTTCCAGCCATTCTCGCAAGCTGACGCCTCGATGACGCGGCGTTTCGGCGGCACCGGCCTCGGCCTCTCCATCTCAAAAAGTTTGGTCGAAAAGATGGGTGGCGAAATGTACGTCGAAAGCACGCCCGGCGAGGGTAGCACCTTCTGGTTCACCGTCTGTTTGCCTCTGGCCACCGAGCCCTTGCCGCCAGCTCAGCCAGCCGTCGCTATCCCCCTGACCGCTGCCGCTCAGTTGCGAGTGCTCCTTGTCGAGGACAATGCCGCGAATCAAAAGCTTGCGATGTACGTACTTCGAGATCGTGGCCACCTCGTCGATATTGCCGGCGACGGGCAAGAGGCAGTGGCGCTCACCGAACGAAACCGCTACGACGTCATCCTGATGGACGTCCAGATGCCGGGCATGGACGGATTCGAGGCGACCGACATCATCCGCTCCCGCGAGACGGACCGCCACGTCCCCATTATCGCCATGACCGCCTACGCGATGGAAGGGGACCGCGAGCGCTGTCTGGCCGCCGGCATGGACGGGTATCTCGCCAAGCCGATCGACTCTCGGGAGATGATCGCCGCGGTAGAAGCGTTTGCGGCGCCCGCGGACGCCAAGGTCTCCGCCATTCCTGAAGCGACCGAACGCGCGGAGCCCATCGCCCAGCCGTCTGACGCGGTGTTTGATCCAGCCTCGGCGCTGAAAAAGTGCTATGGCAAGCCGGGACTGCTCTCGCAGGTGATCGACTACTTCTTCGACGATGTAGAGAACCTGCTGCCGAAACTCCATGCGGCTTTGCGTGATGGCGACCGCGCGGAAGTTGGAAGGCTGGGACACCGGCTGAAAGGCACGATCGTGCATTTGGCGGCAAGCCGCGCGCTGGACGCCGCTAGGCAAGTCGAGATGATCGGCCTGCCCGGCGGTGAGCAATTGAACGCCGAGACGGCTGTGGAAACGCTCGATCGGGAATGCCAGACGCTCAAGAAAGCCCTGGAACAACACCAAGCGGCGCTCCGAGCGCAAGATCCACAGGTCGTGCTGCCTTCGGCGTGACTCGCATTTTCAGGAGGGTGTGCTACTACGGCCCCCCTTCCTGGCGAAGGACGCCCTTGACTGTGGCCCGCCCGTAGAACCTCCCTCCCCCGCACGATATAATGGCGGCATGCAGAGGGTGGAGCGGCGATGGGGATACGATTCCATTGTCCCAACGGACACAGGCTGAACGTCAAGCAGTTCCAGGCCGGGCAGAAGGGTATCTGCCCAGTCTGCGGCGTGACGATGCAGATTCCGTTGCAGAGCACCCGACCGAGTTCCAAAGAGGCCGGCGAGGCAGCGACGTTTACCGCGGTCGTTGACGCCGGTGCGCACAAAAACGGTGATGGCTCGCCCGTGCCGGCCCTGCCAACCGCGTCAGCTCGCCATGCCGCGGGCACGGGCAGTCCTCGCCACGCCCCTTTGCCGAAAGAAGAGTTAGCGACACACGAGGATCGCCCGAGCGGAGATGGAACAGAAGCCAACGCGGTGTGGTACGTTCGCCCTGCATCCGGCGGGCAGTTTGGCCCAGCCAATGCCGACGTCATAAAAGCGTGGCTCGCGGAAGGACGCGTGGGAGTCGACAGCCTCGTTTGGCAACAGGGATGGCCGGAGTGGCGTCAAGCCGGCGGCGTCTTCCCGCAATTGTCCGACGAGGAAACCATTCCCGGATTGGAGGATATCCACGGTGAGCCGGCGGTTGCTCCGTTGTTCGCGCACGCCGCGCGACACCACGGTCGCCAGCGCAAGGTGCCGTCGATTCTGGTGGGCTGGCTCGCAACGGCGTTCGTTATATTGATCGTGATTTTGTCGCTCATCCTGTATCACCAATACAACTCATGAGAATTCAACAACTACTCGACCATCACGGCATCGCCTCGAATCCGTTTGCCGATGAGGACGCCCAGACCGACTTGGTTTTCAAGGGCGCCTGCATTCGCAACACGTTCCACCCAAGCTGGGACAAGATTTACGGCGACCCGTCCGAGCCAGCCACGGCCGTGGTGTTCGGCGAAAAGGGTTCCGGCAAAACGGCCATCCGGCTGCAACTCGCACGCCACTTGGCCGACTACAACGCCGAGCACCCGGACGCGCAGGTCTTCGTCGTCGCCTACGATGACTTCAACGCCTTCCTCGACCGTTTCCGCGACCGGCTTTCCGGCCGGCGTCGCCGCACCGACCGGATGCTCGAACAGTGGCGTCTCTGGGACCATATCGACGCGATCCTGGCGATGGCCGTCACGCAGCTAACCGACCGGATCCTGGAAAACCGCCAGGCCCGCCACCCGGCCGCGCGCGACGAGACGTTGCCGGTCGATGTGCTCGACGCCGCCCAGCGACGCGATGTCATGCTGCTGGCCGCCTGCTACGACCAATCGACGGCCGAAAACCTTTTCAAGCGATGGAACCGGCTGCGGCGAAAGCTCCGGTTCTCGACATGGCGCTCGAAGTGGGACCTGGTCGTCGGGGCCATGGTGACCGTCGTCGCAATCGGCCTGTTCGCATGGCTTGACCCATCCCAGTTCCTCGGGCCGTGGCCCTACGTGGCTATCGCCGCCGGTTGGCTGCCCCGGGCGTGGCGGCTGTTGCGCTGTTCGTGGACGGCCTGGCGCATCTCCCGAAACTCTCGCGTGCTCAGCCGCTCCATTAAGCTGCTCTGCCGGACGCTGTTGAACTTCCCCGGCAGCCAGATCGTCGGCCAGCCGCTGCCCGCCTCACCGCGGACGGACGACCGCTACGAGTTGCTCGCCAAACTCCAGGGCGTGCTACGCTCGATGCACTTCGACGGCATCCTCGTGCTCATCGACCGCGTCGACGAGCCGTATCTGATCAACGGCTCGACCGAGTTGATGCGGGCGTTGGTCTGGCCCATGCTCGACAACAAGTTCCTCAAGCATCCCGGCCTTGGCCTCAAGATGCTGTTGCCGATCGAATTGGAACGGCTGCTGGACCGCGAGAGCCGCGACTTCCACCAGCGTGCTCGGCTCGACAAGCAGAACCTGATTCGTTCGCTCGGCTGGACCGGCCAATCGCTTTACGACATGGCGAACGCCCGAATCTCCGCCTGTGCCGCCGAGAAGTGCTCGCCGAAGGTCCTCGACTTGTTCGACGGCGTCGATCAGCGACGTCTGATTGATGCCTTCGCCACGTTGCGTGTGCCGCGTCACCTATTCAAGTTCATGTATCGCCTCTTCACCGCCCACTGCAACGCCTTCACCGAGGAAGAGCCCTCCTGGAAGATCTCCAGCTCAACCTTCGAGTCGGTCTTGGCCCTATATGCCCGCGACCAGGAGGCGTTCGACCGCGGCGTGGGTGCCGGATAGAAGCGTTCGGCGAGCCGGCACATTGAAAGCATCAAAAGCCGCGGCGTTCGCGAACCCCGCCAGGAATCGCTTTCCGGAAATAGGCCCGGTAGGGATCGAACCTACGACCAAGGGATTATGAGAGAAGCCCGCCAAGGCCGAAAAACCTTCACTTTCCCCGTGTTTTTGGCGATTCTAGCAAGTCAAGTCGCTTTTGCATAGTGAATTGTTCCGACGCATTTTGGCTTGCGAAAAAGCGGTGACTACCGAGTGCGACGAAATCGAAAAACGGTAGACTACCGGGTTGCGATCGGAGCCGGCGTCGGGAGTGGCCTGAACAGCAGAAGCAGTAGCGTCCGCGATCCAAATCCGAATCCGCTTTGCGAATGACCTAGAGCAAAGAGAGGCGACAAGGGCGGCTGCAACGCCGCTCGACAGGTTGCGTCCTTGGCTGCCCGACCACGCCAGCCAAGGGGCTGCGGCGTCGCGTTGGGCACGCTCCGTGCGTACTCTGGCTGTGCCCCCGGGGGCCTGCAAACGTCATGGGGATTGATGGCAGCGAGGCGGCCACTGCGATCGACAGAGGGCCGGAGACGCCACCGGTTGGTGTGAGCGTCGTTGACGAACCGCCCAGCGATTACCACCCGGCGAATGGACAGCCAGGAGGAGACAGATGCCGCGCACTATGCCCCCAATCGCTCAAGTTCCTCTGATGCCCTCGCCGCTGCCCTCTCGCGACGCGCGGCGCTGCGGACGGCGGGAAAAGTGGGCGTGTCGGCATCGCCGCCGGCTTCGCGGGTGAGCCGCTGAAAGAAACGAGCCAGGGCTTCTTTAGAAGTGCATCGCTGCCCGCCAATCAGGACCGTCTCCAAGCGAATGCTGCGGATGCCACGCAGTGCCCAGCGATAGAGAGTGCTGATGTTCGGCCGCTTGCCAGAACGCCGAAAAGGCAGCGTCTTCGCCGCGTCAGCAAGTGAGAGCAACTATTCGCTATTCACGTCGATCATGCGACAACTCCGTAGGTCGGTGTGCCCAGTCGTCACCGCCTTCGGGAGGCGTGGCGTCCGGGTCGCGTTCATCGTCCTACGGCGGCCCACTTCTGGTGAAGGTGGCCGGGTCGCCGTCAACTGTTTCGCATTGTAGTGAACCCCTTTGAGCGATGGCAAGTCAATTTCCAAGAATCTGAGCAGCGATGCGAAGAAACGCGAAACGACGCCCCGTCGCGTCCATTCTGCCGCGTGCCGCGAGCATTCAATCACGGCCCGGCGGCTCGAAGCACACGGAGCCGTGAGGCCAGCGGTCGAGAGGACGCAATCTGGTCACCGGACGGGCCTGACGCCGGCAACTGGCCCGGCGCCAAGCAAGGTCGCCCATCACGCCCACCACGCACGCAGGTCACGCAGGGCTCAGTCCCAATCCTGTTCGGCACGATTGCTGCACGATTTGGTGTTGCAGGCAAGCGATCCCGAAGGAGCGACGACTTGATATGACGATGCGGGAGAGGGGACGCGATCGGGCGAGGATAGATAGCTGCCGCCGGCGCAATAGCCAGCACCGTCGCGGCGAGAGTCACGCATCGCCTTGAGCCGGTTCCACGCGTCGTACACGGCCGTCAGGCCGGACCTGAGCGTGGTCGTGTTGCCGGCCGTGTCGTACGGGTTGCCGCTTTGGCCGGTCGGCGTTTCCTCGTTCGCGGCGTTGTAGCTGCCGGCAGAGAGATTGTTGCCCAGCGAATCGAGCGTCCACGTTTGGGTTGGCGTCTGGCTGCCGGCGACGTACCATGCC
>JAJFUI010000246.1 GCA_021372555.1 Planctomycetaceae bacterium | reverse complement strand
ACGGCCGCGGCCAGCAACTCGCCAGGGTGCGTCAGCATCGGGAACGCCGTACCCAGCACGATCGCCAAGCGACTGGCGCTGCCGAACGGCACCTTCCACCAATCCCGCTCCATCACGAAGCGCATGACAAATCCGCGCAGGAAGAACTCCTCGACCAAGGGCACGACCGCCACGAGCCCCAAGAATCGCACGGCCAAGAACGCCCATGCCCACTCGGTCGAGAGTCTACTCATTGGATCGAACGCCGACCGTTCGCCAGCGCCAATGAGCCCTCCGAGGCCAACCTGATTCAGCAACGGCACAAGGTGCTGATGTTCGATGTCCAGCCGGCACAGCCCAATCCAAAGCGGTGCGCCGACAATGCCCACGACGATGCCCAACAGCGTTATGCGGGGCGCAAACTGCCGATAGCCCGGCCAAACAAACGCCACCGAACCAATGGTCAACGCGATCTTGATCGCATACACCACGGGATAGTACGCGTAGGGAATCGACAAGCCGATCGCCGTCCCGCCCGGTTTGTCCAGCGCCGTTGGTTCCAGACTTCCCGCCAGCATGTAAACCAGAAACGGCAGCACATAAAGCAACCACGGTTGCCGTTCCAACAGTCTCATTCGCCAGTCGTTCTTCATCATGCCACAAACATACTCACCAGACGCTAGGTTGGCAACCATTTCGATCTTGCACCGCCCACAGAAATCTGCCACGCTGAGCAAGACTCTCGTTCCCACGCTTTGCGTGGGAACGCCGGCTTGTGACGCTCTGCGTCGCCCCGCCTGTCACGCCACGAAGGAATACCGTTGTGCAAATCAGCCGATATCGCGGAATACTGGCCGCTCTGATTCTTCTTGCCTCGCTCCCCTGCCCCGCTCGTGCTGGCGAACCGGCAATCGAGACGATCGCCGTCCGTAGTACATATAACAACGCCCCATTCCAATACCGCAGCCAACTCATTCAGGAGCGGCGGCAACTCCGCATCTACCGCCTCGCGTATCCTTCGCCGGTGACGACGTCGCTTGCCCAAAACAACACCATACCGGCCGACTTTTACGTCCCAAAGCAGCTTGAGCCCAATGCGAAATACCCCGCGGTTATCTGCCTGCACATCCTCGACGGCAACGAGCCGCTGACGGAAATAATGTGCTCGGCGTTGGCTGCACGCGGCATTCCCGCGATCTCGTTCAAGCTCCCCTACTACGGCTCGCGCGGCGGCCCGAACGGACCCGAGGCCATGGCTAGCGATCCGAAGATGTTCGTCGGCGCGATCCATCAGGCCGGCGAGGACATCCGCCGCACCATCGATCTGCTCGCGTCACGCCCCGAGATCAATCCGAAGCGGATCGGCATTACCGGAATTAGCCTCGGCGGGATCATTGCCGCGTCGGCTGCCGGCGCCGATCCTCGACTCCATAGGGCCGGGCTTCTCCTTGCCGGCGGCGACGTTTTGTCAATTGTCCATCACGCCCGCGAAACGCAGCCGCTGAGCGCCATGATCCGCGGCCTGCCCGATCACCAGCGCTCGGCGATTGAACATGAGATCCTCGCCAACGACCCCTTGCGGTTTGCTCCCGCGCTTCGCGATCGTGCTCAAGCCGGCCGCGTGCTGATGCTCAACGCCGCCGAGGACGAGGTGATCCCGCGCCAATGCACCGAACGATTGGCCGCCGGGCTCGGCATTTCCGACCGCGTCGTTTGGTTCCCCGGCGTCGGCCATTACACAGTCATCGCCGACTTGCCGGACGCACTGCGACGAACGGCCGATTTCTTCGCGCAAGATTTGCCAGCCGATGCTCAGTCCAAAGACACGCTGAACGCCGAGGCAGCCGACTCTCGCATGTCCCCGTTGGCACGCAGCGTCGCCCTTGTCAAAGACGCCGTGAACATGCTCGCGACCGACCCATTGCCCGGCCGGTGCCATGTCGCCGATCTGCAATTGGTCGAACTGCCCGTTCGCGTGCGCTTCGTCCGCGGTTCAGAGGGAAAGTTCTCGCTCCATTGCCAACTGCCCGAAATCGGCGCCGTGGCCGTGGGCGTCGGCCGGTTCCCCTGGCTCTGCATCGCCGACAAAACGACACTGGTAGGCTCCCGTCAGCCCGCGGAGCGTTGCGACGTGCTCGGTTGCTTGGATCCCAATAATCGGCTCAAACTGCGGATCGCCAAGGGGATCGCTGACAGCATCGCAATCGCGCCCGACGTTCTCCAGCAATGGATCTCGGCCACCCCAACTCAGACCAACGGCGCCTACGACCTTCGACTTAAATCGCAACCGCTCTGGTGCGTCTCGCTGAAGTTCAAGCCGGATGGCAACTCGCCGGATGAGGCATCGCTCGGCATGAAGTTCGTCGGCCAAAGCGCGCCGTTGGGCACCGTGAAGTTCCTTGATTGGCGCACGAACGCCACCGCGACCGACGCCCTGTTCGAGCCGCCGGCCGGAGTTCCCCGGCAGGAGGTCGAGCAGCAAGACCTGCTCCGAGTGTTCGCCGCCGCGGTGAACTTCGGGCTCGACCGCTTCGAGTTCGGGCCGCCGCAGCCGAGGAATGTCGGTGCCGCACCTTCGACAGATGTTAGTGCTGCACCTTCGAGAGATGTTGGTGCGGCAGTTGAACTGCCGCACCAACGGCCGGCGGCTGTCGGGAGCCGGGGTGGCAGTACAACTGCCATCCCAACAACACCGACCCCGCTGGCAACCTTGTCCGTCCTCGCCCGCGACCCGGCCGGCCACGGGCTGCTCGCCCACGCCCAGGGGAAAACGATCCTAATGGTCGCCGGCACGCCCGCCCAGATGGGCGCGGCTCAGGGAACCCTACTCCGTGAACCAGCGCGGAAGACCGCCGAGCGCGTGCTTTACCTGGTTGGTGGCGGCGATACGGTTCACACAGGCCAATGGTTCTTCGACCGCATGGCCGAGATCCAGCGCCGCACGACGCCGCACATCCCGCCGCGATTCCTGGAGGAATGCGACGCCCTGGGCCGAGCGGCCGGTGTTTCGCAGCGTGACGCCCGGCTGGCCAACCTCTTTCCCGAGCGATTCCATTGCAGTGGCGTCGCGCTCAAAGGCCGGGCGACCCAAGGTGGCCGCGTCCTTCACGCCCGCGTGCTCGATTACATGCGAGACATCGACCTCCAGCAGGCTGCCGCCGTGCAAGTCTTCATGCCCGAGCGACGCCACGCGTGGCTCTCCCTCGGCTACGCCGGCTTCATCGGAACCGTGACAGCCATGAACGAACGCGGGCTGGCCATCGGCGAGATGGGTGGCCGCGGCGAGGGCCTCTGGGATGGCATCCCCATGAGCCTCCTGCTGCGTGACGTCATGGAACGTGCGGCCACCGTCGACGAAGCCCTGACGATCCTTCGCGAGGCTCCGCGTACCTGCGAGTACTACTATGTCCTGAGCGACCGCTCCGGCGCGATCCGCGCAGTGCATTGCACCCCGCAGCAAATGCTCGTCCTCGAGCCCGGCCAGCAGCACCCGCAACTGCCGCTCGTGCCCGAAGACACCGTTCTGGTTTCCGGCGAAGACCGAGCGAAGGTGTTGAGCCGGCGGATCGTCGAAAACTATGGCCGAATCGACGTCGCCAAGTTAATCGAAATCATCAAGCGGCCGGTGGCGATGGAAGCGAATCTGCACAACGCGATCTTCGCCCCGGAGACGCTAGACGTGTGGTTCGCCGACGCCACCCGCTCGGCCCCCGCCTGCGACCAGCCCTACGCGTGCGTCAACCTGCGCGAACTGGTCGAGTTCTACAAGCGGCAGAACGCCGCTCGTTAAAACCGGCGCGTCAATCCATCCCCTTTCTCTTTCAGGGAGCGTTACGGTGAGCGCGACGACGTAGAGAACCGTTGGATCGGCGAGAACATTTGGTCCCCTCTCCCTTCGGGAGATGGTCAGGGTGAGAGCTTTGACGGCCAGTTTGACCACGAAGTCCGCTTCGCCTACGATGGCAATCAGATCGTGCTGGAGTTCGACAAGGACTTGTCCCCTCTCCCGCCGGGAGAGGGCCAGGGTGAGGGCTTCGACGTGAACACGCCTGGCACCGTCGTCTTGCCGCTGGCGGATGACCTTGGCACGGTCCGTGACCTTTCTCAATGCGACTCACAGACGGGGGTGACCTCAGTGATGAACCATCGTGTCTACGACAACTTTGGTAAGCTAGAATCGCAGACGAACGCCGCTGTCGATTGCCTCTTCGGCTTCACGCATGAGAAAAAGGTGTCAGGAACCGTTATTGACGACGGAAGGAGCGTTTTGTAGAATCCGCGGCCATGGGACGAGCTTTAAGGACCGTTGCTGGTGGATTGGTGTACCATGTGCTGAATCGGGCGAACGCCCGGATGCGGATCTTTGACAAGACGAAAGATTACGAGGCGTTCGAGCGCATCCTCGGCGATGCCGTGCGTCGGACGAGGATGCGTTTGCTGGCCTAT
>JAJFUI010000245.1 GCA_021372555.1 Planctomycetaceae bacterium | reverse complement strand
GTGCTTCCAATCGCACAATACCCTGACATCGCTCCGCCAACCGTGCAGGTGGCTTGCGTTTATCCCGGCGCGAGCGCCAAAGTGGTGGCCGACACCGTCGCCGCGCCCATCGAGCAGCAAGTCAACGGCGTCGAAAACATGCTCTACATGTCGTCGCAGTGCACGAGCGACGGCGCCTACAACCTGACCATCACCTTCAAGTTGGGCACCGATCTGGACATGGCCCAGGTGTTGGTGCAAAACCGCGTGTCGCTCGCGCTGCCGACGCTGCCGGACGTGGTCAAGCAAACGGGCGTGACAACGAAAAAGCAGTCGCCCAACATCATGCTCGTGGTGAATCTGGTCTCGCCCGACCGGCGATACGATCAGCTTTATCTGAGCAACTTCGCCACGATCAACGTGAAGGATGAGTTGGCCCGGTTGGACGGCGTCGGCGACGTCGCCTTCCTCGGGCAGCGCGACTACAGTATGCGCATCTGGCTCGATCCGGAAAAGCTGGCGTCCTTGAACCTCACGGCCAACGACGTCGTGGCTTCGCTCCGCGAGCAAAACGTGCAAGTGGCGGCCGGCCAAATCGGGCAACCGCCCGTTCCGACGGGGCTCGACTTTCAATATACCGTCACGACGCTCGGCCGATTGACCGATTTCACCCAATTTGGCGACATTATTATCAAGACCGGCGGCTCGGGACAGGTGACCCGACTGCGAGACGTCAGCCGGATCGAACGCGGCGCCAAAACTCAGGACCAGACTTGCACGCTCGACGGGGAACCGACTGTCGGGCTGGCCGTCTATCAACTCCCCGGCGGCAACGCCGTGGACACGGCCGAACGTGTCCGAAAGAAGATGGCGGAGCTGCGTTTCCCTCAGGGGCTACAGTACGCGATTGTCTACGATACGACACCGTTTGTGGTTGAGTCGATCCACGAAGTTCGCAAGGCATTGCTGGAGGCCATCGCCCTGGTCGCCCTGGTGGTGCTGCTCTTTCTGCAAAACTGGCGTGCAACCGTCATTCCGCTGATCGCGGTTCCCGTCTCCCTGGTCGGAACCTTCGCCGTGATGGCCTGCCTGGGCTTCAGCCTCAACAATATTTCCCTGTGCGGACTGGTGCTGGCCATCGGTATCGTGGTCGACGACGCCATTGTCGTGGTCGAAAACGTGGAACGATGGATCGAGCACGGTCTGGCGCCTCGCGAGGCGGCCTATAAGTCGATGGAAGAGGTCACCGTGGCCGTAATCGCCATCGCCTTCGGCCTCAGCGCCGTCTTTGTCCCAACGGCGTTTTTGTCGGGCATCACCGGACAATTCTATCGACAGTTCGCTCTGACCATCGCAACGGCCACGTTGATTTCGGCGTTCAATTCGCTGACGTTGAGCCCCGCGCTGGCCGCCATCATGCTTCGGCCGCGCGATGCCAAGAAGGACGTGCTGACGAAGCTGTTGGACACGTTCTTCGGCTGGCTCTTCCGCGGCTTCAACGGCCTCTTTCAGCAGACCACCTCGGTTTACGAGCGGCTCGTTCGCCTTTGCGTTCGCGGCGCGGCCGTAGCATTGCTGGTCTATGTAGGGTTGTTGGGCCTCACGTATCTCGGCTTCAACGCCGTGCCAACTGGCTTCGTGCCCCAACAAGACAAGGGATATTTGCTCGTCAACGCGCAACTGCCCGACTCCGCGTCGCTCGCCCGGA
>JAJFUI010000240.1 GCA_021372555.1 Planctomycetaceae bacterium | reverse complement strand
CTTACTGTCATTGGTCTTCCGATCGGCATTGCCGGCGCGCGGCGTTCAGCACGTCGTCCAGTTGGCTGATTGCGTCCAGCATGCTGCGAACGTTGGGCTCCACCGCGCTCATGTGCGTTTCTTGAAACCGCCGCTTGGCCTCGTCGGTCCATTGGCTTTCAACGGCCGCTTCGGTGATCTGCAGCGTCTTGAGCGCCAGCTCGATTTTTCCGGCGGGTGCGTGAAGGTCCCATTCCTTCATGGCGACGGCTCCTTCTCTCCGCCCGTGACTTGCGGCCGCTCATCGGCCGTCCGTGGCGAGGCCTCGCCAGCGCGGTCGGTGGCCGGGGCCTTCATGGAAATATAGCTTACCAGCGATTCGCTCATTTCATTGAGCGCGGCGACTCCTCGCGGCAATTCCACCTCGAGCCAGGCCGAAAATTGGCTCCGTGCCCGCAGGAAGTCATCCACGGCCCGGTCGATCTTGCCGGTCCAGTGGCGAACCGCCTCGACCTTCTCCTGAGCAACGTCGACCCGGTGTTTCGCTCGATCCACCGCCCTCTGCTCGTCCAGGCAGGCGGGCTCTTGGTTGCCGATTCTGCGCACGGTGCGGGCTTGCTGAAGCTTGAGACGGGCTTGGGTCAACTGCTCGTACGCTTTTTGCAGTTCCCGCTTCCAGAATTCCTTGCGGTCGTGGTGGATCCACTCTTGTGCGCGCCGCACCTCGATTCCTAAGTCCTCCAGAGCGCTTTGCGCGTCGCTGCGAAACTTGGCCACCCCGGCGGCCAGCAGCGGAAGGACCTCGATCGACGTGACTCGGGCGGGTCCGCTCATGACGTCCGGCTATCTCTGCTGCAGATACTCTTCAATGATTTCCGCCTTCCGCACCAGATAAGGCACGTGCCGGTCGACGATTTCGACAAACCGGCCAAGCGACTGAATCTGCTGCTGAAACTCCTCGGCGAATTTCTTCTGTTCCTGATCGCGCCACGTCTGCTCCAGCGAGGCCATCTGTCCAGCCAGCGCCTTGATCCGCTCCTGGACGTCGCCGTTGAACTTCTTCAAGCTTAATGCGAACCGCCTTAGTTCTTCCGGATCGACAATCGCCTGCGCCATGGTAGCCTGCTCGTGCTAATCGCCAACTCTCCGCGATCCCTCGATCGTTGCTGTTCCGTCCCTAACGGCTCGCCTACGCTCTCGACAGATATTCGCCGCTGCGGGTGTCGACCTTGATTTGCTCGCCCTCGCTCAAATACTCCGGCACCTGAACGACCAGCCCGGTCTCCAACGTGGCCGGCTTCGTCCTCGCCGTGGCCGAGGCGCCCTTGATGCCCGGGTCGCACCGGACCACCTTCAGCTCCACCGTTACCGGCAACTGGATGCCGACGCACTGGTCATTATAAATCAGCGCGAGGATGCCTTCGAGATTTTCAGTCAGGTACTTCAGCTCGTCGGCCACATCGTCGCACGAGAGCGAATATTGTTCGTAATTTCCGTCATCGAGGAAGTGCGTCTCGGCCGGGTCGGAGTACATGAACTTCACCGGCCGCTTCTGGAAATCCGCCTCATTGAGCGACTCGCCGCCGCGGAGCGTGATGTCGACCTTCTGTTTCGTGATCAAGTTCCGCGACCGGTACTTGTAGAACGTCGCCGCGCCTCGGGCCGAGGGGCTCTGCACGTTGATCGTCTCGATCAGGCACGGCGCTCCGTTATAGTTGACGATATGACCGCGTTTAATGTCTTTCGCAAGCATCGCTCTGAGTGCGTCAACCGCACCGGGTCTCCTGTGTGTGAGTCTCTAAATCCGTCGCGACTTCCGCGCTCCCTATTCTTCGTCTTCGCTGCCGAGAAATGTCCCGGCTTGCGGATCAATCGCTACCCCTCCGGTGAGCTTGGCTAGCTCCCCTAAGACGACGAGCAACGCGCTTGGGTCGAGCATCTCTTCCTCGTCCGCGTCCTCGCCGGCGTCCTCGGGCACCCGCTCAAAGTGTAGCACGTCGAACCGCCCGTCATACCGCTTGATTTGTTCCCACGGCACCGGAGGCGGCATGTCCGCCCCAAGCTTTTTCAGCTCGTCGATCAGCGCAGCCCCCTGCTCCAGCACTTCATCGCCGCTGGTGTAGCAGATGTCCAACGCGGCGAAGTCATCCGGCGAGATCAGCGTCAGTGAATCGATCTGTCCTCGGCTGTCGGCGTTCAAATTGCCAAGCTCGAAGCGCTTGTTGATCGCCGAAAGCGCCTTGGTCACGCTGGTGAGCGGGGGCCGATGCTTGGCGTCGAAGAGAACGAAGTACGTCTCGCGCCAACGATAACGGCTGTCTTCGAACATCGACATGGCAGTGCCCTCAATTGCTACTAGGACTTGCCGCGCCAGGCCTCGACGGCAGCCAGCGCCGCGTCACGCTCCTGCAAGCTCCCCCAAACCGACTCGCCCTCGTCCAAACGGATCTCGTACTCGCCCTCGCGCTGACACTCGTCCGATCCGCAAAAATGCGGCAGGTCGGATACCCAAAGAATGCGATACACGGGAATGTGCTTATCGTCAACGATGCAAAAGGCGGACATGGTGGCAATCGTGTTCCTAAGTTGTTTGCCAAAGACGTTAAATTGTAACGGATGATTCAATCTTCACTGGTTGCGCCTGGCCTAGCTCTCGCGATCTTCGCGTCGCGGCCTCGACGGCGGCCATCATCGCTGCCCGCGCGCCGCCCGCTTCCAACGCGCGAAGCCCGGCGATCGTCGTCCCGGCGGGGCTAGCCACGCGATCCCTGAGCACGGCGGGATGTTCGCCCGTGGCAAGCACCATTTCGGCAGCGCCGCGAACGGTTTCCGCCGCCATGGCGGCCGCGATGCTTCGAGGCAAGCCTTCCGCCACACCGGCGTCGGCCAGCGCTTCGATAATCACGTAAACCAACGCCGGCGCCGATGCTGCCAGCCCGGTCACGGCATCAAGCAGCTTTTCCTCGACCAGCCACGCGGAACCGAGAGCGCCCAGCAGCTTACCTACCAGGGCGCCGTCCGCGACCGTCGCTTTTGCACCGAGGCAATAAGCCGATGTCCCCTGTCGGACCACACACGGCGCGTTGGGCATGACCCGCACAATTCGCAGTTCCTGGCCAAGCGATTTCGCGAGTGTCGCCAGCGAGACACCAGCCGCGATCGAGACAATCAGCGGCCCTTCGAGGCCCAACTGCCCGCGAACCCCCGCCGCAACGGCTGCTATCTGCTGCGGCTTGACGGCCAGCAGCAAGATGTCCGATTGGGCCGCGACCGAGGCATTGTCCGCTGTTGTCGTTGCCCCCGTGCGCTCCGCAAACCGCCGTCGGGCGACTTCGTCGACGTCAGATGCCAGCAGCCGGTCGGCCGAGGTCAGCCCAGCCTCGATCAGCCCACCGGCTAGGGCCGTGGCCATCTGTCCCGCGCCGATGAACCCGATCCGCTTTTCGAGCATGCCGTCATGCTACGACATAACGGTCGGGCGTACAAGCCGCGCGTCGCCCCTCTGCCTTTGGGAGAGTAGCCAGGGTTGATGCCGCGCTGCGGCTCTCCCCGGTTGGCCGCTGACCGCCTCTATCGAAAGTCGATCGACGCCAACTTCAACGGGGCGCCACATCGGGGACAGTAGACGAACGAGAACGATGCCTCGTGCGAACACTCGGGGCAAACCTTCTTGCGACGCATGATGCCCGAACCAGACAGCGATTTGGCCGGCTCATCCTTGCTCGACGACCCCGGTGAAGGTTCTGGCTCACCCATAATCGCCAGCACGTCGTCGTCCGAGATCGGGGGCCCTTCCTTCGTTTGGCCCGCGCAGACGGGGCAGCCGCTTCCCGGTCGGGAAGCATCGGGTTCATACCAGTGCCCTCTCGGGCATTTCTTCGACATGAAAAGAAGCCCTCCCACAGAAGAGTCCGCACAACGATGCAACGCCGTTCGGGGGGTGCACTATCATGATATCAGGTTTGGAGCTTTCGTCAAGCGCGGGACGTGACGAGCCGCAAAAGTGGACGGAGGACGCCCCTCAAATGAATCGCGGTGCGTGTCACAATCGTCGCCAGAAAGCTCCTTCGTCCCCACCCGGCTAAGCCGGCACCCGCCTATCCCTCCACGCCCTCCACCCGGCTGCTCGTCCGCCCGCTGGCGAACCTGGTAATAATCTCTTCGCCGGGCGAAAGCTCCGCCGCCGCACGGACCACCCGCCCATCGGCCGCTCGTTGTGTGATGCTGTACCCTCTTTCGAGGACTGCCAGCGGGCTCAGTGACTCCAGTCGCTGCCTGGGCGTATCGACGCGGTGCCTGGCGAGCCGGACGAAATTGCGCATGGCTCGATAAGCCCGAGCATCGAGCTCGTCCAGCCGCCGATCCATATCAAAAATCCCTTGGAAGGGCCGACGAAAAGCGGTGTGTCGCGCCAAACTGTCAAGCCGCGATCGAGCGGCGTCGGCAGGTCGTCGCAGGCCGGCGCCCAGCCGCCGTTCGAGGTGTCGCAGCTCAGCGGCCATCTCGTCCGCTGCCGGCGCCACCAACTCGGCCGCCTCGCTCGGCGTTAACGCCCGAACGTCCGCCGCCAGGTCCGAAAGCGTCACATCGATCTCGTGTCCGATGGCCGACACCACCGGAATGCGCGAAGCCGCGATTGCCCGGACCACCGGCTCCTCATTGAACGCCCAGAGATCCTCCATGCTCCCACCGCCGCGGGTGACCACAATGCAGTCGATCGGCCGAAAGAGCGGGACAGTCCCCATTTGCCGCGACGGCCCAGAGGGTGCTCCGCAAGAAAGGGGACCGCCCTCTTCTCTTGCCGCGTCACTGAGCCGGTTGATGGTCGCGATGGCGGCGGCGATTTCGGCCGCAGCTCCCTCGCCTTGGACGCGGACCGGCGCCACCAGGACGTCCGCCCCACGCCATCGCCGCCCAAGCACCTGCAGGAAGTCATGAATGGCCGCGCCCGTTGGGCTGGTCACGACGGCGATGTGTCGCACGAACGCCGGTAGCGGCCGTTTTCGCGACGCGTCAAACAGGCCCTCACGACCCAGCTTTTCGCGCAACTGCCGCAACGCCAACTCGAGGGCCCCCATCCCCTTTGGCACAATGTCGGCGATCACCAACTGGTAGGTGCCACGGGCGGCGTACAAATCCAGATTCCCCCGGCAGACTACTTCCAAACCGTCGTGCGGTTCGAAACGCAATCGGGAGGCCACGCCTCGCCACATCACGGCTCGCAGTTGCGCCTGATCGTCCTTCAGCGTCAGGTAACAGTGGCCCGACTGCGCTCGCACGAAGTTCGAAATCTCTCCGGCTACCCAAACCTCGGGGAACGCCGCCTCCAACAGGTCCTTAATCTGCGAGGTCAGCTCCCAGACGGACAGCGGACGGTGGTCAGCTCGATTCTCAAACAGTGGGTATTCGGACATCTGGGATTCCTGGCAGCGCTGCGTCCCGGCCATTTTGCCCCAGCGCCGGCCACGCGCCCGGTTGCTTCCGCAACCAATGTTGTCCCGGCTTCCGCAAACCGGAGGCGGCCCAGGACTCGGCTTCGATGGTGAGACGGTTCAAGAGATCTTCAATTTTCACGCGGAAATGCTCTAGCCCCTCGCGGTCGAGGTGGGGCGGGACGAAGATTTCGCCGCTGGGAATGGCCCGAGCGCGCGAAAACGGACGCGGAATAGCAAACTGATCCCACGCCTTCCGCACTCGCCAGGGACGATCGTAGCCGTATCCCATCGCTACCAAGGGCAGCCCCAACTTTGACGCCAAGTAGACGCAGCCCGGAGCGAGCCGTCGTCGTGGCCCGCGAGGCCCATCCGGCGTGATTGTCAGGTTCATCCGCTGGCTTCGGTCCAAGAGTTGCCGAAGCGCCCCGACGCCGCCGCGATTCGTCGAACCACGCACAAACTCGAACCCGAGGTGGTGGGCGGCATAGGAAAGCACCTCCGCATCCCGATGCCGGCTTAGCAGCATGGCGAAATTGCACCGCCCTCGCAGGTAGAGCGGAAACAGGATGTACTCGTGCCAAAACACGTAAATCTTCTGCCCCTGGTACTCCGGAAACACCGGGTCGATCGCCCGATCGTAGTAGGCAACCTTATAGTCGAGCGTGCCCATCCACCACCGCACGGCCGCCGAGCCCAGCAGTCCGCCAAGTTGGTTCAAGATGGGAAGGTCGATTTTCATGGGGAAGCTGAGAGCGGAGAGTCGAGAGTCCAGAGCCGGCCAGCGGATACCTACTTCAGTGTGCGTTGCGTCGGTAGCCCGTCACGAGCAGGTGGCGGTGAATCACATGCTGCTGAGCCCTACATTCCTTGCCGTAGCTCGGTCATTGCCCGGTCAAAGGGATCGATTCGGATTAACCCTAGTCGCGGATACTCGATGTCCAAGATGACGTACATGGTGGTCGCCATAATCGCGGCGAATCCGAGCGTATGGATCCAACTGCGGATCTTTCCGCCAGCCATGCCATAACCAGCCAGCAGCGACCCCGTCATCGCAACGATAGCCAGCATCGCGAAAACGATCGCTGGCGGATGTATCTCTGCCACCATGGTCCGAGTGCTCGTGATGTCGATCATCTGATTCAACGCCGGCAGGAGCAACAGGGCTGCGGAGTGGCTGCCGCCCTCGCGACACGCCGCCACCGCCTTGGTCCAGATTTCCCCTTGCAGGACCTTCATTCCAGCCAGGTCCCTCTTGGCAGCCTTAATGTCCGGCAATCTTCGATACACCGCCAAACGGCTATCCACGTAGCGGCGAAAACAGTCACGCAACTCGGGCTGTGCCCCGGCCGGCAACAGATCGAGCCGCAAATAGGCGGTGCCGATGGCGTTCGTCTCCTCGATGATCAACTGCCGTCGCGAATCGAATCTGGCGGCGGCCCCCGAGAAGGTGAACGCAATCAACAACCCGAGCAAGCCGAAGACGGCGCCTTCCACCGCGCCGAATCCCACCCGGCCACCATCTGCAGACTTGGCGATCTGCCGTTCGCCCATCCTCCGGCCCACCTCCAACAGCACCAACATGGCCAGAAACAGGCTGGCGGCCGACAGCATCGCGAAAAGTGTATGGTGGTTCATCGAGCAACGGCTCCTCATCCAGTCAGATCGAGAAGATTGCCGCTTTGCCGTGAGGGGTCCTTGCTTCGCCCGGCAACGGGCCCGCCCGTCTTCCTCGCCGGCGCGATCTCCTCCGTCGGCTCTTCCCAGGGACGGCGGCCATCCGCATCCCGCTCGCCGGGCTGGTGGTGCTCCCCGTCCGGCTCGCCGATGCCGGCGGCGGTCTCGGCCTTTCGCTCATGATACACGCGCCGCCCGCGCGCCGCGACGGCCTGCTGCGTGCGATTCGTCTCCGCAGTCGTCTGGCTCGACGGCACCCCGGCCGTATGTGCGGCGATCCCCGTTGGACCAGTAAGCATTGCCCTACTCCTTCGTCATTCGAGCTTCGGACTTTCCCGTCTACCTTCTGCTCTGCAATTCGTCCCGCAGTTGCTGCAGGGCCTGAGTGAGCGCGGGCAGCGCCTCCTGACGTGTCCTCGGCTCTTGCAGCGTCCCATCGACGTGAATCAAGATCAACTGCTGACTTGCCCCTCGCAAAACTTGCTTCACAACCGGAAGATCAAGCTCGCCCCGGCCCACGAGCGTGTAAAACGTCAGTCGGATCGCCGACTGCGAGTCCATCTCTCCCTTCCCGCGCAGACTAATCGCGTCACCGCGGAAGTCGATCCTGTCGAAATAGATGTGCTCCCCCTCGACGCGATAGTTGACCGCGGCGTCGCTAAACCCTGACTGGTCCGGCGGACGCACGCTAAGCAGCTTCAACAGCGAGACCATCACCGGCAGTTCATAGACGTTTCCTTCCGAAAGCCGGATTGTGCCCCGGCCGGACAAGGCGTTTCGCGACCAGCCGTTGCCGGTCAAATCGGCGGTCGCGATGAACTTGCCATGAACCCGCTGACGCCCGCCCATCACTTCCTGCTCGCAGCGGGCGAGATCAGCGTCTGTCAGCGTGGCATTCAGAGCGTAGTGTGGGTCTGGCCCCAGCGTCACCCAGCCATCGCCGTAAAACGTCCCGCCAAACAGTCCAGCGGTTACTTGACGCGGTACGCGTGGCGGAATGGCGCCGGGCGGAGGACCGCCGTCGCGCCGATCCACCCAGACCCCAAACAACACCCGTTCGTCGTCAACCCAAATTGGTCCGCGGACCTGCGTAAGCTGACAGTCCTTAAAGCTTGCGGAGTCGAGTGAAAGCTCGCCGCGCGACTGTGCCCGTCCCTGGTCGAACTGCCCCACAAGCGAGACTTCCCCGCAAACATTGTCGAACGATAGCCCGCCGCAACGGAGGCCGGCTTGCTGAAGACCGACGCCCAGGTCCCACTGCCACCGCGCCGGCTCGGTGGGGCCGCCGCGATGGTCCAGGTCGATGCTCCCTCGCAGATTCATGAGCCCTGTCAGGCTCAGCGTCGTGGCCGTCCGTCTCAAGCGGTCCGGCAGAGCCGCAATCAACTCACGGTCTGCTCGCAACCGATCGACGGATAGGTTGCCGAGATGAACACGCCATCGGCCGTCGGCCTCAAGATCGCAGAAACCGTCCGCAGCAATCCTTACCGGTCCATGTTCGGCCTTGCAGCGTTCCATCGTAACGTGCCCGTCGCGATAGAAGATCGCGCCGTCCAGCCGGTCCAGCCGATATGGAAAGTGCACCGGCTCGATCGATGCCGTTTGCGATTGCGGCCTCGCGCGAACGCCGACATTGAATTTCTTTTGCGCGACCAAGTACCGAACTTCGGCGGTCAGATCCACGAGCCCTCGCGGCTGAAGGCTGTTCCAGACCTGCTGCACGTTCGGACTTAATGCGTCGCGCAACTGCTCATCGAGCACAAGGTCCCGCGCCTCGATGTTCAGCACCAGGGCGTTCCCCTGCTCACCGGGACCAAAGCTTCCGTTGCATCTGATCGTGGCGGTATTGTTCGTCCCCTCAAGGTCTCGCAACGTCCAGACGCCGTCCACCATCTCGAGTTCGCCGCGGACGTTGCCAATCAAATAGGGAAACCTCTCGAACCGCACCCAGCAACCGTTGGGGCCAAGCCTCAGTTGCTGATGTGTCGGCTCCTCGGCCCGCTGCCGCCATGTCCTCATCCAGAAATTCACCGTACCACGAGGGTCGAGCGCGCGGACCAGTTCACGCGACTTCTCAGGCAATGCGGCCACGATCGCCTCGTCGATCGCAAGTTCGTGGCCCCGGGCTTCGAACCAGCCGACCGGCCCGGAAAAAGGATGCTGGACGTTCGCTGTCAGCCGTACCGGCCGCCGTCCAATGTACGCCGTCAGGTCGAGACTGAGCCGATCGTCGCTAAGAGTGATGGTGCCCTGACCGCGCTCCATGCGGTATGGGAACTTGTAGTGCGTAAAGGCAACGTTCAGGCAGCGCGCGGTAAGTTGCGGCTGCCATGTCTTGCCGTCGTAGTCGAGTCGCAGGTCGGCGTCGATCGAACCAGCCGGCAGGTACTTCCGCCACTGCTCTTGCAACGTCGGGGGAAGGATCTCCCATAGCCCGCGGTCCAGTTCAAGTTGCCGCACTTCAGCAGTAATGAGCCGAGGAGTGCCCGGCCCGAACCCCGATTGTCGATACGCCAGTCGCAGGCTGCCTTGGCCAATTCGCGCGGTGAGATCTTCGATCGTTACTCCGCCGTTGTCGCAACGTACGGTGGCGCGAATTTCCGTGAGCGCGTGTGGCAATTGCCGCGTGTCCACGCGACCGCGGAGCAACTGCCCCGACACGTTGAACTTGAATGGCACGAAGGCGGCCGGATCGTAACTGGCTTCGAAACCAAGGTCTGCTTGCCCGCGCAACTCAAACTCGCCAAGCGATAGTAGTCTCTTGGAAAGCTCCTCGGGCAAGGCCGCCCGTAACTCTGGCGACACCTCGATTCCCTGAGCCCGGCCGTGAATCGAAAACCCCCGCGTCCGCGGATCCAACACGCCGTCCACCTCAATGCGACGGATCCCGTCGCCGGCAAGCATCCCTTGCAGCCGGCAAACGCGCGGACCGCTAACCGGTGACGCGGGTCCGATCGCACCGTTCTCGACGCGCCCCTGTTGGGGCGACCCTTGAACTGCCGCGCTCGCAGCCATCCCGCCGGCCGGCACTCCCTCGCGAGCCTCGTCGCACGGCGTAATCGTCAGGTTGATGTCGCGAAACGTCAGCGTGCTGGCCGGTTGCTTCAGCGGGTCGAAGATCTCGATCACGCCGTTTTCAACAGTCACCGGTGGCGATGGCGACGCGTTTTGCGACGAGTACATTAGCTTCGTGGCGCTCCACGTCCCGTCCGCTCGTCGCGTGGCTCGCAGCACCGGCCGGCGAATCGTCGCATGACGCACCGGTAAGTCGCCTTGAATCAGCTGCTTCCAGTCGGTCGGGCATTCCAGCAGCATCTCTTCGATGCGAAGCAGTTCCGGTTGCGGCCCCGCGCTGCCTGGCTCGGCGATGACGACGTCGCTCACTCGGACGCCCTTCCCGTCCACCAGTTGTGCGGCGCCGACCGTGACCGCCAGACCCGGATAGTGTTTGGCAATCTGAGCGACTGCGCGGCGTCGGATTTCATCGTCCATGCGGCGATAGAGACAGACGGCCGCTATAACACCGGCGACCAGCGCCAGTGCCACGATCCACTTGAAACCGTACCAGCAGCAGTTGATCGCCCGAGCAAGAATAGGAGAAACCTTCCGTGGTTAGTCCAATGCACCGCTATGTCGACTCGGTGCCCTCCGGACGCCATACTCTCTGAATCCAAATCGCAATTTCGCTGGCGGCCAGCGCCAGCAGTGCTAGCATCGCTGGCTCCCGGTACCTCAGCGAGCTGACGAAGACGACATGCAGCAGCGTAAGGTACACCGCCGGCAGCCAGCACAGTATGTACGGCCAGCCCAGCGGAAGCGTTCGCCAGACGCCCATTATGGCAAGAATCAGCAACGGAGTATACGTGAAAACGACCCCCAGCCGGACTAGCCAACTCCGCGCCAACTGCGGTTCATTGGGCCAAATGTTCCACATTCGCAGAAATTTGGTGCCGGCCAACTGCAGTGCCAGGCCGGGATGAGCCCTTGCCCAATCTATCGCCTCTTCCCGCATTTGACGGTCAAGCCGAACTTCGAGTGGCCCCCAAAAGTCACGATATGTTGCTGACGCATTCGTCCCATTGCCATCCCTTGTCTCGCGCTCCACAAAACCTCGCACGAAATCCATGTTGCTCGACCCCGTCGCTTCCGGGTTCAAGCCATCGTACAGGCTCGCCCCAACTTGCAGTGTGGTGGGGACAACGCGGCCGGTCACGCACGCGTTGCGAATCCACCAAGGCATCAGCACAATCACCAATCCGAGCATCATCCAACACGCGACGCCAATGCGATGGCATATAGTCGCCGACGGCCGGTCGGCCCCCGGACCCCAAGCCACCGTTCCGAAGCCTGCTAAACGGTGGCACTTTTGCGGCAATAGCACGACCACCGCAGCCGCCAGCGGCGTGAACAGCAGCCAACTGGGCCGCATCAGCGTGGCCGCGCCCGTCGCCAGCCCGGCCCCAAGCCCCCACCCGACTGCCTGCCACCGCTTCGCCGCCCTACTCGCGCAAACCCACAGCCCGAGCTGCAGCAGTAGCAACGGGCAAAACGGCGCCTCGCTAAGGACCAGAACACTCAACGCGATGGCGCCCGGATAGAAAGTCGCCACAATCGCGGCAATCCAAGCCACGCGATCACCGAACAACAGCAGCGCAAGCCACCAAACGCCGAGCACCGCCAACGTGCCGAAGAGTGCAGCCTCGGCCCGAGCGAGCATGATTCCGTTCG
>JAJFUI010000224.1 GCA_021372555.1 Planctomycetaceae bacterium | reverse complement strand
GGTGTGCCACTTGAGGCGTTGAACCATTGCGCCGCTCTGGGCGTCGAGGATTCGAACCAGGTGGTCATCTCCGACGGCGGCCATGAGCTTGCCGGTCGGGTCAAGTGCCACTCCGGAGACGACCGGCAACTTCTCTTGGCCATCAGGAGCGGCCAAGTCAATGACGCGGTTGGCCGAGACTTCGGGGATCACATCGGCGGTCGCCCGGCTCGCGCCCAGCAGAGTAGCCAAAGCGATGGCAGCGAAAACCGAGGCGGGTGATTTGAAAGTAGTAGGCATACAGGTCACCAACCGAAATGGAGGGCCTTTGGTGGGGCCCGTTGGTAGTGGCGGGCCACAACGCGTCACATTCCGCACGAACGGAATATCGCTTTCCTTTCATCGGCCAACGGGGGCCTGAAGTCTGTGAGAAGTTGTCCCTGAAATTAGGGAAAGCGAGACTGGGAAGGCTGGGGATTATTAACAGGCAGCCGAGACCGGAGTCAGTCGGACCACCTGACAGGAAGGTCTGCGTTTGGGGACGCTGGCCACGCCATTGATTCAGCCGGGAAGGCAGTCATAATGGCAGGGCGGAAACGGACGTTTGCGAAATCACCAGAGAGGAGGGGTTCTTCCATGTTGCGAACGATGGCACCGCTAGCGGTGCTGCTGTTGTTGGTCGGGGTAACGTGCGCGGCATGCGCGAAGAACCCGCTCAGGGAGATCATTGATCCGGCAGAGGCCGCGAAAGACCTGGATTTCGGGGTTCAAGGGGAGTACGAGGGGCGACGGGGCGAACGGGAGAAGGTCGGCGCTCAGGTGATCGCGCTCGGCGACGGCAAGTTCGGTGTCAAAGTGACGAAGGGCGGTCTGCCTGGCGATGGCTGGGAGCGCGGGCAGTCGGCGTTCCACGCTGTCGGGCAACGGGAACAGGGCGCGGTCGTTCTGTCCGGCGATTCCACGGGCAAGACTGGGCTAGCAGGCAAAATCATCGATGGGACGATGAGTCTTCACAGCGTCGGCGCTTTCAAGGTGAAGGACGAACTGAAACGCGTTGTTCGCCACAGCCCGACGGAGGGCGTGAAGCCGCCGAAGGGGGCGATCGTTCTTTTTGATGGCACGACCGCGGACAAATTTGCAGATGGACAGTTGACGCCGGACAAGAACCTAATGTGCGGGGCGACCACGAAGCAGAAGTTCAACGACTATACGCTGCACCTGGAGTTCCGGCTTTCGTACATGCCGGAGGCGCGAGGGCAGGCGCGGAGCAACAGCGGGGTCTACCTGCACGACTGCTACGAGGTTCAGGTGCTCGATTCGTTTGGGCTGGAGGGGGAGAACAACGAGTGCGGAGGGTTCTACCAGATTCGAAAGCCGGACGTGAACATGTGCTATCCGCCGCTCCAGTGGCAGAACTACGACGTTGACTTCACCGCGCCGCGATATGCGGAGGGGAAGAAGGTGTCGAACGCGCGAGTGACGATGCGGCAGAACGGCGTGGTGATTCACCCAGACATCGAATTGCCACATGCCACGCCGGGCCGGCAAGCGGAAGGGCCTGGGCCACGGCCGATCTATCTGCAGGGGCACGGGAACAAGGTGGAGTATCGAAACGTGTGGGTGAAGGAAAAGTTGCAGAAGGGAGCGCGTTCTTGATGCCCACCGAATTGTCACTTCTGATGGCGACGGCCGCGTCGATTGCGTTTTTCCATACGGTTGCGGGGCCTGACCATTACGTGCCATTCATTGCGATGTCGCGGTTGGGTCGATGGTCGATGACGAAGACCGCTTGGGTGACGCTTCTCTGCGGCCTGGGTCACGTGCTGGGATCCGTCGCGCTGGCAATGGTTGGCATCGCCTTCGGGATCGCACTGAAGAAGCTGCAAGCGATTGAGTCGGCGCGCGGGGACTGGGCGGCGTGGGCGCTGACAGCATTCGGGCTGGTTTATTGCGTCTGGGGCCTGCGAAGGGCCTACCGCAATCGGCCACATACGCACGGCCACGCGCATTCGGACGGACATGAACACGTTCACGAGCACGTGCATACGCAGGCTCACACGCACGTCCATTCGGCCAAGGACGGTCGCATGACGCCTTGGGTGCTGTTCACGATTTTCGTCTTCGGGCCGTGCGAGGTGCTAATTCCACTGGTGATGGAAGCGGCGGTCCGACTTGACGGGGCCGGGGTCACGCTGGTGACGGCAGTGTTCGGAGTAGTCACTGTCGGGACGATGATGAGCCTGGTACTGGCGGCGGCTTACAGCGGCCGGTCAATCCCGCTGGGGCGACTTGAGCGCTATAGCCACGCGATGGCCGGGGCCGCGGTGTTCTTGTGCGGCGTCTCGATTCAGTGTCTGGGGCTGTGAGACAGCGAGAGACCGCCGCCACGCAACTGGGATGCGTGCGACCGCGCGACGTCAACGCCGCCCCAACCGGCGGCGGCTAAACGCGGTTTTCCTGCTTTGAGCAAGGAATCACTGCGCCGGTTGCCGCAAGTCCCAACTCTCGCTTAGGAGAGTCCTCACTGCACTCAGCGGTAGTGGAGTGATTGAGAAACGTTGGCCATCGCGCAGAGGGGCCTGTGCCGCAGTCACGCTGGGGTGACTGAGGCGGCGCGTGGGCCTTTGTCACGACCACGGGCATCGGGGCCGGAAGCCAACTCATAGGTGACCGACTGGCCTTCCCTGAGCTCCTCGAACTTGCCCTCGGCAACGACCGAGTGGTGGAAGAAGATATCGCCGCCGGCGGCAGAAATGAACCCGAATCCCCGGTCGGAGACAATTCTTTTGATGGTACCTTGCGGCATCTCAACACTCCTCGGATAAGAAAAGTAGCACTCGACAGCGATGGTTATTTCAGGGCGGGTTTTTTGTCGCCCTTACCTTCGTTTTTGTCTTGTCTCTTCTTCTCGCAGAAGGTCTCGGCCTCTTCCTTAGTCTTGAAGGTAGGACCAAGCTGCTTTGGCTTGAGTTCGACGGGCTTAGCGCCCTCGAATTTTTCTTTCTTTTTGGCGGCGTCTTTCTTGTCCTGGTTGTATTTGTTCAGTTCCTGCTTGTACTGTTCTTTGAGGCTGGCCCTGCGGGTCTTAAGCTCGGAAGGGGTCATTACCTCGAACTCATCGCCAATCTGGACAACGATGTAGCGTTCGGACTTGGGCGCGGGGCCGCTGCCTTTGGGAGCAGGCCGGGCTGCCTGGGCCTCCGTGGCGCACGCGCCGAGGATGCCAACGAATGCCGCAAACAGAATTGCCACCAACACGACGTTCAGCCTCTTCATCGAACGATCTCCGGAATTGAACGCAGAAACGGCACGACCCTTACAGCCGTCATGGTATCAGCGGGCCAACCGCCGAACAAGTATTGCGTGCGGGGCGGATAACGCAAGTGAGTCGGTTGGGCGGGATGGACGTAACCCAGGGGATATAACCATCGGCAGGCAACTGAGCGGATGGCCGGAGCAATTACTTGGAGAGCTTAGAACCATACGCGAACGCCTGCGATCAGGGAGTTGGTGTGGAAGCGGTCGAAGTCGTAGTACTCGTAGCCGGTGTAGACCTCGAACCGATTGACAATGGCGCCGACCGTGCTGCGGAAGTGAAAGAGGCTGGAGCGGCCGAGGTTGCCCCAGTCGAGCTCGGCCGAAATCACCCACGGTTTGGCCGGGAACCAATCGAAGCCATAGGTGAAGTTAAAACCGATGTCGGCCTGCTGTCGATCGTCGAGCCAGTTGACACCCAGGCCAGTGCGCCACTGCATCTGCTCGTTGCGCGCGAAACAGAAGACGAGGTTGGCGTCGCCCAGCCAGAGGTTGTCGTGCCGGTTGCGCGGGAGGCGTTCCTCGAAGTAATGGGCGGAGGCGTCGACGCCGAACCGGGAGGTGGTGCTTAGGACAAGGCGGCCGCTAACGGCGTCGAGGTTATCGAAGATGGTGCCGTAGTCGGTAGCGAATTGCGCAGCCCAGGGACGAGTGGTTTCTCGGCTGATCAGCGTCATGTATGCAAATTGATCGCCGTCGTAAGGGAATGGAGAGAAATAGCGACTGTCAGAGAGCGCATCGCCGAGCGCTGTGTAGGGCGCCCAAAACGGCGAGGTCACTGCGAGGCCTGCCGCTGCGCCGACGCCCAAAAAAAACTGATCGAAGGAAGGCTGCCATCCCTCGCCGGTTCCCGAACTCGTCGAGTTGCTGCTTTCAGTGTTTGAGGACGTGTCTTGCGAATCTTGCTCGTTGGCGGAGCGGTCGTCGCGGGGCGCGGCGGCGGACCCGCCAACGTTGGAGTTGCGGACATCGTCGCGAAGAGTCTCGAGGCGACCTTGGGCATGTGCGGGTGCCACAGCGATGACCGCCGCTAAGAGAACGCCGGCGGAGAAACCGAGCAGGATTGGGCGGTTCGCCGGCAAACGGTCTGGGGCCATAGGAAAGCTCTCCGCCGCCAACCCTTCCTTTTGAGGGCCGGATAGTAGCCATGGCGGCTGTATCAGTCAATAGTGGAAACTCCCTGCTCGGGAGTGTCAGGTTCAATCAATCGTTCAAGATGGAGGCGCCGTTGGGGTGACAGTGGTAGTGCCACCCCGAAAAATGCCCACAATTCGGCCATGGCAGTGCAACCGCCACCCCAACCATGCTGGGAAACTGGTCGGCCCTGGGCGGGAGTGCGAGCGGCGTTGTGGAGTGAAGCGTGGGGTGGTATCCTGGGTGACGCCGCGGGCGTTCTCGCAGAGGACGAGGACGCGTGTCAGCTAGCTGCCGTCCGCGGCGTCCCACCTAAGTTTGGCCCACCTGCATTGCAAAGGAGATTCGCATGCTTCGGAGCAAATCGACACGGCGTGACTTCTTGAAGACGGGCGGCATAGCCGCGGCGACCGGGTTCGCGGTTCCGTACTTCGTCAGTCGGGCGATGGCTGGCGAGGGTCAATCAAGCAGTGAGAAGCTTGTGGTGGCGTCGATCGGCGTGGGGGGCCGTGGGTCGGATATCGGCCTTCAGGCAGCGGACCTGGCCAACGTTGTCGCGTGCGCCGACGTGCATCTGGGGCACGCTCAGAAGTTCGCCGAGAAGATTGCGAAGAAGGGGGGCAAGTGCGAGGTTTATCAGGACTACCGGAAGGTGCTTGATCGGAAGGACGTGCAAGCGGTGACGATCGGCACGCCGGACCATTGGCACGTGAAGGTTGCCATCGACGCGATGAACGCGGGCAAGGACGTGTATTGCGAGAAGCCGCTGACATTGACGATTGATGAAAGCAGAATTATCTGCAAGGCGGTGAGAGAGAGTGGCCGCGTGTTTCAGGTGGGCACGCAACAGCGGAGCGAGTTTGGACACGCGTTTCTGGAGGCGGTCGCCATCGCCCGGAGCGGTCGACTGGGGAAGAAACTTACGGCCCGGGCGACGATCGGGAAGGGGCAAGCGGGCGGACCGTTTCCCACGCCTGAGGCGCCGAAGGAGTTGGATTGGGACTTTTGGTTGGGCCAAGCGCCGAACGTTGCATACTGTCCGAACCGCGCAAGCTTTGATTTCCGGTGGTGGTTGGATTACTCGGGCGGACAGATTACGGACTGGGGGGCGCATCATTCCGACATTTGCCTGTGGGCCTTGGGCGGCGAGAAGACGGGGCCGAGCGAGGTGGAAGGGACGGGCGAGTTCCCGTTGGGGCGCGAGCTGACTCGCGACTACATG
>JAJFUI010000221.1 GCA_021372555.1 Planctomycetaceae bacterium | reverse complement strand
TCGGCCGGTCCTGTTTCGGCAGTGGCGGCCTGGACTTGGCGAGCGGCCGTTTCTGCTCTACAAGTTCCGCACGATGAACGACGCCTGCGGCCCCGATGGCCGACCGCTTCCCGACGCCGCGCGGCTTACGGCGTTGGGCCGCTTCATTCGCCGGACGAGCCTCGACGAACTGCCGCAGCTCTGGAACGTGCTTCGCGGCGAAATGAGTCTCGTTGGGCCACGGCCGCTGCGAATGGATTATCTGCCCTATTTCACCCGGCTTGAACGGCTTCGCCATTCCGTGCGGCCAGGCATCACCGGTTGGGCGCAGGTTCACGGCCGCAACGAGGCGTCCTGGGACGATCGTTTCGCCAACGACGTCTGGTACGTCGAACACTGGAGCCTGTGGCTCGATTTGCGCATTCTCTGGCTCACGCTGCGGCAGGTCGTCCATGGCCGTGGGATTGTCGTTGACGCTTGTTCGATCATGAAGAATCTGGACGAAGAGCGCCGGGCGATGTTCTCGGAGGGCTCGACGCCATGAGCGAACACATTGCCTTCCGCACAGCCGTGGCGGCCGACGCACCGCAGATTGTCGCTCTGATCCGCGATGCGTTTCCTGCACCCCTGGTCACGGCAATGACCTACGGTTGCCCGGGAGTCGCCGACTTCGTCGCCGAGCAGATCGCGGTCCAAGACCTGGGCGGCGAAACGTTCTATGTCGTCGCCGCCGATGAGCAAGGCCTCGTCGGCTGCGCCGAAGGAAGACGACTGCCACGCCGGCTGTTCTTGAGCTACATCGCCGTGAGTTCGACTATCCGCGGGCAGGGGATTGGTCGGCGCTTGCTGCTTGCCCTAATCGAGGCGGCTGGCATCGAGGCGGATGAACTCGCTCTCGACGTTTTCGACTTCAACACGGCCGCCCGGCGTTGGTACGATCGTCTGGGATTTGAATCGCGTGAGAGCGGCTCGTGGTGCGAAGCTTCGCTCGACGGCGGCCGACCGAGACCCGTGCGCCTGATCGGTTACGCCCAGGCCGAGGCATGCCATCGGCTGTATGGATTCTCGCAGTTCACGCTCTGCACACCGGAAGGGCAGTACGACATTGGCCGCTTGGAGGCACGCTGGTATCGGCTGAGCGACCCTGCGGCCATCGAGGCGCCGGGCGTCCTGGCCACGCTCAAGAGGCTTGCCCCAGAGCGGCGTCTGCTGTTGATCGGCAACGCCAGCAAGGCGGCTTCCTCCCTGTCCGATGCGCGTGAGTTCGCACGATCGCATCGCATGGCCGCGCCGCTGAACAACCTACGGAAACGTCTGACGGAAAGGAGACCGGAACGTGCCGGGACCTGCCAAGATCATTAGCAAGACGGCCGAAGACGCCGCGGCATTCGCCCGGCCCTGCCGGCTGTTCCCCACCGCCCGGTCGGCGATGAAGGCCCTGCTCGCTGCGATGGCTTTCGGGCCGGACGAGCAGATTCTTCTGCCGGCCTACGTCGGCTGGTCGCCGAAGGAAGGCTCGGGCGTGTTCGACCCGATCGCGGAACTGGGGCTCGCGTATGAGTTCTACCGCGTCGATGGTCAGTTGCACATCGATCTGAACGACCTCGAAGGCCGCCTTCGTGCTGGCTGCGTGAAAGCGCTCTTGCTGGTTCATTACTTCGGCTACGTCGATCCAAGTTACGCGGAATGCGTCCGCCTGGCCCGCCGGCACGGGGTTGTGGTCATCGAGGACGAGGCCCACGCGTTGTTCACCGATTGGGTGGGCGGCGCCTGCGGCCGTCTTGGCGACGCCTGCGTCTACTCGTTGCACAAGATGTTGCCGATGCCGGGCGGCATGTTGACGGTGTCCGCGCAGCACGCCGACCTACTGGAGCGGATTCCCGCAGGCGCGAACGACGCCCCCTCGCCTTGGAGCTACGATTTCTGCGAGATCGCTCGGCGGCGGCGGCAGAACGCCCGGCGTCTGGCGGCGTTGCTGACGCCGTTGGCCGACGAATTGACGCTGTTGCGCGAGTCGCCGTCGGCG
>JAJFUI010000203.1 GCA_021372555.1 Planctomycetaceae bacterium | reverse complement strand
GCGGCCTCCTGAAAACTCGCGCACAGGTCCGCCACGACCTGCCGCGGCAAATCCCGCGCGCCCGGAAGACTGGGCACTGAACTGGCTGACACTTGCCGGGCAGCGTCGACCTCGGAACTCCGCCTTTCTGACCTCTGCCCTTTGATGTCTGCTTTCTCCGCGTGTAACGCAAGCTCCTTCTCCAGCGCGTACCGAACGGCCGTTTTCAGCCCGCTAAAGCTGAACTCCAACCGGTCCTCGCGCAGCAGAGGTCGAGGGAAACCGTACGCACGAGAGTTGCCGCCGATTGCCGCGCGCTCCAGTGACGGGCCGCCGGGATACGGCAGTCCAAGCATCGCCGCCACCTTGTCAAATGCCTCGCCGGCAGCGTCGTCGATGGTGCCGCCCAAGAACTCGAAATCCAGCGCGGTGCGGCATCGGTACAGGCTGCTGTGCCCGCCGCTGACGATCAGTCCAATGCAAGGAAAGACCTCGCGCCCCGCGGCCAACCGGCAAGCATAGACGTGCCCCTGCAAATGGTTGATCGCAATAAGCGGTATGCTGCGGGCGAGGCAAATCGTCTTGGCTGCCACTAACCCCACCAACAGCGATCCCGCCAGCCCGGGGGTGTTCGCCACGGCCACCGCATCGATATCCGCCAGCGACAAATCGGCCTTTCGCAGCGCCTCGTCAATGACCGGCAAAATCCGCTCCAGGTGGGCTCGCGACGCAATCTCCGGCACCACGCCGCCAAAACGCCGGTGCAATTCGTCCTGCGACGCAACCACCGAGCCACGCACCTCCAGGCGGTCGGTGATGATCGCCGCCGCCGTCTCATCGCACGTCGATTCCAGGGTAAGCAGATTCAAGGGATGCGTCGCTTCTCGATGAACGCCGGGTGGCTTTTGCGGAAACTACTAATCGTACCACCTGCCCCTCCCAGCGGCCAGCCGTTGTTGCTAGTGCTCCGTGCAATGCTCCACGCCCCCGCATTTGGGCCGAACGCCAACGGCGTCCCCCGCCGGAGCCGGTGTTAGCGACAGCCCCCGTGCTAGACTTGCGAAGAACCACCATGAACAGAATCACCTGGATTATCGCCGGATGCATCGGCCTCGCAGCCCTAGTCGGCTGCGCGATTGCGGGATTTGCCGTCGACGGCCTTCACCGTCCGATGATCGTCACCGCAATGTTAGGCTTGGCTATCTGGCACTACCGCCGCGTCGCGCCGTTTCGCCTCTGCCTCTCGGCGTTGGCGCTGTTGGTTGTGTTCTCTGTGAGCTTCGTTGTCTTGACGTATCTGGCCGCCCGGCTCTCGCCATCGCTCGTCGACGGCTGGCTGGCCGGCTGCGACGCATCGCTCGGTTTCTCGACCCGTTGCCTAGTTGCATGGCAGTTACAACACCCAATCTTGGGCACGCTGCTGGATGCCGCCTATAATTCGCTTTTACCCCAAACCGCTGCCACTGTCGGCATTCTTGGCCTCATGGGCCGTGCCAAACCGCTGGACGCGTTCCTTCGACGGATGATGCTCGCCGCACTCCTCGTGCTGGCCTGCTTCCTCCTGCTGCCTGCGGCCGGTCCGTGCAGCGCGATGCCGTCGCCCAGCCAAGCCCATTATCTGGACCACTTCCTTTCATTGCGAAGCGGTTTGCGAACCGGAATGAGTCTGGCCGACGCCGAGGGACTCATTACCTTCCCGTCGTTCCACACGATTTGGGCCCTGTTGCTCGTGGCCGCCTGCCCCGTACGGCTCAAGCCGCTTTCGATGCTCCTTAACGCCGCCGTCATCGTAGCCACGCTGACCACCGGCTGGCATTATCTGACCGACGTTCTGGCCGGAATCGTCGTCTTCTACCTCGCCTGTTGGCTGGTTCCCGCAACGACACGTGACGTTCTCCCCCAAGTGCAAGAGGGATCAGCGGTTGTTCCCGCGGGCTGTTAATCAGTAAAGAACGGGCCGCATACTCGAACGCATTGCCACGTTTGCCGCCCCGCGGCTCACCTGATAAACTTGCTGCTATGGCGGTCACCACGCCCGACGAATTCTTTGCCGTCCTTGAAAAGAGCAAGCTGCTGACCCCGTCGCAGCTAAACGAGGCTCGGCAACTCGCGCAAGGCGATGATCCCACGCGAATTGCCAAGACGATTGCTCGGCGGGACCTTATTACGTGGTGGCAAGCCAGTCAGTTGCTAGCCGGCCGCAGTTCCTTCTACCTCGGCAAATATCGTCTCATCGACCTGCTTGGCCGTGGCGGCATGGGCAACGTCTTCCTCGCCCAGCACGTGACCATGAGCCGTCGCGTGGCTCTAAAGATCATCTCCCGCAAAGCTCGAAAAGACCAAGCCGCGGTCGACCGCTTTCTAGCCGAAGCCCGTGCCGCCGCGTTGCTGGATCATCCGAACATCGTTCAGGCGTACAGCGTCGACAAGGACGGCGAACGCTATTACATGGTCATGGAATACGTCGAAGGCCTCGACCTCCAGCGGCTCGTTCGCGAGGATGGACCGCTCGATTGTCAACTGGCTGCCAACTACATTCGCCAAGCCGCTGATGGGCTCGATCACGCCCACCAGCGAAATATCGTCCACTGCGACATTAAGCCATCCAACTTGTTGGTGAGCCGGCAAGGCATCGTCAAGATTCTCGATCTTGGCCTCGCGCGTCTCGTTGAAGGCGAGCAGTTGGAACCAGACAGCTCGGCATCGGCCGAGCGCGTGCTCGGCTCCGTCGACTACCTCGCCCCCGAACAGGCGATCCAGGGCTGGAACATTGACCGCCGTGCCGACATCTACTCCCTTGGCTGCACCCTCTACTTCCTCCTGACCGGCCATCCGCCGTTTCCACGCGGAACCCTTACGGAGCGAATACTAAAGCATCAGACGCAACAGCCGTCGGCGCTCCAACAAGAACGCGCCGGACTGCCGGACGAATTGGCCGCCATTTGCGTCAAGATGATGGCCAAGCGACCTGACGACCGCTATCCATCCGCCGCCGACGTTTCGCACGCTTTGACCCACTGGCGATCATCGCCCGCCATCAAACGGGCTGTCCCGCTCGTCACAGCAAGACCGCTCGAAGAGCCGACGACCGACAAGCCTGGCGAAAACGATCCTGGTGTCGACGTCCGCCACGTCACCGAAACGGGGAACGCCGCCATTCCAACGGCCGCACCGTTCGACTCCTCAGCAGCAACGACCTCGGCGAAGCCACTCTCATCAAGCTGGTTCCGCACCGCCCGCCGAAGCCTCTTCATCGCGGCGGCCCTTCTCTTGCTGACTTCGCTGCTCGCGGCGGCAATCGTCGCCTTAACCCGCTAAAGCAAACCGTTCTCCCACGGTTGGGCACCCCTCGCCGTTGACAACGCGGGGGATCAAAGCCATATTGAGACTCGTCCACCAGCCCCGCGGCGTGGCAAGCCATCTATCCTTGATCGGCGATCATGACGAACGAACCAGAACCTTGGCGTGACGAACCTTCCGACCCGCCGCCCGGCGGCCAGTCCTTCTCGCAGAACCTGAAGCACACGGCCATCGGCGCCCGAGTGCCAGAGACGGTCCGCTCAGGCGTGTTCTGCACGGGTACCACGATTCTCCAGACGACCGAGGAGTTCGTCATCGACTTCCTGTCGACCATGGTCCCGCCGCAACAGGTGGTGGCCCGAGTCGTCCTGACGCCGAACACCTTCGCCCAGTTCATCGCCGCGTTGCAGGCGAACCTGACAAAGTACCAGCAGCAATTCGGCCGGCTTCTTCCCCACGCCCGCACTGAGACACCGCCAGCGCCCAGTGTTGGAGAATCCCAGGAGGTCGTCGCTGCAGCCGGCCCGATTGGGACACCCGAGGAGCCGGCCGACCTGCCCGGCGCGGTCAGTGGCGGTGCGCCGTCGTCACCCGCCGTCCCTCCGCCCAGCCACGCTGAGCCAACGCCGCAACCGCGCATCGAGGACCTTTACGACCAATTGAAGTTGCCCGATGAATCGTTGGGCGGCGTCTACGCCAACGTCGTGATGATCCGGCACACGCCCGAAGAATTCTGCTTCGACTTTATCGCCAACTTTTTCCCTCGCCCGGTAGTCACCTGCCGCGCCTTCATGGCCGCCGGCCGCATTCCTTCGTTCCTCGAAGCTATGCAAAGCGCGTTGCGCCGTTACCGCCCGCGTCCGCCCTCCCCACCGCCCAGCTACCCGGCGTGAGAAAGACAACAAGCCCTTGATTACCAAGGACTTGCAATAGCACCAAGAGGAGGGGGGGCTGAATTCAGCCATGGAGAGTACTGCTACCAAGTGGTTGCAGCAACCCGGATCTGGCAGGTGGCGCTTTCCGGCCCATTTCTCAGACGACTCCGGCAACATGCCGCCAGATAGCGAGCAGCCGTAATCGACCTCCTCAGGACGTGCGGCTGGCGGGATGGCTGGCACTTCCGCGTTGTACCCGTTGGTCGATTCGGCATTGAGGCCCGCATTTGCGCTGGGGGAGTCCTAACGACCGTCCGCGTTGCCGATGCCTTCTCGTCGGACTCCTTCGGTCCGGTCTCACTTCTGGGCCTCACATATCCCTCCTATTCGCCGCCCCCGTCGGCGCAAGAAGCAATCTTGCGGAACGTCGGCCAGTCGCGTTGTCCCCCGACTCGCGAATGCGAAGCAGCCGAGAAGCCTTTCGGTCGTTTCGGAGGGAAAGTGTCCGCCGTGACGCCAAAATTTCAATTCTGTTATTGGGCGATCACCTGCGTCGGAGACGAATCCTGCCGTGAGAAGACCATTCCGTTCCTGTCCAAATCCGACCTGCTGCCAGCCGCTCGCGGGACGAGATAATCGATGCCTCACATGTGGATGGCAGAACTGCTGGGTTTGTGGCAAGTGGTTCGTGCCGAGCCCGTTTTCCACGCTGTGTCCCTCGTGCGTTGAACACTTCAAAAAGGGACTCGGCGGCAGCGAGGAATTCGTGACGGCCACCATATTCCGGCAGGCAGCTAACACTGCCGGCTGGCAGACCAGGCGGCGTGGGCACGAAGACACGGTGCCGGCGCGCCACGATCGCAAACAGTACACGTGTTGCGACCATCGCCAGGCTATTCGTCAAACCTCGCCGGAGGGGTAACTCCAAACTGCATCGCACGCCCGCGGCCCAGGGGGGGCTCGACGCGGGAGGAAGGCTATGCTAAAACCCTCTACGGTCGGGGGCAATTCTTGCCCTCCTGCCCCAGGGCAAGATGGTGACTGCGGTCGCCGCCCCCGACCGCTTCTTGGCATACCGGCGACGGGCGTCTGCCGCCCGCCCATTAGCGTGCCTAGCGGCGGGCCGACATGGCTCGGATCGACTGATCGAGCTTGAAAAGACGGCCGAGTCTAATCACAATACTGGAGGTGCTGCCTTGGCAGCTTTTCGGACTCTTCTTTAGGAGTCGCTTGTTCGGTGCGACAGTTAGTTGCTGCCACGGTCGTTTGTCTTTGCCTCGCCCGGGTTGCCTTGGCGGACGGTCTTAATCTTCGTGGGCAGGACGTCGTTTGGTGTTCACCGTCGCAATCGCAGCAATACTTGATCGGAATCGACAGTATTGGGTCAGGCAGCGCGCTCGCGGGCTGGCAGCTCACCTGCATGATAATTCGTAGCGCCGGTGCCATTGGCCAGGTTTCGTTCGGCACGTTCGGCTATCCACCTTCCTACGTCTTGGCCGGCGCATGTGACCCCTTCGACAGCTATGACGCTGGGACTGGCAACCCCCTCGGCACGCCGGGTGTGATCGCGACGAGTAATCTTATTTCAGACTTTGTGAGCGTGGGAACCGTTGCGATTAATGTGCCGTCTACGGGCACCAACTTGGTGAGCATCGAATTGACGGCATCTGGCGATGCTGCCGGGCGATTTGACATCGCCGTTTTGCCCGATGCCGACCCCAACTATCCCGAGTATGTTGGCTCAGGCTGGTTCAATCATGAAGGTGAGGAAAAGGAGTTCGTCGGGATGGCCTTTGGAACGGGGCCTGTTATAGTGGGCTCCGTGCTGGTGATTCCGGAGCCCCCGACCCTAGCGTTGCTCGTATCGGGTTGCGTTGCCGTCGCCTGGGCATTAAGGCATCTGAGGAAACCCGCGAAAAGATGCGACAGCCGCCTGCGAGGCCATTGAGCCCCCCCAAGGTGAGCTTGGTAGTGACTCCACCCATCGGTGTGAAGCGAGTTGTAGCGCCGGTACGCAAGCGACTGCCCCTGAGCGCTGGCGGTCCCAGGCGCTACAACTCCCAATACTCTCATTGCAATTTGGAGCAAAAAACGGACAATAAATCTCAGAAATTTCCTGCGTCGTTTGGAACTACTGTCAATGAAAGAACGTGACGACGATTTTTCGGCCCTAATGCGTCTGGTTCGCGAGGGATCCGAAGACGCTGCATGGCAAGTCGTCGAGCAGTACGGGGAAGCCGTTCGACGGGCGGTTCGCAGGGCCCTGGATAGTCGATTGAGGTCCAAATTCGACACGGTGGACTTCGTCCAAGTCGTATGGGGCTCGCTATTTCGCGTGCGTGAAAAGGTTTGCCGGTTTGACCGTCCGGAAGAATTGACGGCGTACCTCATTGCGATGGCACGTAACAAAGTTGGGATGGAAGTCCGCCGGAGGATAGCGAGCCAGAAGTATGACGTGGCGCATGAGCGATCGTTGGACGAACTTCACGAAAATGGACACGAGATGACTAGCAAGGAGCCCAATCCCATCGATGTGGCGGTAGCGCGAGAGAAGTGGAAGCAGTTGCTGGAAAGCCAACCGCAACGCTATCGAGAAATCATCCCCTTGCGGCTGCAAGGGCTCACGTGTCAGGGCATTGCCGAAAGACTGCACGTCGATCAGCGCACCGTACGACGTCTGCTTAAGAAACTCCTCGGCGCCGCTGCTGCATGAATGTGGAAGCCTCGACGAGCCGGAACGCGTTTGCCACTAGCGTTGCCAGTCCTCATCGACTGGCCGATGCGAGTCGGACCGCGGACGCTATTAAACGCCGTTGGCGCCAGGGCGAGACGCCTGACCTGAATGAAGTCCTATCTCGTCATCCCGAACTAGGTAGGCACAGGTCGATCGTTCTCGATCTTGCTCATACGGAGTTCGAGCATCGGCGGAACGGCGGCGAGGCGATTGACGCGGAAACCTTCGCTCGCCGATTTCCCTCGCTCGAACGATCGCTCCTTCTGCTTATTGAAGTTCAGGACCTGCTTGCTGGCGACCCGGATCTCCGGCTGCTCCAGGAGAAGCTGCCGTGGCCTGATGCCGGTGATGACTATTTGCAGTTCCATTTGATCACAGAGATCGGCCGCGGGGCTTTTGGACGCGTGTTTTTGGCCACGGAACCCGCGATTGGCGACCGGCAGGTTGTCGTCAAGATCGCGCCCAGCGCTGGCGGAGAGGCGGAAGTTCTCGGCAAGTTGCGGCACCCCAACATCGTTCCCGTCTATTCTCTTCACGAACAGGGGGCAGCAGGACTTGCGGCGTTCTGCATGCCCTATCTTGGCCGAGCTACACTCTGCGACGTAATTGACGACGCGTTCGACGCCGGGCGCCCGCCGCACAGAGCGCAACGGATCATTGACGCAATTGCCAGGGCCAATCGCAACGCCGCAGGAGTCGACGCCGACCTGCCAACCAAGATCTTGCGCAACGGCTCATACGTTGACGGCGTGCTTTGTCTCGCCAGCCAGTTGGCAGATGCCCTGGCTCACTCTCACGAACACGGTATCTACCACCGCGATTTGAAGCCTTCGAACGTGTTGATGACTTCGGAGGGCCGGCCGCTGCTCTTGGATTTCAACCTATCGATCGACTCTCGACTGCCCGCATGGAAAGTGGGAGGAACGCTCCCGTACATGGCTCCAGAGGAATTGGTCCATTTAGTTGACCGCTGTCCAGAATCTGGCGCTTCGCTCTACGATCCTCGCTCGGACATTTTTTCGTTGGGAATCATCGTCTACGAATTGCTTACCGGACGTCTCCCGTTCGGCAAGATTCGGTATGATTGTGGGTTGGAGGAGGCCGGTCGCCGGTTGCATCGTCAACAAGCGGATGGGCCCAGGCCGGTGCGATCGTTCAACAGGCAGGTCGATCGGCGATTAAGTCGACTGGTTGAACAGTGCCTGGCCTTCGATCCGAAGCGACGTCCCGAAACGGCCAGGGAGTTGGGCAGCGCTTTTCGCGGCGAACTGAAATTCGCCCGCCGCGCGTGCCGTTGGACACGCACTCATCGGACCGTCACCACGATTGTCGCCGCTGCATCGGCATCCTCGATGGTCGCCGCAAGTCTCTTCTTTTTTCTTCGGCCGCCTTACAGCGAACGCGAACTCGAATCCGGTCTGGCATGTATCGCGCGGCGCGACTATCCCACCGCCATAGAACGACTCAATAATTCGATTGTCGCAAATCCGAAATCCAGCGAGGCGTTATTCGCCCGGGGGCGAGCATATCACCGTCAGGGCATATTTCAGGCGGCGTTCCGGGACTACAGTCTAGCCCACCAACTCAACCCAAGTGGACTTGTGGACGCATGTCGGGGTTATTGTCTGAGCCGGATCAAGTCGCACAAGGTAGCCATAGTCACTTACAACCTGGCGATTAGTCGAGACTATGACCGACCCGCGTTGGTGTACAACAATATCGGATATAGTTACCTGGCGCTTGGCCAGCTTGATGACGCGGAGAGATCGCTCCTCCGTGCCACCGAACTTGACGACGGTCTCCTCGCGCCCCACTATAACCTCATCGTGTTGTCTCTCTGCCGGGCAAACCTCGGGCGAAAGCCTTCTGATGCTGCCTTTGCACACGCGGCCAAGGCAATTCAGCTTGCTCCGTCGAACGCAGAACTGTGTCGTGTAGTCGCCGCCTTGCACGCGACGCGGGCACGGGAGGACCGGTCGCAGGCCGAACTGGCCGCCAGCTATGTGGCAAGAGCCGTTGAAGCCGGCTACTCCCCAAAGATAATTCAATCCGGCAGCTACTTCTCAGCGATTCAAACCGAGACTGGGTTCCAGCAAGCGTTGACTAGAACCGCATCCACCGCAACTCCGGCGACTGTTTCACCACTCGTTGACCCGCTTGATGCCGGCACGCCCACTCCTTAGGGTCAATCGCCGGCCCCGGTGCAGGTAATTGCGCAGACGCGACTGCGTCGTCCCGCTCCCGCGCATTCACAACTTCTCGTTGCAAAAGGGCAACACGCTGCTCCTGCGCGCGGACGCAAACCGTTGCGCCACTTGCGTCGCAATCTGCTGTCGCTTGTCGGCACGCCGCTTGCCGTCTCAGACGCCGGCGACATGATCCTGGCTGACGACATCCTGGGGTCCACGTACCAGGCGTAGTTGCGGGTTCTCGGTTTTCTGTGTCCGGTCTCTACCTGCTTTTGCAATCTACTAGAAGGCCGAGTTTCAGTGCTCGCTCCCGTTTGTCGGTCGCGACATAGTCGCGCAGTCTCGTAAGCCTCACGGAGGACCTCATGTCATCCAATTTGCCGTACGCCCGCCGGCCATCAACCAAGAAGCGGACGCTTCGTCTGGAATCCCTTGAACATCGCTACATGCTATCGCATCCGGCGGTTGCCGCCGTAACAGTAGCGAGCGGCAGTTGGACGCCAAGCTTCGTCTCTTATCTTCAGTCTTCGGGGCTTGGAACGGGCGGCTACGCAATCCCAGTTGGATCCACACAGCTTCAGACACTGCCCTGGAACAACATCGATACCATCCGTATCAAGTTCAACCAGGATGTCGTGGTGTCCGCGGCGGATCTCTCCCTAAGCGGCGCCAGCCAGAATGTGTATGCATTTAGCGGCTTCGGCTATGATACCGTCACCTATGAAGCAACTTGGCTCCTCACCGCGCCAATGGCCAAGGATAAGCTGGCGCTCGACTTGGATGCCAACGGGCTGGCTCCGGTACGCAGCGTGGCCACCGGTGAGGTGTTAGATGGCGCCTGGACCGACTGCCAGAGTACGTTTCCATCTGGCAACACACAGGGCGGGACAGACTTCCATTTCCAATTCACGGTGCTTCCGGCGGATGTCAACGGCAGCAATACCGTCAACGGCACCGACGTGATCCAAATAAATCAACGTTACAATAAGGTCATTGGCGACGCCCAATACGGCGTTCGATATGACGCCAACGGCGATGGAGTGATTTCGGCCACCGACTACAACTTCGCGCGGTCACAGGTAGGCGCTCTGTTGCCAAGCGGTGCGCCTGCCGGCGCGACATGCGATGCCCCAACGACAGGCGGAATTCCGGACCTAAGTATTGCCAAGGGGACTGTTGACCACGTATTCGCATTGACCGACTTCTTCGAAGCCTCAACTCCAAACCTGTCGTTTTCTGTGCTCCAAAATAGCAACCCGTCTCTCGTCAGCGGATTGTCGATTGACTCAGGCACTTTGGAGCTGACATTTGCCAACAATATGACAGGCGATGCCAACATCACAATTCGCGCGACCGACGGCAACGGCCTAATTGTGGATGCGATGCTTAAAACGCATGTCAGCGCCGCGCCAGTCATCACCGACTTCACCTGTATCAATGAGATCGGAGACTTTTGGACCCTGACCGGCTCCGTGACGGATTCAGACGACCCGGTTGCCGGCGACATCGTCAGGTTTGGTGGTGTATTCGCGAGCTTTAACGTGACGGCCACCGTAGGCCAGGATGGCGTCTTCTCGGTGACTTTCGAATTCGTGGGACTGCAATCTGGCGGATGCTCAGCCCAGGTCACCGACCCGCACGGCGTAACCTCCGAAATGGCCTTGTGGTGGATTCTCGCGTGAGCGCTCGCTCATCCTAGAGACCGGCCGGGTTGCCGCCACTGCAACCCCTGGACGATCCCTGTCGTCGTTCGCTTGGCGACGGGCTCTGTCCTTTCTTTCAGACGCCGGCAATGCGCACGTATGAATGGTCGGCTCGATCCGATATACTGACAGCGCATGCTGACAGTGGCTCCCCTGGCGGTCGTGGGTGATGCGATGACACCTAGAGGTCAAAAGCTGCACGACATTCGCCGGAACGCAGCCGGGTTCACTCTTCTCGAATTGTCAGTCGTAATCGGAATCATCGGCGCTCTCATTGCTTTGCTGCTCCCTGCCGTGCAGCAGGCAAGAGAAGCCGCCCGGAGACTGCAGTGCAGCAACAACGTCAGACAGTTGGCCGTCGCTGCCTTGAATCACGAGGCGACACAAAAATTCTTCCCTGCCGGCGGGTGGGATATGCACTGGCTCGGCGATCCCAGCTGTGGCTTCGGTAGGACCCAACCCGGAGGTTGGATCTACAACATCTTGCCATTCATTGAGCAGCAGCCACTGCATGACCTGGGCACACCCAATTCTGGCATGACGATCCAAGAAGCCAACGCGCTGCGAATTGGCACGCCGCTGAGTGGTTTTAATTGTCCCACGCGCCGGCCAGCCGCTCTGTATGCACTGGTGCCGGGATACGGCAGCGGCTTCTTCAAACTCACCGTCGGTACCATTACCTCGGTCGCAAGAAGCGACTATGCCATCAACGGCGGAGACTACGCACAGTGGCGCACCGACCCGGCATGCTTAGATAACATGTCGATGCAGACGGGGATATGCTTTCAACGCAGCGAAATAAGACTAGCGGACATTACCGACGGTTTAAGTAATACGTTCCTGATCGGCGAAAAGTACATCAACGCTTATCACTACGAGGACGGTCAGGACAAAGGTGACGACCAGACGATGTATTCCGGCGACGACCGGGACCTTATTCGTTGGACTGGAATCGATGGCGCGATCGGAACGCCTGACAACAACAATCGTCCCCGCCAAGACAACGCTGCGTTTGGCGAAGGTAACCATGTTCAATGGTTCGGCAGCGCCCACGCCGACACGTTCAATATGTCATTTTGCGATGGCTCGATTCGCACAATCAACTATTCGATCGATGTCAGACTCTACCGCCGTTTGGGCAACCGCCAGGATGGCCCGGCGACCGACACCAGCCAGTTCTAAGCGTCGAAGTGCGCGACGAGCCGAGCGAGCAGAACCCTAGCTGACGAGAACAGAGCAACCACGACTCCCACGGCTTCACCGTGCATTTAGGCCGGACTCGTAAAGCAGAACGTCGCCCCATCATCGACTTCTGACTCGCCCCACCTTGATCGGCTGCTCCTCATTCTGGCGTGGGCTACGTCCCGTTGGTGGGCAACTGGGCTGGAAGCCGAGCAACAATATTCGCCAGGAGTGTGGTGCAGCAGCACGGGCCGCAGGCAGTGTACCGATCGGCCGGGTCTTGACTGACTAGCTCCAGACCCGCCCTGCATTGGAGACCGCACCGAAATGCGGATCACTCGGGCGGGCCGCGGCAGTGATCTCGGTCCGGTCATAGCGAGACCATCGCCGACCGACACGATCGGAAGGTCACAGAGGAACTGTCTCCCCAGGCTGTGTCAGCCGAGAACAGCCCCTCGAAGGGATCAGCTTCTGCCACCGAGCGTGCGGAACCGATTGGTCCATCGCACGAACCCGGTGCCGACGGGGTTGCTAAAGTGGTCGCCCGCGGTCGAAAACGGTGGCGCAAAATCGGCGCACCACCTCATCTTAACGAACCGCCCTGAGTCCCAAGAAACGCAAAAAGCCCTTGGTGACAAGGGCTTAAAGCGATCTGGTAAGACTCGGTGCAACCACGCAAGGCTGCATCAGTACCCCCCTATGGGAGTCGAACAGACAGCGGATTCCTCGGAAAATCGAGGGGGTGGCGTGCAAGGCGGCGCAAAATCCGGCGCACTTTCTGGCGATTCTGCTTTGAGTGACCCCGACTTGGCGGCCGTGGTTGCGGCATGGCCCAGCCTGCCCGCGACGGTGCGGCAGCGGATGGTGATGCTAGCCAAGGGGCGCGGTGCGGATGCAGTTGGGTGCAGTGCCGCAAGCTGATTCCGCAGTGACGGCCAGCACGACGTACAGCAGCCGAGGCCGCCCCCGGTCGCCCCCCGCCGGAGTCCCGCCGGCCGCTTTGCTATACACGGCCGGAATGGCTTTGATTTCGGTGCCCGTTGGTAGCCGCGTCGGCCCCTTCGTCGAACGTGCATTGCCGAGTTGCGCAGTCTGTTAGGTTCTCCTCACGTCCGACGCGGCATGGGTCCGAACCGCGGGTCCGCACATTTTGCGTGTGCAAGGTGTGAATGCGGCCCCCGTATCTATTTGGCCGAACTGGGGGCGGACGGTAGCCGGTGGCTGCGGCGGGTGGTGGCTGCTTTCGAGTGGCTACACTCTGTATCTTCCGGCCTGCGGTTGCCCGGCGTACTCCCTGGCAGCATAGAGGCGGCTGGCGGCGCGGTTACAACTCGGGCCCGGTGGCCCCCCACGCCGAGGCCAACGGCGCTTGATAGAGCGTCCGGCGGTGTTTTGTGGTTTCTTGTTCTTTAGTAACCGCTGGGCTGGGGCATCGGGGCGGTGGTAAACATCCCGGAATACTTGGCCGCGACGGCACGTCGCGGTCCGTTCGGCGCGCGGCTTGGCTCCTGCCCCTCTTGTGGCTACCGCGTGTGGGGGTTGCAAACGGTTTTGGCTTTGGTAGGTTAGACGCTATCTCTTCGGAACAGGCAGAGGCATATGGTCGAGTGCATGGCGGCGTTCCAGCCGCTGGCACTTTCATTCATGGTGCTAGTTTGTCATCGAGGGTCACTGCCATGTCGTTCCGTTGGTCACTTTCATTTGGCATTGTGTGTTCGATGCTGCTCTCATATGTCACAGTGACCGTAGGCGGCGAGACGTCGGACCAGCTGAACGACGTTAGCCAGGCGCGCGAAGGCCACCGAGTCAGCAACAAGTATGACGTCGCTCAGACCTTCACAGTTGGTATCGCAGGCACACTTTCACGGGTCGAACTCGCCGTTAGTCGCATGCTAGATACTACGGCAGGTTTGCGCGTTGACATACGCAATACATCATCAGGGGCTCCGCTGGTGGCTGACTCGTCCGCGCTCGGTGCAGTGACAGTGCCCGCAACCAGCGTACCCATGTACTATTTGTCCGATACGCCCGTGATCACGAGCGTCGACCTCACACAGCTTGGCATTCGCGTGAGCGCCGGTGATGTGCTGGCAATCGTGCTACACAGCGACGGAGTAGGCGATTTCCCAGACTACCAAGACTACATTTGGCGCACTTCAAATGAAGGCACGAGCACATACCCCTTCGGGGGAATGTTCACTCGAACCCCGGGCGCAAGCTCATGGCTTAACTACTCGTCGGGAGTGATAGCTTACGATTGCGGTTTCCACACCTTCGTCGAAACCCCTGAGCCGTCCACGCTCGTCCTACTCGGCGTCGGCGCTGTCGGCTTATTCGGCTACTGGTGGCGGCGGCGCGGCTAGTCTCCGAATCGGTTGCCTGACCACTCTGCCCCCGGTCCGGGGTCCTTGCTCGATGCGCTTTGGCTGAACCGCTCGCGGCACGGTTGGGCGCTAGCGTTGACTCGACAAACGGCCGGGGGTGGGTTCGGGCTGGTATTCCTCGCGCCCGGAACCGCTGGGCAATGTCGCGTACGCTCTGGCAGAATTGGTTAGGGGGTAGGGAGGTTCCGAAGCGGCAAGGATACCGCCGGAAACCGCACGGTAACGCCGCGCACTTTTTGGCACGAAAACGAAATAGGGACAAGGGCGACCGGGGGGTAGGTTCAAGCTGACCGGCGCGCCCCGGCCGAACCGCATGGTCCCATCAGGCGCTTCTCGGCAAGTTTTGATATAGGGGGTCTTTCCGACAGAGGGGGCTAGGGCCTAGGTTCTCTTTTCTCGTTCTCTTCGCGGGGTTTTCCGGCCGGCCCCTGCCTGGCAGACACAGTCCGTCCGGCGCGGGGTCCTTCCGAGGCCATGCCCCCGAGCCGTTTCCCACCGGGGCGATCGTGCCTGACATACACTCCCTCCCGAAGTAAAAAGAGTTGCGCCTGCTGTCTGTTCCCATTGCCGTCTGACCGGCGGAAGCGCTGACAGGACCCGCGACCGGGAGGGTAGTGCCCAAGGGGAGCGACCGGCAGTAGAATCGTGAACATGGGACGGCCGGCGGTGTTGCAACGCCCCGGCCAAGCGAACCCGGCAGGCGATCCGCCTTCTCTGCCTTTCGGCGGCGTCTGCTTGGGTTCGGCCCGAAGGCAACTCTTGAAGCTGATCCCCGTCGCGCGGTTCAATCGGCTGTTGTGGAACTAGCCGACCGACCGGCCCGGAAGGTAGGTAACGATGCCAAATCGAGATTGGGGCGACCTCTTGCCCAAACCTGCTGCCCACGATGGCGTTGATTCGGCGGCTTATCAATCGCGAGAGGCCGTCCGTCCGTACGGCGTCGATGAATGGCTTTGGCGTCTCGATCAAGTCCAGCAGGGCATAGAGAAGTTGCCGGATTCAATCGAGGTGGCAATTAGTATCGAGCTTCTACGTCCTTGCGATTGTGTTAGCGGAACAGTGATTACTGTCGAAGGGTGTCACGAATCAAACTCGTTTCCGCTTGGCCGATGCCTCTCGTGCGACTATTCGTTCACGACGGCTTACTGGGCGGTCGAAACGGGGCTATGGTTTGAGTTTGGCAGCAGAATGTCGCCTAAACTCATGCGGTGGGACGACTTCACGCTACATGGTGCTATCGAACCGGACGAGGCCGAAATCCGGTCGCAGACAGCAAAATGGCAAGTATGGCACTACGTGAAGCTTAAGCACGGCCAGAATCAGGATGACGCTTGGTTGACCTCAGTCGAGCGTTACCGGGAGCGAGTGGAACTTTATGAGGTCTTGCAGGAAACTTGTGAGCGTGCGCCACTCTCGATCGTCGAGAAAATCGGCTGCTTATCGGGATTCTGCGACTGGCCATCCGCGCTGTTGTATCTCGCGTTGAGACGCGTACACCCGTTATTGACTGCGTGTGGCACAGATTGCAGGGGGCTAAGCTGGCCGGTGGAAATTGTTGAAATTGGTGGGAGCAAACGGCGTCAGCGGAAGCCGAGAGCACAGTCGAAGCCAAGAGGAAAGGCCTTTGGCGACTGCAACGATTTCCTGATTATGATTTCCCCGTCTGTCGTCACGGCGACACAGTATGCCCTTGAGGCGTTTAGGCAGGCGGCGAAAACGTCGTCCTCAATAGCAACGCCACCTAAAGACGACGCGGGTGGCGGAAACGTTCCCAAAGAGTACCGTCCCACGATCAAAACAAAGCGATTGATTGGGGACTTCAAGCACGGCGTGTCGGTCGATGACCTAGTAGAAAAATACGACACAGGCGCTCCCGCCGTGCGGCAAGCAATCTGTCGCGCTAGAAAAGCCGGGCTGCTACCGCCGGCGAAGAGTGGGCAACGTGACGCGACGTGACTAGTCACGCGATCCGCGGCGCGCTCAAACAAAACTATTTCACATTCTTCTTGCCCGGTATTTTCGGCCTTGCGCGTGACGCGGCGTTGTGTCTTGCGTGACTAATTTTGGTCGCGTCACATTCTTGCAGTCTAATTTCCGTTGTGCGGGCTAAATGGTGCGGCCCGCAAAATCACAATGGAGTTAGAACGATGAGCCGTTCACAGAGAGAGCCCGACACAATCGCGGGCGAGATTCACGCCGACGGCATGTATACGTTGGCGGAAATCCGGGCGCGGCTGGGGCTGGGGACGTATGCCTTACGCGAAGCCCGGCGGCACGGCCTGCCAGTGCGGAAGATTGGCCGGCGGTCCTATGTTCTCGGTAAAGACATTCTCGCGTTTGCCGCCGGCGACCGGCAGGGGGTGGCCAATGTCAAGTAACGCCGCCCCTGCGGAACTATTGACCCTCAAAGAGCTGGCGGCGCTCTGCCAAGTGAGTCAGCGGACAGCCTGGCAGTGGGCGACCGATGGCACGGCGCCACCTCCCTTGAAGATCGGCAAAGGCACGGTCCGATATTCGCGGCGCGCCTACGAGCGATGGATTGCAACCGGCTGCCCTCGAATCGACGGAGGGCGCAACGATGATGAGTGACAACGAGTTGCGCGACGTGCTGGTCAAAATCTCCGACCTCGAATCGGCCGGGTTGCTTAATGAGGCGAAAGACGAAATCGCCGACAGACTGCGCGGACGGCCGACGGAACCGATGCAGACTCTAACCGGCAATCAATACCTCTCGGCGCACTGGTTGGCCGACACGGCTAGCCGGCTGCTCGATATTCCACGCGATGGGGTCTTGCGCGTGGCCGTCGATCTGTTCATTCCCAGTCGGCAGCAGGTGGTCGGCGAGGTGGTCGGCCAGTATGCGGCGCAACTCGCAAGAGAAACGCGGCCGCGTGAGTGGCAGCCCGAGCCGACGCCCCAACCATCGCGCCCGGTGGTTGTGAACGTGAGAAAGCGAAAGGCGGCGCCACATGGAAAGTGAAACTGTATTCCTCGACTCCACCCCGAGCGGGCGCAGCGGCAGCGGGACACTGACGGCGAAGATTGCCGGCGACGTTATCCACGTCGAGAGCTTGAATCCTGCCAAGAGCAAGGCAAGGACCGCGTTTGTCGACAAGGTGTGCAATTCACACCCGACGCTCGACCGAAAGGCGTTGACCGATTCGATAACGACGCTGGCGGCAGACTTGGCCACTAAACCCGACGCGACGGCCGACACCTCGGGGCTGCCCGAGTTGGACGCCGCGGCGATCGTGCGACCCGAGCGATTCATAACGCCCGCGGTGTCGGGCTTGGCCGTGCCGAGCATGACGACCATAGGCGACAAGGTTCAAGGCCGATGGCTGCTGTACTTGCAGTGGCCGGACGGGAAACGAGAGCGGCGGCCGATGACCTCGGCCCTCGACCTGCCCGACGGCCGCCGGCTGTTCATTCACCCGGACCCGAGCGAACCGACACCCAACACGAAACCCGGCTGGAGCGCGGCGGCGCGTCGGCAGTGGTTGGACGGCGAGCCGGCCCCCGACCCAGCGGAAGTGTTCAGAGCGATGGCGGCGATGTTCGCGCGCTACATCGACCTGCCGGCGTCCCACGCTGGCGGTGTGACGACAACGGCAGTGTGCTGGGCGATGTTGAGCTACGTCTATCAGGCGTGGGACGCCGTGCCGTATCTCTACATCGGCGGCCCCCTCGGGTCGGGCAAGAGCCGGCTATTCGAGGTTCTTGGTCGGTTGGCCTTCCGTCCGCTCTCATCATCAAACATGACCGGCGCGGCGCTCTTCCGAACCCTCCACGCGCAAGGTGGGTGTTTGCTCTTGGACGAAGCCGAGCGACTGCGGAACACGCAAGACCCGGCGACGGCGGAAATCCTCTCGATGCTCTTGGCCGGATACAAGAAGGGCGGCACGGCGACCCGCTTGGAACCCGTCGGGGACTCGGGATTCAAGACGCTCTCGTTCGACGTGTTCGGCCCCAAGGCGTTGGCGTGCATTGCGGGCTTGCCCCCAGCGCTGGCGAGCCGAGCCATCCCGGTGACGATGTTCCGATCCCCTCCCGGATCGGAGAAGCCACGGCGGCGGATCGACGCGAACCCCGAGGAATGGCAGGAGCTACGGGACGCCCTCCACTCGCTGGCGATGGAACATGGCGCGACGTGGTTGGAACTGCCGAGCCGAAGCGACGTGTGCCCGATGATGAGCGGCCGAGACTATGAGCTATGGCAACCGCTCTTGGCCCTGGCATCGTGGATCGAATCGCACGGTGCCCGCGGGCTGCTGAAGTTGCTGCAAGAGCACGCGATGGCAACGATTGACGCCGGCCGTGACGATACGACGCCCGACTCGGACGAAACCCTGCTTCGGATTCTGACGGATGAGGTTCGCGTAGGCACGATCCCGACGCCCGGCGACATTCTCGCTAAGGCCCAAGCGATTGACGCGGCGGGCTTCAAGACATGGAAGGCCCGAGGCGTCAGCGAACACCTGAAGCGCTACGGCGCGGTGACTCACAAGAGTTGCGGGCGGAAGGTCTACGGCCGGGTGACGCTGGAAAGCCTGCGAGCGATTCAGGCGAGCTACGGCGTTGACCTTGGATTCGATGAAAAAAGCGACGGGGCATAGGGCGGAGAATGTACCCTACGTGCCCCACGTGCCCCGGATTGGCCTGGAAAGGGCCGAAAACGGGCAGGCGACAGGGTACATAGGGCACATAGGGCACGTTCCCAGAGGTAGGTACGGGAGAACAAGCGATGGGCTATGACGTGACGGACCTGCTTGAAAATCTGTTCGGCGGCGGCCCCGTGACGGTGGCGACCGTCCCCGGTCCCGAGGATGCAGGTGGTCATCGGCACGATGATGATGGTGATCGGTTCGCCGATTGGGTACCTCGCCCCGGCGCCCACGGCCGCATGGGCTGGCAGGCGCCGGACCTGCCCGAGGTGGTCGCGTTTGATGATCTACCCTTGCCCGGCCCGGCCTGCCCGGTGTGCGATTCCCTGGAAAGCTGGCAAGACGCCCTCGGGCGGCAGCGGTGCGCGGTGTGCGAGGCCGGCGTCCTCGACAGGGCGATGGAATGGGCCGAGCGGGCGGCCCGGTTGCGGAAGCAAGCCCCGCCACGGAAACCGGCCCCGAGGATTGCGTCCGGTTGCGTTTCCAGCGGTCCGGTCGATACGCTGGACCTCGACGGCAAGCGGTCGTTACACGGGCAGCTAGAGGGCGTTGTGAGGGCGTGAAGATGGGCAAGGCAGGATTGCGAAAGGATGCGATGGTTTGCCACGGTCCAGAATCGAAATGGACTAGTTGACATTATGGCGACTACACGATAAGATACAGCCGATGAAACACAAGCACACACTACTGACGGACCAGTTGCGGCACGCGATCTTGAACAGCGGGCAATCCCAGTATGCGATATGCAAAGCGACCGGCATCGACAAGACGGCCCTTTCGCGATTCGTCAACGGCGAGCGCGGCGTTTCGATGGAAGTCCTGAACACGTTGGGCGAGTACCTCGGGCTGCGGATCGTGGCGGACAAGCCCCAAGCGAAGAAAGGCGGGTGAACAATGGCGAGCATATCGACGGATTCCAAGGGACTGCGGCGAATCCTGTTCGTGAACCCCGACGGCGCCCGACGGCAGATTCGATTGGGTAAGGTGCCGATGAAAACGGCAGCAACCATCAAGGCGCGGATAGAAACCCTGTTGGCGGCGGCGTTGGGCAAACACGCGATCGACGGCGACACGGCGGCAT
>JAJFUI010000177.1 GCA_021372555.1 Planctomycetaceae bacterium | reverse complement strand
AGGCGCCCAAGCAGAACGTTCGGCCATAGCCGTGGCCGTAGATCAAGACCGTTGTGAGCACAGCCGGCAACGCCAAGGAAACGAATAACAAAGCGAACGTTGCGGGAACGATTGGCATCCGAAAGAACAGCGAGCACGCCACGGCCACCAGAGTGGTGACGATCAGCATCGTGCTCAAAGTGAACTGGAAGCAAAAGGCCTCGGTCTCTGTGGATCGCGTTTGGCTAGCGTCAGCCGGCATGAGCATTCCTTTCCCAGAAGGGCCCCTCAAACATGCCCCCCGATTCTAGCGGCATGCGGTAACGCGTCAATATTGACGTCGGTCGGTGGGCGAAAGTTCCCAAGTCGAGATTTGCTAGGACGGCGCTGGCCGGCGAGGAAGGGAAGGAATGCAGGGGTACGGAGTTCAAAGCTGGTCCGCCTCCTGACCCGTGACCTCTGCGTCCTGCCGGGACAACTGCCTTCCTCTTCTGCCCGGCATCGGCGACAATGGTGTTCTATGCGATATCTGGATTTGACCCTGCCGACGGCGGCTGAAAACTTGGCTCTGGATGAGGCTCTGCTGGAAGAGGCGGAGGCGGGTGAAGGCGATGGAGAGACGCTACGACTGTGGGAGGCGAGGGAGCCGATGGTCGTGGTGGGGCGGTCGTCGAGGGTCCAGGAGGAGGTGCGGCTTGAGGCGTGCCGGGAGCGTGGCGTCCCGGTGCTGCGGCGGTCTAGCGGCGGGGCGGCAATTGTGGCGGGGCCAGGTTGTCTGATGTATGCCCTGGTGCTCAGCTACCGACGTCGGCCGGAGTTGCGAACGTTGACCAGCGCCCATCGGTGGGTTCTCGGGCGGTTGACCGCGGCCCTGGGGCCACGCGTGTTGGGCATACGATGCTGTGGGACGAGCGATCTGGCCATTGGGGAGCGGAAGTTCTCGGGGAACAGCGCCCGATGTCGTCGCGGGCACCTGCTCTATCATGGAACACTGCTGTACGATTTTTCGCTACCGCTGATTGCTCAATGCCTGACGATGCCGCCACGGATGCCTGACTACAGGGGGGGGCGACAGCACGAGGAGTTTGTGATGAACCTGCCGTTGCCAAGGGAGACCCTTCGGCGGCTGGTGGCCGACGCGTTCGATGCGCATGAGCGGGACGGGGACTGGCCGAGGGCGACGACGGCGACGTTGGCGGCCGCGAAATACGGCCGGCCGGAGTGGAATGAGGCGATGTAACGCGACAGGGCGTAGCAAGGGAATGTCTGTCGGCAGTGTAGGAAATTCGCCCATGGCGGCGACTAATCTGCCAGTAACGGCTGCCAAAATCTGATTTTCCCAGGGGTGTCGTGTAAGCGATGGCAAGAATTTCACGCCATTGGCAACCTTCTTGGGCAGGCTGGATCGGTCACCGGCACGGCAAAATTAGCCATAAACCTTGACATCTGTAGCGTTAGCAGCGATTTATATATTTCCGGTCGGGTTGTGAGCATCCGATTTTGCGGACTAGGCACGGCAAATGCAGTGGTAAGGGATCGTCGGACGTCGCAAGGCTCGGTTGCTCTTTCTGCCACGGAGAAAGATAAGTTGCCCAACGGAGTGCAGGTTGGGTAAAATTCCGAGGTTGAAAAGTGCCCGCCCCCGCGGCGACCGCTTATCGGGCGTTGGTTTCCGTTTGGAGGCGAACCCTTTTCTTCACGGAAGCGTACCAGAAATGAACGGCACAATCGAACAACTGCCAAAGCGTGCCTGTGGCCACAACCCGTTGCCGGCGTGGAGCGACGAGAAGTTGCTGCTTGACTACCGCAGCGGGCGAGATGGCAAGGTGTTTGAAGAGCTGGTCCGGCGTTACGAGAAGGAGTTGTATGGCTATCTGCGGCATTACCTTGGTGACGCCGAGATGGCCGAGGACGTTTTTCAACAGACGTTCCTGCAGGTCCACTTGAAATGCGACCAGTTCGAGGTTGGCCGGAAGGTTCGCCCGTGGCTTTACACAATTGCGATCAACCAAGCGATCGACAGCCAACGACGAAACCGGCGGCATCGCATGAGCAGTCTCGATCGTGTTTCGCGACAGAACCCGGACGGCGACACTGGAACGCTGGCGGAGATCCTTGGTGTGTCGACAGACGGCCCGGGCGCCGGAGCGGAAGCGGCCGAGGAGAACGAGTCGCTTCGTCGGGCGGTCGATGCGCTGCCGGAACTATGCAAACAAGCGGTAATCCTGGTTTACTTCCAGGGCATGAAATATCGCGAGGCGGCCGAGGTTTTGGGCGTGCCCGTCGGGACGGTCAAGAGTCGGCTGCACGCGGCGTTGGAGAGGCTTACCGAGTCGATGAGCCGCGTAAGTCTACCTAGATAGCAGAATCGAGTTGCGGCGGCGCGGGCTGCCGCCAGGGATTCGGGCCCCTGATCGATCGTGTTCCATGACTGACTCGATGCACCAACAACTGCTCGGCCATCTGCTCGGCGCGTTGGACGACGACGAACAGCGATGGTTGGAAGGTCGTTTAGAGGGCGACGAGGAGCGCCGTCGCGAACTGGTGCGATGGCGACGGCGATTGGCCCCGTTGGACGCCATGCGGCCCGATTTCGAGCCGCCACCGGGATTGGCGGAGCGGACTTGCCGCATGGTCGAGGCCTTCGGCCCGCCGCCGCTCAGGAGCAAGCCGGTGGGGGTCGGCATGACGCCCGAGTTTACGTCGGTGGGCCAAGCCGCGCGCGTCGGGTGGGCGGACATGGCGACGGTCGGGGCGGTGTTGATGTTTGCGCTGTTTCTCGTGCTGCCGGCGATTGACGGCAGCCGTTTTCATGCGCGGCTGGCCGCATGTCAGAACAGCTTGCGGCAATTCGGGGCGGCGCTTTCGGAGTATGGCGACTCGCACGGAGATGCCTTGACGAAGCTCGCACGCAGTGGCCGGCTGACCGGCGTCGGAGTCCTTGCGGCATCGCGAATCCGCCGGCAGCTCGCGCCGGAAGCGGCGGAGCAAGCGGTCCCGGAGGCATGGCTGGTGTCGCAAACCGACGCAATGGGGTCGCCGCGACGGCCCGATTCTCCGAGCTATGCAAGCGGCGCGGTGGAAGTTTCGCAAGACTGGTCCGGCACGTGGCGTGACGGGACACCCGATGGCATCGGTGATCCGCCGATCGCCCAGGCGTTACTGGCCGACGCTCCCAGCGTCGTGTTGCCGGGCCAGACGGTCGAGTATCACGGGGGGCAGGGTCGAAATCTTCTCTTTTCGGACGGCCGCGTCGAGTTTGTGTCGGGAAAAACGCACACCGGCACGCTGGGACTGGGCGGATCGGCGCCGATCATCTTCGTCAACAGCCGTTGAACTGTCGGCGTCGGCGTGCTACGCTGGATGGTTTGTCCAGTTCGCAACAGGCGCTCGCCGAGCGTTTCCCGCCTATGGTGCGTCGCAACGAAATCCGTAATGTCGCTATCATCGCGCATGTCGACCACGGCAAGACTAGCCTCGTGGACTGCATGCTGCGTCAGAGTGGGCGATTCCGGCAGTCCGAGTTGGTCGGCGAGCAGATTCTCGACAGCAATGAGCTGGAGCGAGAGCGCGGAATCACGATTCTATCGAAAAACATCGCCATCCCCTACAAGGATGTGCGAATCAACATCATCGACACGCCTGGCCACGCGGACTTTGGGGGCGAGGTCGAGCGGGTGTTGCGGATGGCCGACGGGGCGCTGGTGCTGGTGGACGCCGCGGAAGGCCCGTTGCCGCAGACGCGGTTCGTGCTGTCGAAGGCGTTCGCATGCGGGCTGAAGCCAATCGTGGTCGTGAGCAAGATCGATCGGCCCGACGCCCGGCCGCACGAAGTTCTCGATGAAACGCTGGAACTGTTCCTGCAACTTGGGGCGGACGACCTGCTGGCCGACTTTCCGTATCTGTTCACGAGCGCTAAGCTCGGCTACGCGACAACCGATCTGAACAAGCCGACCGACGGGATCGAGGCGCTGATGGACATGATCCTGGCGAAGATTCCGGGGCCGGAGGTGGACGTCGGCGAGCCGCTGCAGATGTTGGTGACCACGCTCGATTGGTCGGATTATGTCGGGCGCATCGCCATTGGACGCGTGCAGTCCGGCACGGTGCGGAAAGGGCAAAACGTCGTTCTGATGCAGAGCGACAACCGTATCACGCCGGCCAAGGTCGTGTCGGTTCACGTTTTCGAGGACCTGGGGCGTCAGGAGGTCCACGAGGTCGACGCCGGCGACATTTGCGCGCTGGTGGGGCTCGAAGGGGTCGAGATTGGCGACACTGTGGCTGCGCCGCAATCGCCCAGGGCATTGCCGCGACTGAAGGTCGACGAGCCGACACTGAAAATGACCTTCGGGGTCAACACGTCGCCGTTGGCGGGTCGCGAGGGGAAATATCTGACGAGCCGTCACCTTCGCGAGCGGCTTTTCCGCGAGTTGGAGCGAAACGTCGCGCTTCGGGTCGAACCGATTGTGGGCACCGAGCAGTTTGCGGTGTCGGGGCGCGGCGTGCTGCACCTCTCCATCTTGATCGAGACGATGCGGCGCGAGGGGTACGAGCTTTCGGTCGGCAAGCCGCAGGTGATTTTTCACGAGGTGGACGGAAAGCAGCACGAGCCATTCGAGACGCTGGTGGTCGAGGCCCCGGCCGACCGCACCGGACCGGTGATGGAACTGGTCGGCGAGCGACGCGCGCAACTGGTCGAGATGACCAGCCACAACGAATACACGTTCATGACGTTTTCAATTCCCGCGAGGGGATTGATCGGGCTGCGAACGCGACTGCTCAACGCCACGCAGGGAACGGCCGTGATTCACCATCGCTTCGAGGGCTACCACCCGATGGCCGAGGCGATTCCCGCGAGGGCTACGGGAGTGCTGGTTTCGATCGCTTCGGGCAAGGCGGTGGCGTTTGGGCTCGATAGCCTTCAGCAGCGGGCGGAGTTGCATGTCGCGCCCGGCGACGTCGTCTATGAGGGGATGGTCGTGGGCGAAAATAGTCGCCCCGACGACATGAACGTCAACCCGACGAAAGAGAAGAAGCTGAGCAATATGCGGGCGGTTGGCCACGACCGGAACATTCTGCTGAAGCCCGCCCGGCGAATGTCGCTCGAAGAGGCGTTGGAGTTCATCGCCGAGGACGAACTCGTGGAAGTGACGCCGACGCAGATTCGGCTGCGGAAGATCTTGCTCAAAGAAACCGACCGCCGACGAGCCAACCGCCAGGCGGCATCATAGCCGGCGGGCTGGCACGTAGGGCAGCAGCGATTCTAACACGCCGGCGCCCGGCGGTGATGGCTTTGCGATAGCCGTGTTGCAATCGGTAAACGCCATGCGATCTGGGCGTTTTGGCCTGTCGTTGCCCGGAGTCGCAAGTCACGGACTGGCAACGGCTTTCGCTCACTTGCATCGACTGCGTCATTTCGTTCGCGTTTGGGCACCGGGATTGCAGTTGGTCCGTCATGCACGCCCGCGAACTTGTGGAATTGGCCGGGGTGGCTTCGGCGTACGGACCGCTGCTGATCGAGAGCGATCGGCGGATTCCGTGCGACTGCGTCACCGAGTACTGGGCCAGTTCAAGGGTGCGGCTCGATCGATGGGCGCGGACGCTTGCCCCGGTTGCCGATCTCGATGGTGGCAGTGAACGGCGGCGACAGGCTCGGTGGCGGGTGACGCAGGGGGCGATCGAGGAAATCTTCGCCGGCGAGGTGCTCGCGCGAGTGTGGGCGGCAGTGCTTTCCGCCTATGACCGGCGACGCGGCGAGGACGAGGTGGCGCCGGCGGCGCGAAGCGTGTTGCAGGGGCATATCGAAGCCGGTCATCGCGCGCTTTCTGTTCTGACCGCCGGTTCCGGCTTCGACGGGGCCGCGGTCGGATTGAACAAGCTTCGGCATCGCGCGGAACACTGGACGAATTTTTTGATCGGCAACCTGGCGGTGACGTGCGATGTGACGGAGTTTGCGGCGAACCCGGAACGAGCGTCTGATTTCGCCGATGACTTGCGGCTGGGACGGCCACGATCGCATGGCCAAGTTGCATGGCCGCTGGCAATGGCGTCGCTGCGACGGGCGTTCGCGGGGCTGCTTGGCGTCGCAAGCCCCAATGCCGATCTGAACAGCCGGATTGCGGCCAGCGTGCTCGGTTGCTTCCCGTCGGGCCTGCTCGACGAGTTGGGAGTGGTCAACTCGCTGCGGATCGATCGCGTGATCGACGCCGCTGATCAGGCTCAGGGGATGATTGATGAGCTGATGGCCGCGGTCGGGTAGCGTCCTATTGTGTCCCGCCTGCTCTGAAAAATACAGGCGGGACGCCTGCACTACAAATGCCCTCGTTCCCACGGTCCTCCGTGGGAACGCCCTTGTTGCGACGCTCTGCGTCGTGTCGTTCGACGCAGGAGCGTCGAACGAGTGGGTTCCCACGCGGGAGCGTGGGAACCAGGACTTAGCTGATGGCAAGGGCGGGTTGATGGTGGAATGACGAAGGGCGGCTATTCGTGCTTCGACATTCTCTCTTGGTAGCGCCGGCTGGCGGCTTCGAGCGTTTTTCGCTCTTTAGGCGTAAGACTGGCCTCGCCCTGGCGTGAGATCTTTTCCAGGATGCGATCTACCTCCTGGCTCAAGTCGGAAGGCTCGGTGTCATCGGGCCGATGGACGTGGAGCTTTGGTTTGCGCCATCCACCGAGTTTCGGCCAGTGGAGGCCCGAGGACAGCCGCGTAAGGTCCCATCGCTGTTCGTAGTAGAGGAAAGCAAACGCCGCTCCGGCCAGGTGGGCCGAAAAGGCGATGTTCTCGCCAGACCGGACGCCAAACGCGCCTAACATATCCAGGCCGACAAAGAGGACGCCGGCCAGCCAAGCGGGCATGGGGATAACGAAGAACAGCAAAACCGTGGCCCGCGGAAAGTTCAGTGCGAACAGAATGACTGTGCCCGCGATGGCGCCCGAGGCCCCATACATGACGGCGCCCTGCGTGCCGGAGATCTTGTTGGCAAGCGTCCAGACGATCGAGGCGAAGACGACCGTAGCCAGGTAGACGCGGATGTACTCCTTCGATCCGTAAACCTGTTCGACGGGCCGCCCGAAGAAGAATAGGGCGATCATATTGAACAGGATGTGCTGGAAGTTCGTGGGCGAGTGGGCGAATCCGGCGGTGAGGAACTGCCACCAGAGCCACGGATGGGTGAGCGTATCCCTGGCGACTCCCGCGCCAAGGTCGCGCGGCATCACGTGGACGCCCATGTAATCGCTCAGATGGCCATCGAACATGATCGCGTCGACCAACCAAACGGCGACGTTGATGGCGATCAACGTGACGACCACCGAGCGACCGCCGAAGGACGAGAAGCCGGGACGCTGCGATTGGCGGTAGTACGGGCGGTCGTAGAGGCCCACGGGCACCTTCGGGCGTTTGAGGGGGGCTGCCGCCGTACACGGGCTATCGGGACGGCGGCGCAGCGAAAGCGTAAGTCATTGGTGCTAAAGCATAACCCACAGGGTGCGGGCAGGCAAGGACGCGGAAGTTTGCGACCTCGATCGACGCTACGGCGAGAGGGACGTCTCAGAAGGCGGAACTACGAGCGACCGGCGTTAGCGCTTTTCGCTGGGCGAGAGCGCCATGGCGCGAGTGCGGCGGTCGATTTGCTCGACAGCCTGCAACTGGAGCGTCGCAAGGCGGCGGGCCTTGGCTTGGTTGCCTTGCAGCGTCTGCTTGATGACGGCCTGGACCTTTCCGAGGGTCTCCTGGAACTTGGCCAAGTAGTCACTAACCAGCTTGCGCTGCGCCAGCGCCACGGCCAACTCCTCTTTCGCCTTCGCTACGTCGCGGGCACAGGCCTCGACCTGTTTCTTGGCCAAGGCGAGCGATTCCTGGGCGAGGGCCTTGTCCCGCGTTGCGGCCTCGATCGAGTCTACGAGAAGGATGCGTTTTTGCTGCTGGTCACGGAAGAGGACGTCGTAATCGAGGAGCGGTCGGACGTATTTGCCATCGACGACCCGGTCCTTGGGATCAGCCTTGGCGGCGGGCTTGCCATCCTTGAGATACTCGGAGGCACTGCCGGCTGGCAGGATCGATTTCAGTTGAGCATCGCTAAGGCCCGCAAAAGCCTCATGATTGTCGCGCGGCATAAGCTCGTACAGGGACCAAGTGCCACGTGCGGCGGCCAGGGCTTCGACCTCGCGGGTCGTCATCCCCACGGCTGGCCGCAGAGACAGTTGTTTTCCAGCGACCTTCTCGACAACGAACTCGCCGAGGTATTGTCCGCGCCGCCGATCGTTGCTGTCCTCGAACGCGTAGACGACGGTTCTAGCGGCGATGCCGTGGGGGGAAGGCTTGTCGACGGTCAACGCGATGTCGGCAGTGCCCTGACCGCGGTTCACGTTGTTCACGCGCGCTGGGCAACCGAACCACGCCCGGCGGCGGTCGGCGAGCAGCCTGTCCAGATCAAGCTGGATCTGGCGGATACCTGGTTCGACGGCGCCGTCTCGCGTGACACCATCCTGCAAGTTCTGGCTGTCTGTTTTGAGCTGGGCGATCTGTGACGCCTGGGCAACCGCTCGGGTGTGCCACGCCGAGTGCGTCTTCAGTGTCCGGGTCGCCAGGTAGAAGAATCCTAGCGAAGCGACGGCGATTAGGCCAACCAAGACTTTGTTCCAGATACTCATGCGACCCCTGCTCCGGAGGAGAAACCCCTGAGCTTTTGATGATAATCAGGGGTTGCACGGGCGTCAAGTTTTTGCCGTCTGGGCAAAAACTTCTCTCCAGCGACATCTCTCCGTAGAATCCATTGGTGCGGGCAGCGATCCGCTTGTCGACAGCTCGGTTGGGGGACACTGGACAGACCGGCCCGCGCCGGGAGGTCCTATCATGAAGGCCGCGTTTATCGACCGGCCGGGCCCGGCTGAGAGCATTCGCTACGGCGATCTGGCCAAGCCGAGGCCGGCGGGGGGAGAGGTACTGGTCCGGGTGAAGGCGGCCGCCGTCAACCCGGTGGACACTTACGTTCGGGCGGGCATGTACCCGATGAAGCTACCGTCGCCGTTTATCGTCGGTTGCGACTTGGCGGGGGTGGTGGAGGGCGTGGGGCCGGATGCAACGCGGTTCGCCAAGGGTGACCGCGTCTGGGGCAGCAACCAGGGCCTGATGGGGCGTCAGGGGACGTTCGCCGAGTATGCGGCTGTCGACGAGAACTGGCTGTACCCGACGCCCGACGGGGTGGCGGACCAGGACGCCGCCGCGGTGGCGTTGGTCGGGATCACCGCCCATTTGGGGCTGTTTCGCGAGGGGCGGCTGAAGATGGGCGAGCGGGTGTTCGTCGGTGGCGGCACCGGCGGCGTTGGGTCGTGTGTGGTTCAGATGGCCCATGCTGTTGGCGCGCGCGTGCTCGCGTCGGCGGGCAGCCCGGAGAAGGTCGAGGTCTGCCGGCAACTCGGCGCGAATATGGCCCTGAACTACAAGACCGACGATCTGGACACCGTGATTGGGCGGTTCGGGGCAATCGACGTGTGGTTTGAGACGCGCCGCGATCAGGACCTTGAATTGGCGGTCCGTCATCTTGCGATGCGTGGCCGGATCATCTTGATGGCGGGTCACGAGGCGCGGCCGGCTTTCCCGCTTCGTGACTTTTTCGTCAAAGATTGCAGGCTGTTGGGCTTTGCGATGTTCAACGCGCCGGCCAGCGAGCAGCGGAAGTGCGCCGCTGAGATCAACCGCTGGCTGGCGAAGGGGAAGCTGCGGCCGCAGATCGCCCGGGTGATGAAGCTGTCGGAAACCGCGGAGGCCCACAAGCTCCAAGAGGACAACACGATCCACGGCGTCGGGACGCTGGCCGGCAAGATTGTTGTGGTGCCATAGTGCCGACCGGCAAGACAACCCCCACTAGGCGGTTTGCCGCGGCGATGCTATTCTGTGTCTCATGTCACCCAAGTTCCTCTACTTCGATCTCGGCAAGGTCATCGTCAACTTCAGCGTCGAGCAGATGCTCGGCCAGGTCGCCGCTGTGTCGGGCATCACGACCGACGCGGTTCGCGAGGCGGTTTTTGCCAGCGGACTGATGCAGCGGCACGAGACCGGGCAGATTACGGTGAATGAGCTCTATGAGGGCTTTTGCACCGCCACGGGCACGCGACCGGATCGGGATCAGTTGGTGGCGGCGGCCGCCGATATTTTTGATCTGAATCTGCCCATGCTGCCGCTGGTCGCGCAGCTTCAGCAGGCGGGTTACCCTATGGGGATCCTGTCGAACACCTGCGAGTTGCACTGGAGGCAGTGCTTCGGCAACTACCGCATCATTGTGGAAGGCTTTCAGGTCTACGCGCTGAGCCATCACATCGGCGCGCTCAAGCCTGAGGAGAAGATTTATCGGGCGGCGGCGGAACTGGCCGGCTACGCGCCGGAGGAGATTTTCTTCGTCGATGACATTGCGGGCCACGTCGAGGGGGCGAAAGCGATCGGATTCGACGCGATCCAGTTTACGGGCGCGCCGGCGCTGGCCGCCGAACTTCGGCAGCGCGGTTTGCAATTCAATTACTGAGCCGGGCGTCAATCATTTGTTGCCCGGCCGCACCGTCGTGCAAACTGGAAGGCAGGAGGCCTAATTCGATGGCGGAAACGCTGTTGCCTTCGATATGGCTGGGACAGTTCCGCAGCGCCGCCGAATGGCAAAGCCGGATAGCGGACTTTGAGGCGATGCACGAGGTGTGCGCGGACATTGACGACCGGCTGCTCTGGTCGCGTCGGCCCTTCGCGGTCAAAGGCTGGTGCGCGGTCTGCAAGAGCGTGCAGCCGATGTCGATCCGCTGGGATTGGGGCAATATTTCGGGCGGCGCCGTCTCGCCGGCGTGGACGGAAATAGCGGAGTGCCCATCGTGTCACTTCAACAGCCGCATGCGCGCTCTGTTCGCGTTGCTTTCTGACTTGCAGCCGGCGCCGACCGGCAGCGTTTACCTGGCGGAGCAGACCACGCTCGGGTATGAAACGTACAAGGCGCTGTTTCCGAAGCTGGTCGGCAGTGAATATCTCGGGCCAACGTTCTCGCCTGGCCACGAATATCCGATGGATAGCAAAACGGTTCGCCACGAGGACATTTGCCGTCTGTCGTTTGCCGACGAGGCTTTCGATCTTGTGCTAACGCAGGATGTGTTCGAGCACGTCGCGGATTATCGCAGGGCGTTCGCGGAGTGTTGTCGGGTACTGAATTCGAAGCACGGGCGACTGCTGTTTACCATTCCCTTCTTCGCCAACCAAGAATGCACCGCGGTGCTAGCGACCATCGCAAAAGACGGCAGTATCCAGCACATTCATCCGCCGGAAATCCACGGCAATCCGTTGGGCGGCGGCAGTCTTTGCTTCCAGCACTTTGGCTGGGACCTGCTCGCCGAGCTACGTCAGGTAGGGTTTTCCGACGCCGTGGGGCATCTTTACTACGGTCCGTGGCAGGGGCATTTCGGGCGGCCGTGCTTCGTGTTTTCGGCTCGCAAGGGCGCGTCGGATGAGGGGAGCGATACGTCGTCGGCTCACCCGGCCTCCGGCTTTCTCGCGAAGCTTGCAACACACGTAGCGCGCAAAGCAAAAGACGCTTGAAACCGATCGGGCGGTCGACGTAGTGCTCGATCAATCGCCGAGACCAGGAAGGCGAGCAAGCGGCAGTAGCTCGCCTTTGATGCCGATTATGACCGGGTGCTTAAGACCGCCCACTGGCTCGCCGTCGTGACACCGCGCGGTTGGCGAAGGATATAAAGCCAGAGAGCCGCCGCGACGACAAGCAGCAGCAGACTGACGTTCTGAGAGATCGTCATGCGGGTCCAGAGCACTGCGGCCTCGTCGCTCCGTAGGCTTTCGATGATGAACCGCGTCACGGGATAAATGGACATCATCAAGGCGAAGACTTCACCGTTTCGACGGCGGAACGGGGAGTAGCAGAGCAAGACCAGACAGAGCAGCAGGCCGTCGATTGTGCTGTAGATCTGCGTGGGATGCACCGGCAGACTGTGTGTCTCGGGTGTTATTGCGGGAACAGTCACCGCGTCGCCACCGGAGACTTTGATCTGGAGGGGCTTTTTCGCTTCGAATGCCTCGACCAGGGCCGCAAACGCCCACTCGGCGGTCCGGATGTCGTGCCCGTTAATGCTTTGCAGACGGTCGTCGGCTTTCAGACCGGCATGAGCCGCCAAGGAGCCGGGCGTCACGGCCAACAACCGCGGCTGGGCGTCAGGATCGGCGCTGAGCCGCATCCCCCAGACCTGACCGCGCTCGACTTGGCTTTGGTACGGCGGCGATCCGACGGGAAAGGTGATCGCCCAAGGGTGGTCGCACACGGCGCCGAAACAGCAGCCATTCAACAGGCAACCGATTCGCCCGATGGCCAGGCCCAGGATCATGCTCGGCGAGATGAGGTCGAGGAGGGCCAATAAGGGGAGGCGGTACTTGCGGACGAAGAGCAGGATGCCGACGACGCCTCCGAAGAACGCGCCGTAGACGACCAAGCCACCCCTCGACACGTTGATGATTTCGCCGAGCAACTTTGGCAGGCTGCCGCCGGGCGCGGCGTAGGCGGGGCCGTAGTATTTTGGCTGCCAATACTCGATGACGTAAAACGCCCGGGCGCCGATGATGCCTGGGACGAGCATCCAGAAGGCAAGCGAGAAGATCATTTCCGGATCGAGCCCGACTCGTCGGGCGCGCCAAGCAGCGAGGCCCGTGCCCGCCACGACCGCGAGCAGGATCATCACGCCGTAGCCGCGAATGGCCAGGCCGATGGGCACGCCGTCCGGCGTCCGTTCACAAATGGTCGGCAGAAGCCAGGCAATGATCGCGCCCAACAGCAGCAAGACCGGCACGTAACCGAGCGTGTCAGCGTTAAGTCCTTGCCGCCATGTCAGCCACGCGAGCAGGGCAACGCCGACGACTGCCCAAACGGTCAGGAGCAACCCGAAGCCAAATACCGGATACCCGCCGAGTTGGGCAGGAATAAGAAAGAGCGTTTGAAGCATAAGCTGAGCAGCGGTTGGCGAAGGTCTAGCGACAGCATTGTAGGTTGCCACCCCTGTTGGGATTGTACCGGAACCCCGACGCCCTCGCCAATGGCATTCGATGGGTCATTCAGGCACGCAATTGGGTCGCACGTCGAGCCGCTTGCGGAACCATGAGACCGCCTGAGAGCGGGAGTACGAATGATCGGGCAGGTGCCGGTTGGTTTTCACCGACGGCTAGTCGCCGATTTTGGCGATTCCTTGCTCGACCGCTTCGGCGATGCGGTCCAACTGCTCCACGCTAATCGCCAATGGGGGCATAACGACGACGATGTTTCCCAACGGGCGGATCCAAATGCCGCGATCCCGGGCAAAGTCGCACACGCGAGCCGCGCGTCTTTCCTCCCAGGGGAACGGTGTTTTGCTCGCCGTGTCCTGGACCAGCTCGATTGCGGCGATCAGCCCGCGCTGGCGGACGTCGCCGACGTGCGGAAGGCGGGCGATCCGCGCGAGGCGGTCGCTAAGCCGCGTGATCTTGGCGGGCAGGTTTTCGAGCGTGTGGTCCTGCTCGAACACGTCAAGGGTCCCCATTGCCGCGGCCGCGCCAAGCGGATTGCCGCCATAGGTGTGGCCGTGGTAGAACGTTTTGCTTTCGACGTGCGTGCCCAAAAAGGCCCGCCATATTTCGCTGGTGGCAAGCGTGGCAGCCATGGGCAGGTAACCGCCGGTCATTCCCTTCGCCAGACACATCAAGTCCGGGGAAACCGCTTCGTGCTCGCAGGCGAACATTTTACCGGTGCGGCCGAACCCCACGGCCACCTCGTCGGCGATCATCAGCACGTCGTATTTCCGCGTCAGCTCTCGAACGCCGCGGAGGTAGCCGGGCGGGTGCATGATCATGCCGGCCGCCGCCTGAATGAGCGGCTCGATCACCATGGCGGCGATTCGGTGGTGATGCTCGGCGAGGATCTGTTCGAGCTTTTGTAGGTGGTATTCGCACAAATCACCCTTCGCGACGCCAGGCGGCGTGCGGTAGGTGTCGGGCGCCGGCACGCGGAGCGTTTCGAACAACAGCGGTTGGAACATCGCGTGGAACCGCTCGACGCCGCCGACGCTGACGCTGCCAAGCGTGTCGCCGTGATAGCCATCGCCGATGGCCAGATAGCATGTTTTTTCCGGTCGAGGGTTGGGCCGCTGCCGCCAATACTGGAAAGCCATCTTGATCGCGACTTCGACGGCTGTGGCTCCGTCGTCGGAAAAGAAGACGTGATCCAGCCCCTCGGGAGTAATGTCGACCAGCCGCTTTGCCAGTCGAATGGCGGTTGAATTGGAGCCGCCCAGGTTGGTGAAATGCGCGATCTTGTCGAGCTGTTCGCGAATGGCGGCGTCGATGGTCGGATGGCGATGGCCGTGGATGTTGCACCAGAGGCTGCTAACGCCGTCGATGTATTCTCGCCCCTCGGCATCGACGATCACGCACCCTTTGCCGCTTTCGATTAGAAACGGCTCGTAGTCAGCCATCTGAGTGAATGCATGCCAGACCAGCGTACGATCCCAGTGGTACAAGTCCGACAAGCCAGGTTTCGATATCGCGGCGTTTTCCATCAGAAACTGCGGTGCAAGAGGGCGCTTTCAGAATCTTGAAAGCATAGCCAACCTTGCGGCCCTGGGGCAGTGGGGGCATGGCTGGGCTATTATCGACCGTCCCCCCGGGACAAGCGTGGTAGGACCCAATTCGGCCTTAGCGATGAATGGCCGGGCTATTATCGATCGTCCCTCCGGGACAAGCGCGGTAGAGACCCGATTCGGCACCAGCGATGAATCGCTGGGCTATTACCGATCTCCGGGACGGGATGCCGGCGGCTCCCCGGGGAATTGACAGAACGCCCGCCACGGCGTACAAACCGACTACAGTCTGATCGAATCGCGTACCTGTGCAATGGAAGTCCCATGGCCGACGATCCCAATAAATACGACAACCCGCTGACGAGCCGTTATGCCTCGCCGGAAATGAGTGCTTTGTGGAGTCCGCAACGCAAGTTCGGCACGTGGCGGCGGCTGTGGGTGGCGCTGGCGGAAGCCGAGGCTGAACTGGGGCTTCCGATCTCGCAGCGGCAAATCGACCAGCTCAAGGCCCATTTGGACGACATCGACTTTACGGCGGCGGCGCAGCATGAGCGGCGGTTGCGCCATGATGTGATGGCGCACGTGCATACCTACGGCGAGCAATGCCCCGAGGCGATGCCAATCATTCATCTGGGCGCCACGAGCTGTTACGTCACGGACAATACCGACCTGCTGTTGCTCCGCGAAGGGCTGCAGATGATCGCGCGACGCACGGCGGCGCTGATCCAGTCGCTGGCGGAGTTCGCGGCAAGGTATCGCGATCTGCCATGTTTGGCCTTCACGCATTTCCAGCCGGCGCAGCCGACGACGGTCGGGCGTCGGGCGTGTCTCTGGGCGCACGACTTCGTTCTGGACCTGGCCGAGATCGAGCATCGTGTCGAAACCATCAAAGCGCTCGGCAGCAAAGGCACGACGGGAACGCAGGCGAGCTTCTTGGAGCTGTTCCACGGCGACCATGCGAAGGTCCGCAAGCTCGAAGAACTAATCTGCCGCAAGATGGGATTCGAGGCAGCGTACCCGATCAGCGGCCAGACTTACTCGCGAAAGATTGATTCGCAGGTGCTTGCGGTGCTATCCGGTCTGGCCCAAAGCGCCCACAAGATGGCCACCGACGTTCGGCTCTTGGCGCATCGCAAGGAAGTTGAGGAGCCATTCGAGAAGGAGCAGATCGGATCGTCGGCGATGGCGTACAAGCGAAATCCGATGCGATCCGAGCGGATTTGCTCGCTCGCGCGGTTCGTCTCGAATCTGGAATCGAACGCCGCGCAGACGGCGTCGGTGCAGTGGCTCGAACGGACGCTGGATGACAGCGCCAATCGTCGCTTAGTGCTGCCGCAGGCGTTCCTGGCGGCCGACGCCGTGCTGATCCTGTGCCAGAACATCGCCGCTGGGCTAGTGGTCTATCCCAAGGTGATTTCCGCCAACTTGGACGCCGAGTTGCCGTTCATGGCGACGGAGAACATTCTGATGGCGGCTGTTGCAGCGGGCGGCAACCGGCAAGAGTTGCACGAGCTGATTCGGCGTCACTCGCAGGCGGCCGCTGCGGTGGTGAAGGAGCAAGGCGGCAGGAACGACCTCATGGCCCGGTTGGCATCGGACCCGGCCTTTGCGAAGGTCGATCTCGGCGCGGTGACGGATGCCGAGCAGTTCGTCGGCCGGTCGCCGCAGCAAGTGGACGAGTTCTTAGCGGAGGTCGTGGAGCCGATTCGGGCAAGATATGCCAGCCAAGGCGCGGGCAAGGCCGAGATCCACGTTTAGGCGAACCGCGCCTGCGTTGCGCGGGAGAAGAAGTTGGCATAAGCACACAGGACGGATTCCCCAGGTCTCGGAGAGAGACAACCTGGGAAATCCGTCCTGCTTTCATCGCGGCAGGCGGGTCTTGCGGGATCGTTAACCGATCTCGTCCAAGAGCCGCTCCAAGGCGACGTTCAGCTTATCGCTAGTCTCGTAGGTGCCGGCGGCGATCTGACGGCGGACCGCTTCGACGCGATCCTCGCGGATGTCGGGCATCTGTTGGACTTGCTCGACCAGCCGGGCAGCATCGGAAATGCTGACTTCATCGGCGATCTGCGGCGCCTCGGGGCGGGTCATCGGCTGGTTGGGCCGAACACCGTGCGGGCCTCCGATGGACTGCGGGCCGTGCATTTGACTGGGACCGTAAATGTGCATTGCTTGTTCTCCAAGACAAGTTGGACAGTCGTTTCATCGGCCGGCGCCCGCAAACGCATGAAGCCTCTTCCTCTGGCTCCGGCTTGTAGTGGAAACGTCTCCTCCAAAGTTCTGTAACGCCTGTAGTGCCGCGATCTCTTGCCTAATGCTGCGAAGCGGAATCAGAGGGTGTGCTCCATCAACACCGAGCCGCTCCGAATCGCATCTTTGACCGCGCGACCGCAACGGCCGTGTCGGTCGAATCTCCTCCATGAGTTCTGCGAGCCGTTGGGGTGCTGGCGACTGTACCTATTATGCGCCGCCACGGACCTTGGGCCAAGCGGACAAGGATCGGTCCGCACGATCAGAACTGATTCATTTACGAATGATCGCCGTCGGTGGTTCGTCGTTCTGATGGAAACGGCGACTGGTCGCTCGAGTCGGCCAGCCTACCTTACCGTGGCGGGATTATAGGTAGTTGCCGAAAACTGGACAAGGCTAATTTTGCCGAACCGACCTGCAAAATAAGGTTTTGCGGCTGTTGTCGATTTCTTCGATTCGTCGCGGAACCCCGTGCGTCCGCCAGGGTTTACCAAAAGCATACAAGCGACGTTTCCCCGACTCAAGCAAGGAGAGATAGGATGCGCAGGGTAATTATGGCGTTGTCGATGGCCGTGTCGGTCATGGCATTGCCCCAGTGTTTGGCGGCCGCGGACGGAAAGCAGCCCGAGCGGCCTCGTCCCGAGATGAAGCGTCAACAGCCGGCTCCTCGTCCGCGGGGCGCCGATCTGGAGAGACGCGGCGACGCAAAGGGCAAGTGCCCCGGTCACCAAACGCAGACGCCGGACGCGAAAGCGATGTTTAATCGCCTCGACACCAACAAAGATGGCGCGCTCAGCTTTGACGAGTTCTCCGAGGGTGTGAGACGGCTGCATCGAAAGATCGCGATGCAAGCCCGGGCGTGGTCCGCGTCGGATTGCTTTGCCGAGGGCCCGCACGCAGCGGTGCGGCCCGGCGAACCGTGCGGCGGCAATGTGTTTTTCACCAAGAAGCCGCGATGTGTTTACCAGCCCGGACAGGGCTGGGCCGCGCAGGGGCAGCGCGGCCCTTGGTCTTACGGAATGCGTCACCACCGGCGGCATCACTTCGCGTGTGCGATGAACGATGGCTGCCGAGGCCGCTGGCATCGGCAGGGCCACATGACGGAGTTCCGTGTCAGCGGGTGTTCGAGTTGCACTGGCGAGTGTTGTTGCCCCCGCTGCTCGCGAAGCTCCCAGGGCTGGCGATCTCACGAGTGCATGACCTGCTACGACGGCTTCCACGGGCGGCACGGAGCGTGGCAGCGGCCGTATTGGGCATTCGGCCATCAACAGTTTGAGCGGCCTTATTGCATGGAAGGCTATCGACACCATTACCATCAGCACGCGATGGATGGTCGTTTCGAAGGTCGGGAATTCTCTCGCCGAATGGACGGTTTCGAGGGGCGTCAGGGCCCCGAACGTCCGCATCACAAGGACGCCCACCAGGGGCACAAGAAGCCGGAGGCAAAGAAATCGGACGCAAAGAAGCCCGAGGCAAAAAAGGCGGACGTGAAGAAGCCCGAACGGAAGGCGGTATCGAGTGACCGATCCGTTGAGGCTCGGCTTACGTCTCTGGAGAACCAGCAAGCGGCGATCTTGGTTGCGCTGCATGAGCAACAGGCGGCCGTAATGACCGCGTTGCAGCAGACCAACGACCTGATCAACGCTCGGCTCGCCGGCGGGGAACGACCGCAAAGCGGCTACCGCGCGGCGGCGCGCCAGTCGCGGCCGGAACGTGAAACGCGAGAGCTTTCGCTGAGGTTTGGCGGAGAATCACGCTCCCATGATCGTCAGGACGATGATCGGGACTAGCATCGAGTTGCGGCGGTTGTCCCAAAGGGCTGCCCGGCGAGGAATCGCTTCCTTGCCGGGTTTTTTTCTGCGCGTCGGGAGTTGGGGCGAGCCACCTTTTGAGCGGTTTGGACGGCGGTCATTCGAGCACAACGGCGATGAAAACGGGACTGCGTGTCACCGACTAGTCGCGATGGATGACGGATAGAGAAGTGCAGGGAAAAACGGACCCCTGCTGAACCACATGTTGCCGCCCTCCGTACTAGGAAGTGAGGGCGGGAGGACGGCGTCATGAGCAAGAAGAAATCAGCCGCAGGCGTACTGATCGGTCGCGATTACTGGGAGATCCCGGTGCGAATCCGGTTGCGTGCGTATCTGAACTTCGGCCGGCGGATGGACGGCCAATTGCGCCGGCTGGTTGACCAGTGGTCATGCACCGCGTCTCCGTGGGCACGAGGAGTGCGAAGGGAGCCGCTCGCCCTTCAACCTGCAACGGAGGAGCCGGAACGGTTCGAAGAGGAGTAAATGTCGGGGCGGCGTAGAGGGTTGCCGCCCCGATTCCCAGGCAACGCCCGCCGTAGGGCTTGGCCCGCTACCGCGGCCAAACAACCGAGCCTGCTACCCTGTCCCGTGCCGCGTCGGGCAGGCCCTACGGCAGCAAAAAAGAGCAGCCCGCGGTCGTCCGCATTGCACGACCGCGGGCTTTTTCGTTGAAGTTGAGTCCCCCAGTGTTGCTGCGGGGATTTGAGTGGATCAGTAGGTGAACACCGCCGCCGCGACGACCGTCGTCCACAGGCCGTCCTTATCTCCTTCAGCGCTCTGCACGCAGGCGCGGGTGTTAATGATCTTGCCCGACATGTGGTAGATCTCTTTCCGTTGGTCGTAGGCGGTCTCGGGGTCGAACTCGATGCCGAGGGTGGTGGCGAGCATCGTGGCGGCCATGTCTTCGACCAAGTCCCGCATGCGGGCCTCGGTGATGCCGTAGTCGTGGTGCTCAGAGATGTACCCGTACTGCTCACCCTTGGCCGGCACAGCAAGACCGACACCGGCGCTGACCATTCGCGACGGCTCGTTGGTGGCCGTCTCGGCGAGGACGACGTGGACGATCTGACCGGCCTGGAGCTTTTCGAGCCCGCGTTTCTTGGAAACAACTTTGCAGTGTGGCGGGAAGATGCTCGATACCCGCACTAGGTTGAACACCTCGATTCCGGCGTCGCGAAGAGCCAACTCGAAACTCTGTAGCTTAGTGCGGTGTTTGCCGACGCCGTTGGTGAAAAAGACCTGCTTGGGTACGAACGGTTCGCCCATCAAAGTGCCTCCAGAGTCGGAAAGTGGGTGGCGTAGCGGGGGTTCGGCCAAAAAGCCAATCAGCAGGGTGCATAGATTACCCGATCATCGCGGTTTAGGCAAGCAACTTTATTCGACGCGGGCGCGGCCCAACTGACATCTGGCGCGAACCATCGGTCGTTTGAGCCACCATTGGGGATTGCGTGGGCCCGCGAGAGCTTGGCAGCGTGTCGGTTTCGGGGTTCTAGAAGTCGTACCGGAAGCCCACGCCGATTTGTTCCTCGAACATGTTGTAGAACTGGCCCTGCTCACTCATCCCGTTGAAATAGCGGAATCCGACGCGGAACAGGTGGCCGGTGGTGCCGCGCCACTGCCAGCCGGTTTCGAGGGTCATGTTGCCGCCGAAATCGTTCTCCTCGCGCAGGTGGCAATTGATGGCGAAGAAGGGCGCGCCGGCGGGGCCCGTTGGCTCCGGCGGGCTCCAATCGGCCCCGAACTGGAACTCCCACGGCTGCGCTTCGCCGTCGACGTGGAACGCCCAACTCGCTTCCGCGTAGAGCCGCAACTCGGGGGCAAGGTAGGTCGCCAGGCCGAGCACGAGCGACTCGCGAACGTAGTTGATTCGCGTGATTTGCGGATTTGTCAGCACGAACTCGTCGCCCAGGTGGGCGCAGTAATGATAGTAGCCGAACTTGGTTTCCCAAGGTCCAACGCGGTGCGTCAACGGCGCTCCGATGCGATAGTCGCAGGTCATGACGTCGCGTTCGGGCAGATTCATTCGCGGGAACGCCGCGCCCTCCACGTCGAATTGCCAGCCTTCTGGCGCGAAGTCGTTCTCGGTGCCGTAGCGCAGCAAGCCGACCTTGGCGCCTAGAGTCGAGTCCCAGAGCCAGCCTTGGTTGCGGGTGTGGACGAATTGGGTGGCAAATCGGGGCTCCCGCCCGCTGGCGAGATACGACTTGTACATCAAACCGGTCGGAAGCAGTTGCCACGTCCACTGTTCATTGCTCGTCAGCCAGCGGTCGACGTTGCCGGGTTGCTCCCATGCCTGCGTGGGCGACGCAGCATTGGGGCTGGGATATGAGGGATAGATGGGGCCAGAGTCCGTTAGCGGGGCATCCACCGCCGTGCTGGCCGGTAGAGTCGCGGCGGAGGTTGTCGGCGAAATGCCGGGAGCCAGTCCGCCTGGCGATCCCTCGCCCGGGGCCATCGCCGTTCGATCGGCCATTGCGGGATAGCTGGGCGCACCGGTGGTTGGGTATGGCGACGTGGAAGGATACGGCATCGCACCGCCGGAATTTGTTGCCGGGTAGGCCGCAGGCACGGCATCGGCCATCAAGCCAGACGTCGTTTGGGCCGCGGCGAACGACGCCCATGCAACGATGCTACCGAGAAGTGCGAGCGACGCGATGCGAACCAAATGCCTAGCCAGACACACGATAAGTATCCTCCGCGCCAGTGCTCACGCGAAGCGTGTGGCACGACGACTTTCAGTCTCCGAGCCAAGCTCAACAGCCGCACGTCGAGCATGAAAAGCAGGCAACCGCTCGACGTAGCTGGAAGAAAGCGGCGACAGTGTAGCGATTTCCTTGACCGGGCGGGAGGCCGTTTTCCGGCCGACGCCGGCGAGGTATCGCCCTTCCGGACTACGGGGTCTTTTAGCGGCCCCAACCCTGTGCGGGGCCGACACTTGAGGAGCTTGGAGGCCGGCTTGCGGACGCGGGCAGCAGGTGGTGTTATGACTCGGACTTGTAAAACCACTTTCTGGGGGTAAAATCGGAACTAGCAACGACTAACGCAAGGGGACCGCCGTTTCGGGTGAGTTCCCCGGCGGCTTGGGTCGTTTTTCTTAGTGGGAGAGGTTCGTCGGAACAGGCTTGGGTTGTTGTCGCGGAATTTTTTGTCGGGGACCTTCGTCATGATGATCTCGAAGCCGCTGGGGCATGTCACAATAAGAGTTGCTTTGGGCGCGGTGGCGTTGCTCTGCTGGGCGTCTGTCGCTAAGGCTGTGGACAGCCAAGTGGTGTTCGAAAAGGTGAAGACCTCGGTTGTCCAGGTGAACATCGGCAAGGGTTCGCTGGGCAGTGGCTGCGTGCTGGATCCGAAAGAGGGAATCATCGTCACGAACTTCCATGTGATCGAACACGCCAAGGGCGAAAAGGTCACAGTGGCCTTTCCCGCAGACGGTGACGGCAAGACATACCCGGTGGAAGGCTACCTCGAGATCGTTCCGACCAAGGACATTGCCTTGATCCGCATTGACCCTTCGAAACGGAAGCTGAAGCCGCTGAAGATTGCAGCCAGTTTGCCATCGCCGGGCGAGCACGTTTATGCGTTTGGGTCGCCGTTGGGTTTAAGCCTCAGCTTTACGGAGGGGCCGGTCTCTGCGATTCGGACCGGGAAGCAGGTGAGCGATATCGCCGATCAGATGTTCGGCAAAGGGATGTATGAAAAAGAACAGGGATACGACTTCGAGGCCACGTGGGTGCAACACGCCGCTCCGATTTCGCCGGGCAATAGCGGCGGGCCGTTAACCAATGCCAACGGGGAGCTTCTCGGACTGAACACCTGGCACTTGACACAAGGCCAGAACTTGAATTTCGCCATTTCGGCGGTCAACGTTCAGCAGGTGTTGTCGAAGGCCAGCAGGGTGGTCAAGAAGTTCAGCTCGCTTCCGCCGCCACGAAAAAGGGCACCAAGTGGCATGGGGCCTGGCGATATGGAGACGACGCGGGCGACCTGG
>JAJFUI010000161.1 GCA_021372555.1 Planctomycetaceae bacterium | reverse complement strand
CCTTGAGCGGACGGACCTATTGGTCGCGTCGCCGCGACATGTTGCTCATGGTCCTGACGCATAATATCATGATCCTCTTACCGTTCGCCTTAATTCAGCGAATCGAGGTTTTCTACAGAGCAGCTGCGTCCCCGTTCCGATTCGACTCATTGCCCATGTCCGTCGCTGGCATGTGCACCGCAAGACCGTCGGTGGCGGGCACCTCTACCAAGGAACCTACAAATCGTTTCCGATCGAGGAAGATGAGCACTTATTGGCGGTCCTCCGTTACGTCGAGCGGAACGCCTTGCGGGCGGGGCTCGTGGAGCGTGCGGAGGATTGGCGGTGGTCGAGTCTTTGGCGATGGCGGCATCCCGAGGTCACCGAAGACGTGCCGCCGTTGACAAACTGGCCGGTGGAGCGGCCGCGGCAATGGCTGCAGCGAGTGAACCGGCCGCAATCCGAGGCGGAGTTGGACGCCCTGCACACCTCCGTTCAGCGCGGTCGCCCCTTCGGCAGTGCGGTCTGGCAGGCAATGACCGCCCAGAAACTCGGACTCGAATCGACGTTTCAACCTCGTGGCAGACCAAGGAAACGCCAATAATTGGACTTATCCGCAGTACCGGAGAAAACACGGCCACACGCAATCGCTTTTCGAGAGTCACGATTCTCTTGGGAGAATTGGGGGTCAGTGGGCGGATGTGTCGTCTAGCCGAATCGTGAATGGCGGTACGTTGGCCCTAATGTCGGTAAGGGGCTCGTGATGGTTCTATTCGGATTTGGTCGAGGTTGTAGCCATTAGTCTTCAAAAACATCACAGGATCAGAGTGGTCGTCTTTTTCGCAGTTTGTCGGCCCCAAGTGTATCTCTACAATGGCCTGTTCAGAGAATCCAAGGCGGAAGTAGGGAACACTGTCAGCACCGCGCGAGCGGTGGAAAATGGGGGAAATGCCGACCTGTTTGCGGGCAGACTCGGCCTCCGATTCAGGGTCTGCAATTTCGGCTAGAATGAGACGCACTTCTCTTTCTTCGTGGAAGCTATGATTTTTGCAGGCTGCCGACAACCACCACAACCTCAATATCGCTCGCATCGAAACATTTTGCCTACCATTGCGGTCGAGGCCGGGTACTTCCTTCAGATACTCATCAACACAATCCGTCACGAGCTTCAATTGCCTCTCATCGTCATACTCGACTTCCAAGAGCGCCAGTGGGTGCTTCGGAGCATATTTCATACGTTGCTCCCGTAGCCATACCGAAGAGAATCCAATTGCAAAGCCGCTACCATCATCGGCATATCGACACCACTGGCTAAGCAGATCGCCATCCTTACAGAAACAGCAGGCGTATGGATTAAGACGCATCCACTCGAAATTGTTAAGCAGAAGTTGAATGAACACCTTCGTTGGCCCCGATGGCCAGTCTCGAAGCACCTTCGTGGCCATGGCGGTGAAATGAGTTTGTTCCGTAGCATCATTCATGAAGTGAACATCGCTTAGCCACAACTGTTTGCTCGCCAGAATGCCACGAAAAGCGTCTACACCACAATAGTGATAGACGACCGGTGGAATGTCAGGGTTATTAGCCATACGATGCCTTTCTCTAAAACCGAGGCACGTAGCAATCACCTGCACAAAGTGCTTGCTCGTTTGGCTCGGCGTCTCAAGCTCGATTTGACGATTCGTCGCAGCGGTCGTCTCCGAAACGTCATGGCGGGTGAGCAACAGTCCTGCCCCTTGTCCGTTCTATTTGGCTGCACGTGACGAACGAGATCAGGCGAGGGCTCGTGAGCTGCTCGGATGGCTAGGGGTCGGAGCGGCCGCAGAGGCGAGCGCGCCAGGTGTCGAGGTCGCCTAAATGGCGGCCTGCGTTGCGTTGGATTTCGACTCGCCGGGAGTAGCGAATGCTGGGAACGCGCGCGGACACGGAGATTCGGCCGTCCGCGCCGTAAGCGTACTCGACCTCGACCGCCGTGTTCTTCGGCAATCCGGAGGGCAGGTCGCGAATGACGCACTCTCCCAGGGCGATACATGCCTCGGGGCGTTGGCTTTCGCCCTCGACGACGATGACGCGCACGTGTTGCTGGCTGGCTTCGCCCGTCCGGAAGGTTCGAGCGGCGCGGCACGGCAACGGGGTGTTTTTGGGGATCAGGATGGCGTTGACTTTCTGACGGGTCCGCACATGGGTTCCGACGACGCCCAGGCTGTGGGAATTGACGTTCACCAGCTTGCACTTCATCGGGGTCGAGGCGGCGGAATCGCCGACCAGCATCGCGGCGTAAATGGCGGCGCCGTGGGCAACCACCTCGTCTGGTGAAAGGGCGCAATTGGGTTCCTTGCCCGTCAGGCTGCGCAACATCCGGGCGATCATTGGCATGCGTCCCGATCCGCCTACGAGGAGAGTGTGGTCGATCTGCGGCCAGGTCAGGCCTGCCTGCTTGAGGACCAGGGCGGTGGTAGTTTCGGTGCGTTCGAGAAGATCGCGGGTGAGGTCCTCGAACTTCTCGCGAGTGACCTCGATTCTCATGCGAATGCCGGCGTGGATGCAGATGACGGTTGCCTTCGATCGTTCGGTAAGGGTGTGTTTTGCTTCCTGGGCGTCGAGCCACAATTGGGCGGCGTCCTGCGGATCGCTAAGGGGATCGACGCCCTGGGCGGCCATAAACTGGTCGGCGACGTAGTTGACCAGCCGCTCGTCGAAGTCTTTTCCGCCCAACAGAACGTCGCCGTCGGTGGCCAGGGTGCGGAATTGAGTGCCGGCGAGTTCGAGGATGGTGACGTCGAAAGTACCGCCGCCCAGATCGTACACGAGAATGCGGGTGGGCTTGGCGTCGGCGTCCGACGAGTCGTCGCGAAGGCGGCCGTGCAAGTGTCCGTAAGCGACGGCGGCGGCGGTTGGTTCGTTGATAATGTCGAGGACATCGAGATGGGCGAGCCGGCCGGCGTCTTGGGTGGCCTTGCGCCGGGTTTCGTCGAAGAAGGCGGGCACCGTAATGACCGCTTGGGTGATCGGTCCGAGGCGTCGCTCGGCGTCTTGCTTCAGCCGTTCGAGCACGAAGGCGCTAAAGATTTCGGGCGGGACCTCGGCGCCGCGAATTTTGCGGCGGGCGTACACGCTGCCCATGTCGCGTTTGAAACACTCGATGTAGGAGTCAGGGGCGAAGACCCAGTTTTTGACCGCCTCCTTGCCGACCACAACGCCGTCGTCGTCGAAGAACAGGGCGCTGGGGGTGAGCAGATCGCCGGCGCCGTTGGGCACGGTGGCCGGCCGGCCTGTCGCGTCGAGATATGCCACGGCGGAGTAGGTGGTGCCTAAGTCGATTCCAATGGGCGTAGGTTTTTCTTGGTTCCCTGGCAATTCACCGGCGGTCATGGTTGGTTTTGCGTTTGCGAGGTTGTCGGGGCTGTTGACGCGGGCACCCACATTTTGGCGTTGGCGCGGTCCCGCAGCCAAGAAGCGATCAGCTCCGGAGTAACAATTGTTGCGTAGTGCAGGTTTTTGAGCCCCTGGCGTTTGCCTTCAGGAATCGCATCGCCGTACAAACCGACGACCTTTCCCGCGGCATTTACCACGATGCTCCCGAAGGCGTTTTGGGGCATTTCCGCCCGAAGTTGCAGACGCGCCGGCTGGCCGGGCAAGTTCCGGGCAAGCTCGGTGATAAAGACCTTGCCGTTGGTAAGACGCGGCTCAAATTTGTCGTGGCTAGTCACGTTGCTGCCCTCGTGCGTGAAGCCCAAGCAGGCGACGGGAAACCCCTCGTCGATTTCATCTAGCTCCTTGGGCGAAGCTAAGGGAGCGGTCATCGGCAACGGGCCTCGGACCGTTAGCAGGCCGATGTCGAAGAAGAACAGATCGGTGGATTCCTCCGAAAGCGAAGCAAACGGGGCCAGCACTCGGATCTCTTGTATTTCCGTCTTGAACTTGAACTTCAGCTTGTCGGGCGGCCGCACCACCCAAAGCTTGAACTTCCCCTCGTCTCGCCACTTCGCCAGTTGCGCGGCCTCGCGAGCGGTGGTCAGCAAGGTGTCGTTGCCGACGGCCACGCATGTGGCGAAGGGCCAATAACGCTCGGCGCTTTCGACCAGGATCAAGAAGACGGCTTCATTGAGTTGATCGCGGAGATCCTTCGCCGGATCGGGTTTCTGCACGGGCACTGCCGGCGTCGCGCTCTCCGGCGGTTTGTTTTGGGAGAGAGGCGGAGTGGTCGGCGGCGTCGGTTGGGGTTGGCCGGCTCCTTGTACGTTGCTCGGCGCCTGCGCGACGGGCGGTACGATGACGATGGGCGAAGACGCCGGCCGTAGCGCAACCAGTGCCACGACGAGGGCCGCCGATCCGGCCGCAATCCAGATGATCGGTTGCCGATCTCTTGTTCTGGCCTCCGATCGCGGTTCGCACACCACCGGAACGATAGCTGGGCGAGGAGAGGCGATTGCAGGGCTCGGTTCGCTCGCTATTGGCGGAAGGGAGCCGACGTTGGATGTACGGCGGTCGCTGCCAGGGCTGGCCTGCGGATCGCTCGTCCGAGACTCAACTCCGGGAGGAGACGTGGGGGCGGTTCCGCCGCTGCGCGTCTTGGCCGGTGATGGCTTTGCAGCGGCGACAATGTGAAACGAGAACTCGGGGCCGGATTCGGACATGCGGATGACATCGCCCGAGCGAACGTGCGTCGGGCCGACGATGCGGCGCTTCTGGATGGACATTTCGCCGCCGGCGCAACGAACATGCCAACCGTCTTCACGGAGATGAAACTGCGCTGATCGGCCTTGGACCGCGGGATCGCGGTGGGGATCGAAGAAGACTTCGCAATCGGGGTCGGAGCCCACGCGGAATGCCCGGCCATCGATCGCGATGCGCTCATTTCGCCTAGCGCC
>JAJFUI010000159.1 GCA_021372555.1 Planctomycetaceae bacterium | reverse complement strand
CGCGCTATCCCACAGATGGAGTTGGAGGTCGAGCTTCCCAGCGGCCGACGATGGCATGCCGCAGCCTCCGGCGCCCCGATCTGTGATACGCAGGGCAACGTCATCGGCGGCGTGGCAGTGACGGTTGACCTCAGCGAGCGAAAGCGCGCCGAACGGCGAGCGGAACTGCTGGCCACCGTTGCCTCGGAACTGCTTGCAACGGCGAGGCCTCAAGAGGTCGTTGACTTGCTCTGTCACAAGGTGATGGATCACCTCGGCTGCCATGTCTTCTTCAACTACCTCGTGGACCAACAAACCGGCTGCCTGCGGCTGAATGCCTCGGGCGGAATTCCGGTGGAGGACGCGCATCAGATTGCGACCTTGAATTCTGGCGGCGCCGTCTGCGGTTGCGTGGCGCGCGACGGGCGACGGATTGTCGCGGAGGACATTCAGACCACGCCTGACCCGCGCACCGACCTGGTCCGCTCCTACGGCGTCCAGGCATATGCCTGCCATCCGCTGATGGACCAGAACCAGGTGATCGGCACCATATCGTTTGGCTCCCGTTCGAAGCCGCGGTTCAGCGAAGACGAACTGAGCCTGATGAAGGCCGTGGCTGATCACGTTTCCATCGCCATGCAACGCATTCGGTTGCTGGAATCGTTGGAGCGTCACGCCCAGGCGGCCGAAGCGGCCAACTCCGCCAAGAGTCAGTTTTTGGCCAACATGAGTCACGAGCTGCGGACGCCGATGAACGCGATTCTCGGTATGATCGAGGCCGCGATCCCCAAGGCATCAGATGCTACTGTTCGAGACTGTCTCGAAACGGCCAAAAGCTCCGCCGATCTGCTCATGACGCTGCTGAACGATCTTCTTGACTCGGCAAAAATCGAGTCTGGCAAGCTGGAACTCGAGTCTGCGCCGTTCAGCCTGCGCCGCACGCTCGACCAAACGGCACGTATGCTTTCGTCGCGAGCCAGCGAAAAAGGGCTGCGATTCCACTGCCACGTGTCGGACGAAACCCCCGACGTCGTTGTGGGCGACCGAACGAGATTGCAGCAGGTGTTGCTCAACCTTGCCGGCAACGCGATCAAGTTCACCGAACGCGGCGAGGTGGCGATCAAGGTCGAACACCGAGAGTCGGAAGTCTCGAGTAAGACACCGGACGCCGAAGCTTCTGGCACTGCACTCTCTTCTCTCTCCACTCTGCACATCTCTGTCCGGGACACGGGCATCGGCATCGCAGCGGCGGCCTTGGAGCGGCTCTTTCAGCCCTTCTCGCAGGCGGACGCCTCGATGATGCGGCGATTCGGCGGCACCGGCCTGGGACTCCACATCTGCAAAAACCTGGTCGAGTTGATGGGCGGCCGCATTCATGTGGAGAGCCAAGTTGGTCGCGGCAGCACGTTCTCTTTCACGATTCGCTTGCCCTTGGCGGCAGAACTGCCAGCCGACCGGCAGCCTCCCGCTGCGATTCTCGCGGAGCCAAGTCACAAGCTTCGGATCTTACTGGTGGAAGACAACCCGGCAAATCAGAAAGTAGCGACCCTCGTCTTGCGAGATCGAGGACACGCCGTGGAGGTTGCCAAGGACGGTCACGAGGCGCTGGCAATGTCCGCGCGGAATCGCTATGACGCGATTCTGATGGACGTGCAGATGCCCGGCATGAACGGGCTTGACGCCACGGCGGCGATTCGCGCGCGGGAAGGAAGCGGGCGTCATGTGCCGATTATCGCTACGACCGCCCACGCGCTGCCAGACGATGCGGAACGCTGCCTGGCCGCCGGCATGGACGGGTATTTGCCGAAGCCGATTGACGCTCGCAAAACCATTGCCCTCGTCGAGCGACTGGCTGCCGCGTCATCCTCGGCAGGCAAGGCTGCGGATCGTCATGCAGTCAAGACCGCGCGGCAATCGCCGCCTGAACTTGTGTTTGACGCCGCGGCGGCGCTCAAGCATTGCCTTGGAAAGCCGGCACTGCTTGATCAGATGATCCAGTACTTTTTCGCTGACGTCGAAAACCTTCTGCCGCAAATCCGCGCGGCCGTCGACTGCGGCGACTTGCAGGAAGCGGGAAGGCTTGGGCATCGGCTAAAGGGCACCATCACGCATCTCGCCGCGGAACCTGCCCGCCGAGCCGCGCACCGCGTTGAGCAACTGGGAAAGAACGACGGAGAGCAAACGGACGTTGAAGACGCGATGGCCGCGCTTGATCGCGAATGTTACGCGCTGAAGACGTGCGTCGAGCGATGGCAGCCATCGGGTGACGCCGGGGCAGGGGGGCGGTAGCCGCTCCAGCTTGCGGACTTTCGCATCGGCGAAGGGTCTTCAATAACGACTTCTTCGGATGCCGTGAGTGCCGCCCACAAAGTTCACGAGCCGTCCTGGCGGGTCGTCGGTGGGTTCCGCCGCGACTTCCGTCGTACTGCTTGTCTGACCAACCACAACCTCCATCCCTTCTTTCACCTGCTCGCCACGGACCTCGGTCATCGCTCCGTTGCTGGCGCCGGTTCGCACAGGAATTGGCCGAACGTACTTACCGGCTTCAACCCAAAGGCACCGACGTTCTTCGCGACCGTTGGCAGGTTTTGCCGCTGCGTCCTCGGCGGCTGTCTCACGCAACTCGGGCGGCAATTGCTCGGGGCGCGGTTGCCAGCTCAACGCCGAATTGGGAACGATAAGCACGTTGTTCGTCTGGCCAACCTCGAATTGCAGGTTTGCCGTCAGGTAGGGCAGAAGCTTCCTCTGCGAGTTGTCTGTGACGACAACGACGGTGTAAGTCACGGCCGTACCCGTCGTCGTTGCTTTGAGTCGAATTTGGTCCACTCGGCCCCGAAACACTTCGCCGGGACAGTTGTCCACGGTGAATCGCACGGGCATCCCCTTGCGGATTCGCCCAATCTCCGACTCGCTGACCGACGCCCAGACCTGCATCCGCCGCAAGTCCTTCGCGATCAGGAACAGGTTCGGCGCATTGAAGGCCGCAACCACCGTTTGACCAACGCTTGCGCGGCGATCCAGGATCACCCCGTTGACGGGCGAACGGATGACGGTGTTTTCCAAGTTGGTTTTGGCCAGGCGAAGCATGACCTCGCTCTGGCGAACGCTTGCTTTCTGTGAGGCGACCTGAGCTAACGAGGCGCGGTAATTGGCTGTGACTGAGTCGTATTCGCTCTTGGCAATCGCCTGCGTTGGGAGCAGGCTTTTCGCCCGACGCCATTCCTCTTCGGCCTGATCAAGCTTTGCCTGGGCCTGGACCAGATCCGCCTGCGCGCGCTGGAGCGTTGCTTCGGCGTTGTCGACTTGGGCCCGATACGCCGAATCATCGAGCAGCGCGAGCACGGTGCCCTCGTTGACGATCGAGCCGAAATCGATGCTCTTCTTTTTAGCGGGATCGGTGGGGTCAATGCCGAGCGTCTTGATTTGCCCGACGACCTGGGCGCCGACATCCACGACTTCTTCGGGTTGGACGGTGCCGGCGGTGTTGATAGTGGCGAGCAACTCGCCCCGGCTGATTTTCGTCTTCCGCAAGGGCGCTGGGGCGATTCCTGGGCGGGCGTAGTGCAACGCCGCGCCGACGACCACAGCAACCGCGACAAAAAAGGATAGTCCCGTTCTCATTAGAACACCTCCGTTCCGACCCGGCCTACCGGGGCCGAGTCTCACTCGCCATGGCTGGCGCCGGCTGGTGGCCGGGCCCGCTGTCTTGCGGCGCGCCGTTGGTGGGCCTTTGCAGTGCCGCACCACTTGGCTTTCAATGTCGCTAGAAGCCCACTTAACGGACCTACTGAACGTGCCCTCGCTCGACGCGAGAGTCATGTGCGGTTTGCCAGTATTGGGCGGCCGGGACGCCAGACGCTTTCTGGTTAAGGTAGGCGGACAAGTCCCGGCGACCGGCGGCATTCTAGCGTATCGCGGGAATCGGTTCCACCCCGCAACGTGGCCGCCGGCGTCGCGGTTTCGCTGCGCAGCGGTGGCGCAACGCGTCGTAAATGCAGTGCCTATCGCCGGTTGCGGTTGCTCGGGAGCTGCGGACTTGCCGAGTCACCCACGTTCCCCGTCCCCAGAAAACCGGCTTCTTAAGAGAAGATTTGCGCGAGAGCGGCGAAAGAGGTGCTCTGGGGTGTCCGGTGCGGCGCGGAGCGTGGCATTCTGCGCAAGACACACAATCGCAGTGTCACTCGGAATGCCCAAAGAATCGCTCGCGAAGCACGCGCGTCAGAAAGAGGGGATTTCCGATGAGGTACCGGCGCGCCTTGAGGCGGGGTTGCTGGAACAGTCGCCAGACCCACTCGTGTCCGATGCGACGAAGCCACCGAGGCGCGCGACTGACGTTTCCCGCCCAATAGTCGAACAGCCCGCCGATGCCGAGAC
>JAJFUI010000299.1 GCA_021372555.1 Planctomycetaceae bacterium | reverse complement strand
CTCGGTTGGATGGTTCGCCTTCCTGGTTTTCTATCTGCCTGCGCCGAACACGAGCCGCTGCCTCCCTGGAGCGTTTCTTTGGTTCAAGGTCATCACGACTCCGCCATCGATCGCGGCAGTCGGGGTCTTAATCTGGGCTCCTTGTCGCTGGTGGAAGGTCGCGACGAGTCCATTAGCGTTGTTGCTTGTGCTTGCGCAGCTTGCGGCCTGGACACAATTGCCGTGAGTGGCTCAGCGGCCATCAAGGAAACGGCGGCCCTGTCAAAGGAGCCGAGCGGGAGCGTCTTGGGGCCTGTTGGCGACGCAGCCCAAGCGTTTCGCTCGCGGCCTTTGTCCGTTACCCGATCTTTTGCCGCGCTCGCCAACGGCGTGGCGACGGCTGAGCATTGGAGGGTGCGGCAGTTGTTCGGGAACGCCGGCCGGTTATAATGCCGGCCAGCCAAGCCGCTGCTCTACAAGGAAGTAATCCAAATGAAATACGCGTTGATCATTCCCGATGGTTGTGCCGACGAGCCACAAGAGTCGCTAGGCGGCAAGACGCCGCTGCAAGCCGCTAATGTGCCGGCGATGGACGCCGTCGCGGCTGCCGGCACGGTGGGCCGCGCAAACCACACGCCTGCTGCCTTTCCGCCGGGCTCCGATGTGGCGAACTTGAGCCTGCTCGGCTACGACCCAATCCAACAGTTTACCGGCCGGGCAGCGCTCGAGGCGGCCGCGCAGGGGATCGAGCTGGGGCCAAACGATTGGGCCATCCGCTGCAACCTGGTGACGGTCGAAGACGGCATCATGAAGGACTTCACCGCCGGGCACATTTCCTCGCCCGAGGCGGCGGCGTTGTTGAAAAGCGTGCAGGAGAAGCTCGGCAGTGAGCGGCTCGAATTCCATGCTGGCATTAGTTACCGGAACCTGCTGATCTATCGCGGCGAAGGCCAGCCAGCTCCGTTCTCGCCGGACACACGCGGGACGCCTCCGCATGACCTGACCGACAAACCTGTGCTCGACGACTATCCGCGGGGACCGGGTTGCGATCTGCTCTACCGGCTGATGAGTGAGACGGTCGAGTTGTTCGCCGAGCATCCGGTGAATGCGGCTCGGCGTGCGGCCGGGAAACTGCCGGCGACGAATGTGTGGCTTTGGGGCCTCGGCAGCGCTCCGCAGCTTCGTCCCTTCGCGGAGGTTTATGGCAAGCGAGGCGCGATGATCTGCGCCGTCGACCTGCTTCGCGGGCTGGCACGGCTGATCGGCTGGCGGTCGATCGAGGTTCCTGGGGCAACCGGTTACATCGACACCGATTACGCTGCGAAGGGGAGATATGCTGTGGCGGCGCTCGACGAAGTGGACATGGTCTGCGTGCACGTCGAGGCGACCGATGAGGCGTCGCACGAAGGCAGAGTCGATGAGAAGGTGAAAGCCCTGGAGGAAATCGACCGGCACATCGTCGCACCGCTTCACGACGCCCTGAATAAGCATGGGCAGTACCGAATTCTGATCAGCCCCGACCATCCGACGCCGTTGCGAACGAAAACGCATGCTCACGGTTACGTGCCGTTCGCCATGGCGGGCAGCAATGTTACGCCGGATGCGGCCAAGAGCTACGACGACCCAACCGCCAATCGCTCGACGCTAGTGTTCCCCGAGGGCTGGCGCTTGATGGGACACTTCGTGGGCGACTAGGACAAGCCAGTTCGGCCTGCCCGCGTGGTTAGCAGCTGGGACGGCAAGCTTGCGCACCCTCAGCGAGTGTTCGTAGGGGTGGCGGATGCGGCAGCGGGTTCGCCGGGGGCGGACCATTCGAGCCACTTCTTGCGCGGCGTGGACGATTCACGCGACACGGGGATGTTGTCGCCCACCGATCGCCGCTCCGCAGCAAGGCGTTTGAGGAACTCGGGCGAGACGTGATCGAGAATGATCACCTCGCTCTGGGCGTCGGATTTGCCACGCGGGCGGACGACGACCACTACCTCGGCCCCTTCTCTCAGGCTGCGGCGAATCTCGTCCATTGCGGCCTGTTCGTGCGAGGCGAGACTGCTCGACGGCGCTATGCCGGAAGTTGGCTGCACTGGGGGCATGTCCGCCGCACCGCCGGATGCGGCAAGCCCAACGGCCGGCATCACTGGCGTGGTTCCCGCCGGGGAGAGAGCATCCGAAGGCTTTGCAGTGTTGCCGGACGGCGATTTGTAGACGAAAGAAAGTTGCTCTTGGTCCAACTGGGCTCGAATTGCGTCGGCGGCAACGAAGAGGCCTTCGCGGTCGCTGGGATCGGCGGCGTTGCAGACACCGATGACATAGCCGTCCGCAGAAAACAGCCCGCCACCACTGCGGCCCTCAACTGGCTGGCCGGCAACCTCGATGTTGGGCGGGCCCTGGAAACGGTTCAAGCGGGTAACCTGGCTGCGGCGAGCCGTCGGATCCGCCCCGTTGTTGCAGCCGACGCTGACCACCGGCTGGCCTGGCGAGACGCGGTAGCCGTCGGGCGCCAGTCGGGCAATAGCCACGGGGGCCGTCGGACGAATCGACACCAAACCCACGTCACGCGTCAGATCGTAGGACACCAGTTTGCCGGGAACCGCTTGTTGATTCGTGCCGAACAGATCGACCTCGATTTTCCCCTTGCCCTGCGAATCGCGAAAGATGTGGCCGCAGGTGAGCACGAGGGCCTCGCCGCCGCGGCTATCGATGATCGTGCCTGATCCACACGAACGACCGGTCGGGTCCTCGACGCGAAGGCGAACGCTCGCGGCGATAATCGCGGCATCGGTGACACCGGGTGCGGCGTTGGCCGCCGGGGAGGGTGGCACGCCGTACGGATTGCCGGTCGTCCCCATGCTGTCGGCCGCTGGCGCCCCGGACGCATTTTCCGGCGTCGGAGGAATCGGAATCGTCTGATTCGCCTGGAATCCGGCCGGAAGCACCGCCGGCGTCGCGGCGGACGGGCCGTCTTGGGCTCGCATTACCGGAGACGGCGGGGCGGTTGCCGGCGGCACGCCCAGCTTGCACATCCGTTCTAGACGGCTGAATGTCGTCGTATCGTTGACGCGATCAACCTCGCGGCCGTTAACAAGCATGACGAAGCAGGGGATGCTTCGAATGCCATACTTCGCGGCCAGCGGGCGGTCCTGATCGATGTTGACCCGTTGGACCGGGTAGCCTTTGGCGACCAGGGCATCGACAGTCGGGCTCATCGCCTTGCAGGGACCGCACCAATCGGCGTAGAAATCCAGCAGCACCGTGGGACTCTGGCCCGCGCCAGCAATCGCCAAGGCCGCTAGCGCGGCATGCAGGGTGACCATCGGTTCCCTCCTGGTCTGTGGGCGAAGTCCGTTTCGCTCGTTTCGGTAGCTTCGGTCTTGGCCAGAGTCAATGTTGCGAGACTGTGTGAGGAGGTCGCATTGTCTCAGCAACCGCGACCGGATGCAACGGCAAGTTTTGCGGATTCTTGGTGACTTTGCGGGCGGAGCCATGCGTCAAATTGCGGCAAATGCAGAAAGCTATTTGCCGCATGACGAGCGACGGGCGTGCGGTCCCAATCGCCTCCGGGCCGTTGCGTTTCGGATACCAAAGAAATCGCTGCATCCCCGCTGCGGCAGGGTATTTCGCGTGTTGCGTTGGAATGGCGCAACGCCTTGCTTGCCGGCAGACGCGGCGAAGCCGGCGCGGAGAAGGGGGCGGATGGCTCGCCTAGTGTGTGAACTCCAGGCCCACGGACAAGCCGTCCATCCCTATGCTGCCGCTGTCGTTGTACCCGGCGAGCTGGCGAGGCCCCAGCGCCAGGCCGCCTGCCCCGTAAAATTGATAACCGCCACGCAACCACAAAGACTGCGTGATACGGTAACGGGCCTGCAGCGAGACTTCCACCAGCGTCCCGAGGTCCGTACCGCTATTGGAGTCGTCATACGCGATAAAGCCCGGCCCAACGCCGGTGTCCGTTCCGTGCTGCGAGTAGACGTTGGCATAGAGACCGAACTTCGCTTCGACGCCAAGCTGAAATCGGTCCCATGTCCATCCCCATTGCAGTCCGACTTGCATGCCGATCAGATTATTCTTCGTTTGCCACTCCAAGTCCTCGCGGGCGGCATTGTAAAGATCGGACCCGCTCAGGGTGAACTGATCGGCGAGGCGGAAATAGCGGACGCCCCACAAGAACGAGAGGCTTCGGAACGGATCGTATGGGTTTAGCTTGAACCGCTGATTCAGTTCCGCATTGGCTACATCGCTGCGATACCGGTAGCTTAGCCAGTTGTCCATGCCGTCGTTAAGCAGCGCGGGGACCTGAAGCCACGGCGAGTAGGCCAGCACACTGTACGTATCCGGATCGCCATAAATGGTCCTGCCGACGGACCACTGTTGCAGCCCCCAGCCAATTCCCTCGATCGACATCGAGTCGGTCACCTGCGCCGCAAGTTGCACCCTAAGTCCGGGCGCGAGCGGAAACAACGCGTCATCGCTCCACAAGTCGTGGGTGAAGACGGTTGGCGGCGCGCCGGAACTCGGATTGTAGTCGGTCCACCCGAGGTGAACGCCCGCCCCAGTGGTCCTGGCCAGAAATAGGGCGTCGGCAGCGACGTCCCATCGTGGGCTGGATGCCGCCGCAAAAATGCCAAGCTCGCCAGCGTTAGACGCCGATCGGGATGGGGTATCCTGCGGAATAGCCGGCGTACTTGGCGATGCGCCGAACGAGCTCGGCGATGGCGGAGCACTGGGCGGCCAACCGGGCTGCTCCGCCGACGGTGGGCTGGGCACCGATGGCGACGCCATTGTGCCGTTTGTCATCTGTGCCGATGCGGCCGCCGAGAACAGCACTCCACATGCCAAAAATGCCAGCGTTGAGACGTGCAATTTCATTGCCAAAGTACCGGGTAGCCGATCCCTCTTAATGCGAGCGGCAAGATGCTATCCAGATTCGGCCCGCAGGCAAAGGCCAACATGGGCCCCGACTCGGTCCCGTGAAAGGTCGTCGCTTTTTTTGACGGGGACGCCCAGAGGTGTTAAAATCGGCAAAGTCCTCGAAGTTCGGTGTTGGCAATTCTTTAGGAGCCGGCTGCTATGTCTGGGCTTCTTCGGGAAGTACTATGCTCGTGGGTGTCGGCTTGGCATCGAGAGTCTTTTCGTCGAAAGCGGCCCGCCCAAAACCGCCGGCCCGGTCTTCGACCGTTGCGTCTGGAACTGATGGAAGCCCGAGCGCTCCTGAGCGTCACCGTCGCTAGCCAGCCAGCGGCGGTTTTCGATAGCAGCCACGCGGCTGCGGCTCCGGTGGCCAATGTTGCCGATTTCGCCCACTTGAACGAGGGCGCCCAAAATGCGATGCCCGCCACCATCGCCGGCCGGTACGTCTTTTACAACAACTCCTGCTTCGACGCCGAGAACAAAGGCAGGACCGACGACGACGCCATTGCGACGGACAAAACCGCACTTTTGCCGGGCGAGAAGGCAACGTTCGCCAACTACACGAGTTACAGCCGCGGCATCAACGGCATCATCGTTGACATCGCCGACGCGGCGGGCCCTATCACTGCGGCCGACTTCCAGTTCAAGGTGGGCAACGGTGACGATGCGAGCACATGGGCGACCGCGTCGACGCCAACCGTATCGACGAGGTTGCTTGCCGACCAGCACACTACTCGCGTGACACTCACCTGGGCGGACAACGCGATCCAGCAGCAGTGGCTTCAAGTCGAGGTCCTGGCTACCGCGGCCACCGCTCTGGCAACGCCAGAGGTCTTCTATTTCGGAAACGCAATCGGTGAATCTGGCGACTCGCCGGCCGACGCCTCCGTGACGCCCGGTGACGCTCTGATCGCGGCCAGCCACACCCAGGCCTTTAAACGTCTGGCCGCCACTAGCCCTTATGACTACAACCGTGACGGCGTCATCAATGCCACCGATGCTATCCTGGCACTGAATAGCTCCACGGCGATAACCGAGGCCCTGCAACTAATCACTCCGGTACCGATGGCCGACGCCGGCGTCAGCGATCAAAGCAACAACGCAACGTCGGCCGGCGTTACTGTTGTCTCGGCAGCGGTTACCGCTCTTGCTCCAGAGACCGGGAATGCCTCCGGCTTCGAGTCGAACGCGGCAACCACCAGCGATTCCAACGCCGCTCCGGTGCTGGCCGACGTTCAAACCACTGTCTGCGCGTCGTTCGCCAATCGCGACCTATGTCCGCCTGGCACCGTCATCGGTCCTCGGGCTGACTCAACGACCGATCGTGTTAACGCTGCCGCTAAGGTCTTCGCCGCGACCAGCAGTGCGGCGGCGGTTGCGCCGACGATCGATACCGGCGTCCACGGCGTTGCGGGGGATGAATCGCTCAATCAGATCGATGGGAAATCGGCCGCAATCGCGGACCAGGGCGCCTCACTGGAACGAATCCCCTCGATCGATCGCCAGCGATGCGTCCAGACGTTGATGGCCGCGCTAAGCGATTCGGACGAAAACAACTCCGCGCTGCCAGTTTTCTCGCGCGCGGCGACCGCAACCGACGCCGTGTTCGCGTCCTTGGCCCAAACGGCCCTGTTGTAGCACCAGGTCGCAGTGCTGCGTTGCGATCAGCGAGCCGACGGCGACTTGCTCTCGAAGACATACCGGCCGGAGCCAACGCGGAAGACTGCTGCGTTATCGGCCGGCGGCGCTGCAACGACGCCGACCGCTTTTGCGATCGGCCGTCCGCCTTCCGTCACCGACGCGGGGTTATCAGTCGGCACGTACACCGTGGCGCTGGTGTTTGGCGGCACCTCGACCGAAACCCTCAGTCGGCCGTCGGCTCGCCGCCACTGGCAAGCGATCTTCCCATGCATCGAGTCGTATTCGCCTTTGGCCCAGGTCAGATTGCCAACCACGCCAGGGCGAATCGTGAACTGCTTGTAGCCGGGCGTTGACGGATCTAGGCGGATTCCGGCCAGTCCCTCGATAAACCAGGCTCCGATCGGCAAAAAGGAACTGTGCAACAGCGAACTCTTGCCGTCCCACTCTTCCCATATCGTTGTGGCGCCCTGTTCGAGCATGTAGCCCCAGCCTGGAAACGTTTTCTGGCTTGCCATCAACAAGATCAGGTCGTTTCGATTGCGCTCGACAAGCGAGCGTATCAGGTACGCGGTGCCATGGATGCCAGTGTCGAGATGCCCTCGCTTCGCGACGACGATTTCCTTCTCGAGCTGCTTCATCACCGACGGCTGCAGCGTCGGCGGCGTGATGCCCATTAACAGCGGCATCGCCTCATACAATTGCTGGCCACCGGCATAGGTGCTCTTCTCTGGGTGAAAGAACTCTCGATGCGTCGCGGCGGCAATGGCCTCCGCGCGTTTCCGATAGGCGGCGGCGTCCTCTGTTTTGCCCAGTACTTGGGCGATCTTGGCCATCGTGGCGACGTTGTCCACGTAGTAGCAATTGTTGAACAGTAGCGCCGAGCGGTCATCGACTCGCTTGCCCAGTTCCTGTCCGGTGCCTGGCGGCACCCAGTCGCCGAGGAAGTCCCACTCGCCGCCCCAACGTTGCAGCAAATTGGCCTTCGTCTTGGTTTGCAGAAAGGCCATCCATCGCTGCATCATGGGATAATTTTCTTCCAACACGCGCACATCGCCGTAGTGCAGATAGACCTGCCATGGCAACGTCACACAAATGCCGCTCCACGCCGGCCCGCCCCCGCCCCAGCGCGTTGGCGCGGTATACGGCAGATCGCCGTTTGGACGCTGAACATCTCGCCAATCGCCCAACCACTTTGTGTAAAACGCCCCCATGCTGAAGTTCATCATCGCCGTTTCCATCGTGGCGTGGGCGTCGCCGCCGTACCCCATCCGCTCACGGTGTGGGCAATCCACTGTGTATCCGCCAAGGCTTAGCGAGCGGAACGTCCAAAGCGTTGTCTCATAGATGCGGTTCAACAGTTCGTCGGAGCACTCAAACTTCGCGACCCGCGGGCAGTCGGTCGTGATGAGATATCCGCGAACGTCCTTCGCATCCGGCGCCGCCGCCAGTCCGCTAATGGTTACCCATCGCGCCGCCGAATAGTTAAATCGCTGCCGAAAAACGCCTTCGCCCGTCGGCCCAAAGACATACTCGCTGGCCTGAAAGAAAGTGCGGGCTTCCTCGGGCCGTTCGGAGAAGTCGATCAGGGCCGTTGACCCCGGCCGGCCTTTCAGCTTGGCCTCGAACCAGCCGGCGCGGCTCCGTCCCAAGTCAATGCGATAGACGCCGTTGCCTTTCGCCACGATTTCTCGCGACGTCAAGCTTTGGATGCGGCGGTTCGGCTGGACCATCTCGGCTGAAAGCTGCACGTTAGGGTGAAACACGGCGGCAGATTCCCACCCGGAATCGTCCAGCCCCACGTTGTTCCATCCGCTGAGCTCGCAGTTGGCGTCGTAACGCTCGCCGCCATATTCCGTGCCCCACTTTCCAAGGATTGAAATGGGGCTGCGGTGGGTCTTCCAGTCGGCTCCGGTGCACACGCGCATCACCGGTCCATCCGCCGGCTGAATCTCCAACTGCGCCATAACCAGCGGCTTGGCGCCGAGGTGGAACTCCGGAAAAGCCGCCCAGCCGGACCCGCACCACAGGGCCACCACGTTCTTTCCCTCACGCAGGTGCTTGCCCACGTCGTAGGTCACGTAACGAACATGTTGCGATAGGTCTGAAATGCTGGGCGCCAGCACGCGATCGTCCACTTTCACGCCGTTGATGTACAACTCGTGATAGCCCAGTGAGGCGACATAGGCCGTCGCACGCGTTGGAACGCCCCGAATCTCGAACGTCTTGCGAAACCAGGGCGCAATCTTGGCATCCGGCTTCGCCTGGCCGATCCATTCGGCGTGCCAGTCGCTGGGCTTCAACAATCCCATGGACCAGAACGCCGGCGCGCTCCATGCCGATGGTCGACCGTCTTGGTCCCACACCCGCACCTTCCAGCAACACGTTTGCCGGCTTTCGAGCGGCTTTCCGGCGTAGGCGACCTGTGTCGAGCGATCCGATTCCACGCGGCCGCTATCCCAAAGGTCCCCGCGATCCGCGGCCAGCGTTTTTTCGTTGCCGGCAACCAGCACTTGGTAGGCCCGTTGACGCAGCCCCCGAGCAGAAGGATCGTCCGTGGCGATCTTCCAGCTCAGCCGCGGCGCCGCAACGTCGACGCCAAGCGGATCGGCGAGATATTCGCAGCGTGCTTCGATCGGCCGCATTGACCCATCCGACGCTGCGGCAGACGCAGCAAACCCCATAAGAATCGTCGCAAAAGCCGCCATCGATTGGCATCGCATTCGTGTTCTCCTTGATGCTAGCTTTGCTGCTCCGCGATCTCCGGCATTACTTAGTGTGTTTCGCGATAAACGCCATCATCGCGGCGTTCACGGCCACCGGGTTCTCCAGGGGGCAAAGGTGCCCCGCCGCCGGAATCTCCACAAATTCTGCGTTCGGAATCGACTGCGCCATCCGGCGAACCTCGGCCGGCGTCGACGCGGTGTCCTCCGCTCCGACAATGACCAGCGTCGGACATCGGATCTCCGCCGCTGCGGTGCTCATGTCCGGCCGCTCGGCCATACCGCGAGCCGCTGCGGCGATCCCTCGCGGTGGATTTGCCATCATGACGCCTCTGACGTTTTCGACCAAGTGCGGACGCTCGCGATGGGTCGTTGCCCCAAACACCCGCGGAAGCATCGACTCGACCAATGGGCCAGGGCCCTCCCGTAAAACGCGATCAGCGTCCGTCAGCCGCGAGGCCGCCACCGCCGGTGCGTCAGCCGTCGCCCGGGTGTCACAAAGAATCAACGCGCGTAGCCGTGCCGCATGTTTTCGCCAAAATTGCAGGGCGATGTAGCCCCCCATCGAAAGCCCGCAAACAACGACCGGCTCCGCAATCCTTAACGCATCGAGCGCGGCGGCTAGGTCGTCGGCGAACTGCTCCATGGTGGCCACGTCGCGCGACGCGGGACTCCGGCCAAAACCCGGCAGGTCAGGAGCAATCGGCCGCAGGCCGCCGCCGACGTTGCTGTCCGCCAAAGGGGCCATCTGCTCACTCCACATGGTGTGGTCAAGCGGAAACCCGTGTACCAACACCAGCGGCAAACCCCGTCCACGCTCCTCGTACCACATCTCCATTCCGCCAACATTGACTACCTTCATTGTCGTCTCCTCGAGATACGGCGCGGCCGCGAGAGCCGAATGATCGCGTGAGGTCCTGACGGGGGCAGCCCATCCGGCCTATAGGACGCCAAATCGGTGGGTCGTAACTTGGCGATAGGTGTCGCCCGGGCGGAGCACTGTTGACGGAAACTCGGGGTGATTCGGCGAGTCCGGATAATGCTGCGTCTCGAGGCAAAGGCCCGAATATCGCCCGTATCGCCTGCCGAATGCCTTCAGACTACCGTCCAAACCATTGGCTGTATAGAGCTGGACGCTGGGCTCGGTCGTATAGACCTCCATCGTCCGGCCTGTTTTCGGCTCGATCACCCGAGCCGCCAGCGTCTGGCTAGCGCCGTCCGCCGAACGGATCGCATAGCAATGATCGTAGCCGCCAACGTCCTGAAGACGCGAGCCCACCGGCAAGGAGCGCGTGAAGTCCATGGGCGTTCCGACGACCGGTCGCAGTTCGCCGGTGGGAATGAGCCCCTCGTCGCTGGGCAAATAGCGGTCTGCGTTGAGCATCAGTTGGTGACCGAGCACATCGCCGGAGCCAGCCAGGTTCCAGTAGGCGTGATTGGTCAGATTGACCACCGTCGGCCTATCGCTGGTCGCCGAGTAGTCGATCCGCAACTCATTCCCGTCGGTCAGCGTGAAGGTGACGCAGACGTCCAACGTGCCGGGGTATCCCTCCTCGCCGTCGGCGCTCCGATAGCGAAAAACGACGCCCGCAGCGTCCGATGTTTCGACCGCCTCTCCGGTCCAGAGAACCTTGTCAAATCCGCGGAGCCCGCCGTGAAGATGATTGGGCCCGTTGTTTGTCGCCAACTCGTACTCGACGCCGTCCAGTCTGAATCGGCCCCTGGCGATCCGATTCGCGTAGCGACCTACGGTCGATCCAAAACACGGATGCCCGTGGAGATAGTCGTCGAGCGATTCCAGCGAGAGCGTTACGTTGGCCAACCGCCCAAGGCGATCTTGCGTCTCAACCGCCGTGATCGTTGCCCCGTAGGTCATGGCACTGACCCGGAGCCCGTTCGCGTTGACCAGTGTATACAGGTCGACGAGCTTGCCGTCTGCCGTATGTCCCCATGCTTTTCTCGCGACAGGCATTGGTTATTTGCTCTCGCGTTGCAGACCCTCGATAACCTCTTTGCTCTTCTTCGCGTCGGCGTTGTTCGGATCGAGTTCGAGAATTTTCTCGAAATCGCCCAGCGCGCGGTCGAGCTGGCCCTGCTTGTAATAGGCGTAGCCGCGATTAGCGTACGCCCCAAGATACCGCGGATCGAGCCGGATGGCTTGGCTGTAGTTCGCAATCGCCGTCGGCAGATCGCCCTTCTGACGATAGGCCAGCCCACGATTGTAATACGTCTCCGCGTGCCGCGGGTTTAGCTCCAAGGCCTTATCGTACTCCGCAACGGCCTTCTCCAGATCGTTGTCCCGATGCAGCGACTTGCCTTTTTCCGAGTGTGCCGCCGCTTCGTCCTTCGCAGCCTGCAACGCGTCCTCCAGACGGTCGACAGCCTGACTCCGCTTCGCTCGATCCTCGGTGCGTCCCCAGTCTTTATAGCTGTCCGGCATCCGCGGATCCAATCGAATGAGGGCCTTATAGTCGGCCAACGCCTGGTTGATGTCATTTCGGGCGAATCTCAACAGCGCGCGATGGAAATATGCCTCGGCAAAGTTCGGATCAAGCTTTACCGCCTCGTCATAATCCCCCATCGCCCGGTCGGCGTCGCCTTTCATCAAATAGACGTCGCCGCGGCAAAGCCGAGCCTCGTAGTCCTGCGGAAACCGTTTGATCGCCTCGTCGAGGTCGCCCAAGCCCTTCTCGATGTCTCCCTTTTGCGCCAGCACATAGCCGCGCTCGCGATAAACCTCGCTGAACTCGGGCGCCTCGGCAATCACCTCGGCGAAGTCGGCCAATGCCTTGTCCCAATCGCCCTTCCGGCGATAGGTGAAACCGCGCACAAAGCGATGCGACGAATCCTTCGGCGCCAGCTTGATCGCCTGCTCAATATCGCTCAGAGCCGGCTCGAATTCACCCTTCATCGCCCGGCAGTGTCCCCGCTCGCACCAGTTATCAGGGGTTTTCGGCTCCAACTCGATGGCGCGGCTATAATCGGCAATCGCACGATCCCAGTCGCCCATCTCGAAGTACGCCTTGCCGCGGCTCGTGTACGTGGCGGCGTCCTTCGGCGAGAGCCGCACCGCCGTGTCGAGATCGGCCAATGCGTTATCGAGATCGCCTAGCACAACCCGGTTATAGCCGCGATCGCGATACGCATCGCCATACTTCGGCTCCAAACGGATTGCCTCGCTGTAGTCCGCGACGGCCTTTTCATGCTCCCCTTTTCGAAAATAGGCAAAACCGCGGTTAAAATAGGACCGAGCGCCGTTAGGGGCCAGCTTAATCGCCGTGTCCAGGTCGCTGATCCCCTTGCCCACCTCGCCCTTCATCACCAGAGCCAGCCCGCGGTCGCAGTACGAATCGGCGTGCTTTGGATTAAGCTCGATCGCCCGGCCGAAACTCGCGAGGGCTGCATCGACGTCGCCCTTCATGAGGGCTTCCGTCCCCTTGCGGTATGCCTCACCAGCCGGCGATGTGTCCTTCGGCTCGGCGTCTGCAGGCCGGGCGTTCGGGTCTTGCCGCGGTCCTTGGGCGACAGCCGTTGTCGCAAGCGTCAGGCAAAAAACCGCAAAGCCGGCCGCCACCGTTGTGATGGATATGGACAATTTGGACTTGATCATGCTCATGCTCTTCATCCTCAATCGGGGAACTCTCGAAGTCGCCAGTTTACCGCGTTCCGCGGCTGCCGCAATAGCAGCTAGCGATCCGTCCCCAACCGTGTGTCGGGCGGTGCGGAACCGATCTCGAAGTCTATCCGGCGGAGGCGCGCAAGCCCGGGGCGCAACGCGTCACCGCCTCCGAGCCGCTTGACAGCGTGGGCAGAAAAACGTCGACCGTTGCGACTGCACGATTCTGACGATTCTGGCCGCCCCGCACTGCAAGCAAACCTCGCCCGTCCGTTGATAGACGCGATGAAAACGCTGGTATCCCGCGGGGCTGTCTCGACTGACCCGATAGGTGCCATCGCGCAACGTCGAGCCCTGATGCCGGATTGCGTCCCGTAAAACCTGGCGTAGGGCGTCATGCAACCGCGACCATTCCTTTGGCCGTAGCCCCTGGCAAGGCGTTGCCGGGTGAACGCCCGCTAGATGCAAGATTTCCGACGCGTAAAGGTTGCCCACGCCGGCCAATGCCCTCTGGTCGAGCAGGGCCACCTTGATGGCTCGCCTGCTGCCGCCCAATCGCGACTGTAGCGTCTCGCAATCGATCTCCAGCGCGTCCGGTCCAATCCGTGTAGGTCCAAAGCGGTCAAAGAACTCATCTGCGCGAAGCAAATGCACAACCCCAAGTCCTCGTTGGTCCCAGAAGATAATCTGGGACGCCGGCGAATCGGCAAGCGATAGCACGAAGCGCACGTGCTCCCGGTCCGGCGGATCGCGAAGCAGCACAAGCCCCGTCATCCGCGGTTCAAGCACAATGCGATCCGGACGCCCGGTCCGCTCTGCCTCTGGGAGAGCGGCAGGGCGAGGACATTCTTCCAACTCCAACACCACCCGCTTGCCCACCCGCCGAATCGCTTGGATTCGCCGCCCGACAATGCGCCGTCGAAACGCATCAATCCTTGGCGAAATGTCAATGGATTGCAACCGCGACTTGGGCCGTTCGACTCCGCCAATGCGGCCCCCCGCCGCCGCCGCAATGCTCCGGCACATCGTTTCGACTTCCGGCAGTTCAGGCATATCGGTATGTCTCTCGGGCCGCGTCGGCGCGGCGGCCCCCTCACCGCGTCGGCAACCACGTGCAAATGTGCTTGCCGTTCCAATTGTCTACCGAGGCGTAATCCACCATTTCGATAAAACCATCGCTGGTAGGAACGCGATACTGCATCCGCGCCGTCGGTAGCGTCGGGCGGGCCGGCGTTAACACGACGTAACCGTCTTTGGCGAGGATGCTCACCGGCTTGTTGTATGCAGGGTCAATGTTTTCGTCCCGGGCTAAGACGATCGGCCCTCGAATGAGCGCCTGGAAGTTGTCCCCGGCCCGATTGCTCCCACGCGGGGCGTCGATCACGCGGCACCGCATATCGAGGAGCAGCTCAATTCTGTCGCCGCGGCTCCAGACGCGACGCACCTCGGCGTACGTTCCAGCCACGGCCGTCGCGACCTTGCCGTTGACTTTCAGCGTGGTTGCGGCACTCCACTTGGGGATGCGAAGACGAATCGTGAACTCCTCCGGCTCCCTTGGCGTGACCGTAAGACCGATGACTCCGGACACCGGATAGTCGGTCGCGATTTCAATACTGGCCTTCTCTCCCGCGGGCGTGGGCACGGTTACCGAGCAAGCGTTGTACAGGTTGATCACCGGCCCGGTCTTCGAGGTCATCACCGCAACGAATGGCAGATAGGCGAGTCCCATGGGGCCGTTAAGATTGCAACAGGTGACGTCGACGCCTTGGACGTTCGCGCCCCAGCCGGTCGGATTGGTTTTCACGCCATTCAAGAGGTTCACGTAGCTGAAGCCATCGCCCGTCGGCTTCATCGCCCCCAGCAGACCGTTGTAAGCGTACTTTTCAATTTCGTCGATGGTCGAAGGATCGGCGGTCAGTCGGGCGATCTGGCTGCACAGCTTGAGCCAGGTCACGCCCGCACAGGTCTCCATCATTCGCGAGATTTTCGGGTTGGTCTGCTCCATCGCGGTGTAGTCCCAACCCTCGCCGGCGATGGCCGGGCGATAGGGTTGGTCGCCGCCTCCGTTGCCAATGATCGTGATTTCCTTTTCGCGAATCCTGGCGTAGAGATTGAGAGCCGCCCGTTTCCAACGCTCGTCGCCGGTCACGCGGTAGTATTCCACGACGCCTTCGAAGAGCGACATCATCTCGTACGCCTTGGGGTACGGTCCGCCGATCTTCTCCGGGTCTTTTCCGTCGATCGCCTCCTGGATGACGTTGTAGTCCTTTGCCCCACCCTCGGTCTCGACGATGTAGCGGGCGAAGTCAAGGTATCGGCGGTGGCCGGTCAGCTTGTAGAGCCGCAGGATAGGCTCGAGGATCGTGCACGACTCGATGTGGTTCGCGCTCCAGCCCTGATCGACGATTCGGACTTTTGGCGGCGGGCCAATCTGCCGCAGGGTACAGTCGGCCTCGTCAATCATCGCCTGGAGCACGGCCGGGTCGCGCTCAACGTGTCGGTAGTATTCGTCCAGTCCCAGCAGTGCGTACTTGCGTTCCCAGAGATCGCCCCCGGGTCCATCGGGTTGCTTGGCGACATCGCTGCAACTGATGCTGCCGTTGGCCCTGCGGGTGGAGAGCAGATCGGCCACGGTCTCGCGAAGAATGTCCTTCAGTTCCGGATCTTGCGTGTAGCGATACATCATGCTGCCGGAGCGGACCGCCTTGCCCCACATCTCCCCTTGGGCAAACAACTTCCGCCCGCTGCGGAACATCTCGACGAAGCCGGCGTAGGGAACCACGCCCTTGTTCCAATACGTCACCGAGTTCTGAATTGGCCCTTCCAGGCTGCCACGAAGCCGAATCGCACCCGGCGGTAGCGGCGTCAACTGGTCCTCGACGGCAGCCAACGCGGCAGCGCTCGATGCCGCAGCCAACACAAATGCCAAGAGAAGCTTCATGCTTGTGTCCTCAAGTGGAGCGATAATGGAAGGCAAGGGGCGGGATACTCGGGCAATGCCGAATGATAGCCTTCTGGCGTGCAGGTGACCATTATACTATCCGGTCCCTGTTGCGGCGACAAGAAGACGCCACCACGCATCGGACTCTCTCGTCGTCGGTTCGGCAACCCGCTATTATCAAAGCATGCCTATCCTCGGATGCCACATGTCGATTGCCGGCGGGCACTATCGGGCCGCGGAGCGAGCCGCCGCCATCGGATGCGACTGCGTGCAAGTGTTCACCAAGAACAGCAACCGCTGGATTGGCAAGCCGATCAGTGTCGAGGAAGCCCAGCGATTTCGCGAGGCGCTGAAGCGACTGGATATCAAACACCCGTTGGGCCATGACGCCTATCTAATCAATCTGGCCAGCCCCGACGCCGCGCTATGGCGCAAGTCGATTGACGCCTTCGTCGAGGAATTGCACCGCGCGGAAGCCCTGGGCCTTCCCTACCTCGTCACCCACCCCGGCGCATGCACCAGTTGCACGGAGCAGGCCGGCTTGCGAAACATCGCGATCGCATTGGATGAGGTTCACGCCCAATGTCGCCAGTTGCAAGTCCGCTGCCTTCTGGAAACGACGGCCGGCCAAGGCACGTCGCTCGGTTGGCGATTCGAGCAGCTCGCTGCCATTCTTGACGCTGTCCATGACCCCGACCGCCTCGGAATCTGCCTCGACACGTGCCACGTCTTTGCCGCCGGCTATCCGCTGTCGCCGGAGACGGAATACTTGGCAACCATCGACGCGTTTGACCATCTGTTGGGCGTCGAGCGGATCAAGGCATTTCACCTGAACGACAGCCGCCGCGAACTGGGCAGTCGCGTTGACCGTCACGAACACATCGGCCATGGCCGGCTTGGCCTGGAGCCCTTCCGCCTGCTGCTGAGCGACCCTCGTTTTTGCCGCGTTCCAATGTACCTTGAAACGCCGAAGGGGGAGTCCGGCGACGAGTTAGACGCAAAAAACCTGGCCGTGCTTCGCTCGCTGCTCTAACAGACGCCGTTTGCCGTCTGCAATCAGGCGCCGACAATTGACCCTCCCCCATTTTCCGGCTAGATTACAGTGGCATGGAAATCGCCTATTGTAAGCGCTTCCGTATGGGGATCGATCTGGCCGGCCGCGACCTGACGCCGAGGGCCGTGCCATGTGGCTACGACTTCATCGGCTGGGAAGACTCGCTGCTCGACGCCTTCGCTAGGGCGAAATACCTCGGCTTCCGCAACGAAATCGACGCCAGTGTCTTTCCTTGCCTTGCCGACTTCGATGGCTGTCGTCGGCTGATGACCGAAATCGTGGCCAAGCCCGGCTTCCTGCCCGGCGCAACTTGGCTGGCCGCCTGCCGGCCGGATGCCAAATCCTCGGTTCCCGTCTGGCGGCGCCGTTCCCGAGATATCGCCTCGAACGAGCGTGCGAGGCCGGATTACTGCGGCACCGTCCAGGGAGTCCGCGATCAGTACGGCTGCGGCGCGATCCAAAACCTTAGCGTGGCTCGTGAACACCGCCACCAGGGTTTGGGAACCGCGCTCCTGCTTCGGGCGCTGGCAGGCTTCCAGCAGGCCGGCGTTCAACGCGTGTATCTCGAAGTCACCGCGCAAAATCAGAACGCCATCCGTCTTTACCGGCGTCTCGGGTTCTTCGCGAAGAGAGTCCTTTACAAAACAATCGAAACGAGCTGCGTGATGTAGCCGAAGGCTGTGACGGCAGACGCGGACCGCCGCCACGCACCGATCCTGAACGGACACAACAAGTGAAACAACCGATCTTCTCGCATACGTATCCGAACGGGCTCGTGCTGGTCGCCGAGCCGATGGATGGGCTGCAATCCGCCGCGTTCACCTTCCTAACGCCCGCCGGCTGCGTCTACGATCCGGCCGACCGCGGCGGCTTGGCTGGCTTCACCTGCGAAATGGCCCTCCGCGGGGCGGGCGACCGCGACAGTCGTCAGTTCATCCTCGACCTCGATAATCTTGGCGTCGAGCGGGCGGAGTCCGTCTCCAGCAGTCACACCAGTTACAGCGGCGCCACGCTGACCGAGAACCTGCCGGCAACGCTCGCTGTTTACGCCGACCTGCTGCGACGCCCCCATCTGCCGGCAGATCAGATCGAGGCCGGCCGTCTGGCCATGCTGCAAGAGCTCCGCGCCGTGGAGGATGAGCCCTCGCAGAAGGTCATGATCGAACTCCGACGTCGCCACTACCCCGATCCCTGGGGCCGGCCGACGCAGGGCGATCACCAATCGCTGGAAGCGACCACCATCGACGACATCCGCGCGTTCTTTCAGCGTAGCTATCATCCCAACGGCTCGATCCTCGGCGTTGCTGGCCGCGTCGACTGGCCTCGACTTCAGGATCTCGTTGGCGAGCTATTCGGCGACTGGTCGTCCGGTGGCAAGGAAGTGGTTCGAGAGTCCCCGGCCGGGGTCCGTTACGAACATCTACCGTACGATTCCCACCAGACTCAAATCGGCATTGCCTTTCCCAGCGTGCCCTACCGGCATCGCGACTACTTTCAGGCGTGGGGCGCCGTCGGCGTGCTTAGCGGTGGCATGAGCGCCCGGCTCTTTACCGAAGTCCGTGAAAAGCGGGGCCTCTGCTACAGCGTTTATGCGACGCATCATACGCTTTTGGACCGCGGCTCCGTCTTCTGTTACGCCGGAACCGGCGCCGACCGCGCCCAAGAGACCCTTGACGTGACGTTGTGCGAGCTGCGACGCTTGACGCAGGGCATCGAGGAGACGGAACTTCTGCGTCTGAAGGCTCGGATCAAGAGTGCACTGATCATGCAGCAAGAGTCGAGTTCCGCCCGCAGCTCCTCCTTGGCCCGAGATTGGTATCATCTCGGCCGCGCGCGGACACTCAGCGAGGTTGGCCAACTCATCGACGGCCTATCGAGCCGAAGCATCAACGCCTTTTTGGCCGATCATCCGCCTTGCGACTTCACCGTCACGACCTTGGGCCCGCGGGCGCTGGAAGTCGAGACGGCCTAGGCGTCCCGGGCTACCGCGAGTCGCAACTCGCCGGTGCTGGCAGTGTCCCTTGAACTTCGCTGGAGCCGCCGTTGCGTTCCGTTGGGGCACTCCATGTTGGGCGGCACGCCCTGTTGGGGCGACAGTCACTCGTTGGGCGGCGGTTGCACTGCCGACCCTCGCCTGGCAGACACCGTTCCCCTCGGAAATGTATCCCTGGGGCGAAACAGGGTTATTGTTGACGGCCCGTTGGAGGGTTGCTATATTAGCGTTCGCATCCCACACGCATTTCCGGTAGTCAGCCGGGCCCAGGACCTTATCTGTGAAGGAGATGTCTATGAGCCAGCGAACTGCGACCTGCGGCGGCGCCAAGTTCTATAAGGCGCGACGAATCTTCTGGGCAGTTCTAATGCTCACTGCGTGCGCCGCCACGGCACGGGCCGACATCTGGCAATGGCAATATATAAACGGCGATCCAAGCCAGGGCGTAGAACAATCGAGCACCCGCTGTGTCGGCGGCGCTGGCGTCTCGGCCGCGCCAAACGTTAACCTTTATAATCGCAATTTGACGCAGGCTTATTTGATTGGCGCGAATCTTCAAAGCGCTTACGCAAGGTACACGAATTTTACTAATGCCAACCTGAGCACCGCCAATCTCACTCGAATGGACTTTGGCTACAGCACCTTAACCGGAGCCACACTCGCAGGGGCGACAGTCGCAGGAGCGAGCTTTAGCCACTCGACGTTGACGCCCGATCAACTCTCCAGCACCGCCGATTACATCGCAAGAGATTTGCACGGAATCTACCTGGACAGTTGCACTCTGAGCGGTGTGAATCTGGCGAACCAAAACCTGACGAGCGCAAACTTCGTTTTGGGCACGCTAACCAATGCAAGCCTTGCAAGCGCTAACCTCACAGGGTCGCAGTTTTATAGAACCACTCTCGCCAACGCCAACCTCACTAGCGCCAATCTGACGAACGCATCGTTGCAAAAGAGCACCCTGACTGGCGCAAACCTTAGTGGGGCGATTGTGGTGGGAGCGGATTTTGGCCAATCGAACTTGACCGCCGACCAGCTTTATGGCACCGCGAGCTATGCAGCCCGCGACTTGCACGGTATCGGCCTGTATGGAAGTACTGACGCCCCCAACGATCTTACGGACTGGAATCTGGCCGGCCAGAACCTCACGGCGGCAAACTTGGAGAACTGCACCCTGGACTGCACAAACCTCACGGGGGCAACGGTGGCGGGAGCGAAGTTTGGCGGTTCAAACTTGACCGCCCGAGGGCTTTACAGCACCGCCAGCTATGCGGCGAAGGACCTGCACGGCATCAGTTTTTCCGCGTGGCTCGTGAACACGCCCTTCAATCTTAGTCGCTGGAATCTGGGCCACCAAAACCTGACAGGAGCAGACTTCTCCCAAGGTATTCTGACCCAGGCAAGCTTCACGGGAGCGACGGTGGCGGAAGCAAGGTTTGGCGGTTCAAACCTGACCGCCAATCAGCTTTACAGCACCGCCAGCTACGCAGCGAAAGACCTGCACGGTATTGTTTTCAGTGGGCCCTTCTCGAGCTCGAATCTCGCCGGCTGGAACCTGGCCAATCAGAACCTCACCGGCGCATGCTTTGGCGTGGATCTTTATCACTCCGCCAACCTCAGCGGCGCCAATCTCACAGGCGCAAACCTGACAAATGTGTCCTTCTGGGGATGCGACTTTACGGGAGCTGACCTGCGCGGTGTCACAGGCTATTTCACCGCAATGCAAGACATGCCGCCCGTTACGCGGAATACGATCTTGGCTGACGGGTCGATCAAGGGGCTTAACTTGGCGGCCAGCGAGACCCTCACGATAAGGAATTACGCCAAAAAAATCCAGATTGTGAGCGAACTGACGCTCGATCCCACCGCAGCCCTGCAAATGGTCTTCGATGGTCAGTCGTGGGGATCCACGATTTCGTTTTCAGGCATTTCCTCCTTGTCGCTTGCCGGACAACTGCAATTGACACTCGCGCCGGACGTCCCGTTAAACGACCTGCTCGGCGAAACCTTCAAGTTGTTCGATTGGAGCGGCGTAAGCCACAGTGGGCAGTTCACGATTGTAGGCGATCCCCGTTGGGACACTTCCCGCCTTTACTCGTCCGGGGAAATCACATTTGCACCCGAGCCTTCTTCCCTCGTTCTCCTCGTCGCTGCTACCGCCGGCTTGCTCGCCTGCACTTGGCGACGGCGCCGACAAGTGGCGTAAGGGACGATGCACGGGCCCCGTGGCTCCGTGGGTCTCGCTTCTACGGCAAGCCGCCTGAACGGGAATCCGGCGCAGCCGAATCGAGTCATGCCGCGCTTTCGTCGACTGGCCCAACACCTGGGCTAGACAAGACAGCATCCGCAGCGCATCATACCGCCGGCGGTTGTCCCCGCATCGCACCCCGAAAATGAGAGCCATGATTACAAGAATCACCGGCCAATTGGCCGCACTGCAAGACGATACCCTGACGCTCCGGATCGACGCGTTCGAGTACGAAGTCCTGATTCCGGAGTTCGCCCGACGCCAGTTGCAGGGACAAGTCGGTCAGACGGTCAGCCTTCACACGATCGAGTACCTGGAAGGCAATCCCATGCAAGGCCGCATGACGCCGCGGCTCATCGGCTTCCTCAGCGAGATCGAGCGCGAGTTCTTCGAACTCATCTGTCAGGTGGACGGCGTCGGCGTAAAGAAAGCACTTCGCGCAATGGTTCGGCCGGTCAAGGAAGTGGCCACGGCCATCGAAGAGCAGGACAACAAGACGCTATCGAGCCTGCCAGGGATCGGTCCAGCGATGGCGGAGCGGATCGTCGCAAAACTGCGACGCAAGGTCCCCAAGTTTGCCCTGATGGCCGTTCGCGAGGAGATGCGCGAGGCCGAGGTCGAGCCCGACGTTGTCACCGAGACCTACGAGGTGCTGCGTTCGCTCGGCCACTCTGAAGGCGACGCCCGCCGCCTGCTCGACGCCACGTTGGCCTCGAAAAAGAAGTTCAAAGACGTTCAAAGTCTCATCGAGGCCATCTACCAGCAGAGCCACAAGTAGGAATGACGAAGTGTGAATGACGAACGCCCAAATAAAAAATCCGAAGCCCGAATGCAAGAGTTCGGACTTCGGATTTCGTCATTCGTTCATCATTTGCTGGCAGCCGGCTTTGTCAGGGTAAACCCCTTCAGATACCATCCCGCCGCCTCGCTCGTGACGCGGAAGCCTGCCGGGCCGAGATACGGCCGCACGGCCTTGTACTCCGGCAGCTTGCTGCCGTCGATCTTCGGCGCCCGCGTCTTATGCTTGGCATCGCCGAACAGCACGTTCAGCCCACGTGCGAACAGGCTCTCGCTCTCCGGAAGCTTGTTCTGCCGGATCATCTCATACGTCGGACGATATTCCTCGTCCGTGCGCGAGAAGAACTGGACGCACTTTTCGTTCGGCTTGAACTGCTTGATCTGATCTTGAACGAGCCGGTAATCGGCGTCATCGCTCAGCGACTTCGACTTCTTCGGCGGCGCGATCACCTTCAACAGGAAATCGATGTGCGAAGCCACCACCAGATGCCCATTCCACACGGTGACGGCCGCGTGGGGCAGCAACGGCTTCTTCTCCTCCTCGTCCTCCTCCGCCTTCTTCTTTTTGCGCAGCGGATGCGCCTTGGTCACCTGCGGTTCGTCGCCAAAGGAAATGTCCGGCACTTTTAGATCCGGATTCTCTTCCTGCACCATCTCCCAAATTTCCAGCCCCTTCTCCTTGCGGCACCGCCAACTGGGGTCGTTCTTCAGCAACTTCTTGATCGCCAGGGCGACCGGCTTCGGATTCTTCGCCTCGATGGCGACCAGCAACCGGTCGCTCTTCGTCGTGATGGGCTCCTCGTAATCCGTCAACATGGTCACGCGCTGGCCGAGATTTCGGACCAAATCCTCGCGCAAGTCCACTTGTGGACCATCGGGATCGTCCCGAAGGCTCTGGATCGCCTCTTCCCAGGTTCCGGCCTCGCCTTGGCCAAACAGTTCGTCGAAGAGCGGGCCGAAATTGTCAAACCCGTTCAGAATGTCGAAATACAGCGTCGTGTAGGTCGCTAGCTCCCGAGGCACCCACGGTTGTGGAGCAAAATCCTGGCGGTTCGGCAGCACCGCCATCTTCATCGCCTTCACGTACGGCGGTGGTGCATAGATCGCCGTCCGATGCACCAACTCATACCCCTCGGCCGAAAAGTCGACCAATCCGCCTATGCCCTGGACGGCTCCAACTCCCTGGTGCTGCATCACCTCCAAGAATGTCTTGCCCTTGCGGCGGTGCGCATCGGGGGTCGCGGCCCGCGCGGCCTCGGCGTAGCCAAGCGGATGCACGAACCACCGCACCTGCGGCGTGTCTTTGCCATAATCCGACTTGCAGCGTTTCATGACCTCCTGGAACGGCTTGTGGTCCGCCAGGCTGTCCTTATCCTTGCGATTGCCCAGCGCTCGTTCCAAGATCCCCTTCATGATTTGGAAGTTGTCGGTCACCACCAACAGCGTGCCCGTCAGGCAATAGAAAGCCAGGCGTTGCGACGCACTGTTGGCCCCGCCGTTCGCCACCTTCCCCTCGTTTCCCTGAGGGTTGCTCTCGCGGGCGTCTTTCTCCTCTTCTGGCTCAGGCAATTCGTACCGGATCACCGGTTCCGGGCAACCTTTGACCTTCACATCGGTCCGCTTCGCGCCCCGTTCGGATTGCCGCTTGTCGACTCTCTTGAGCATTTCACGCGCCTGGCTGACCTTGCCAGTCACGTCGATCACAATCGCCAGTGCCGCCTTGCCGCGCTCCGGAGCGATAAGTGCGATGGCTGTGTCGCCGCCCGGTGCGGTCTTCAGATCGTCCAGCGACAGCCCCAGCCGGTCCTGCACGCTCGACCATCGCGCCTCAAACTGCCGCTTCATGTCGTTGGCGAAGGGCTTCATCACCGGATCCGCGATCAGGTGCCCGAGTTGCGTCTTGTTCCAGTGCTCCTCCAGCGTGTCGACGTTGGAGATGGCAAAGAATCCCTGTGTCGTGTTGGGCAACAGCGTTTCACTCGGCCGACTTGCCGTTGCCGCGATTCCGACGCCCGTCATCAGCAACGCACAAACGGCCCAGCAAGAGGTGGAGGTCCAGAAACGGCGCACAGCGTAGCTCCTTGTATGTATCCAATGGCAGCGCAAGCTTCAGCGATCCGGCAAACAGTCGCCGCCAGCCGCATCAGTGTAATGGGACTGGCCAACTTACGCTAGATCGGCCGAAAATGCCGGTAACATAAACTTTGACGGCTTCACGTAGGCTTGGAGGAGTCAATGAACTGCCGCCAGCTTTCCCTGAGGCCCTAGATTACCAGCCCGGACATGCGAAAAGAGTACCGAGCACCGATGAGCGACCGCGGACTACAAGCCGTATTCCTTGATCTTCCGGTAAAGCGTCCGCTCCCCAATGCCCAGCATCCGCGCGGCTTCCTCGCGGTTCCCCCCCACCATCCGCAGCGTCTCGGCCACGAACAGCCGTTCCACGTCCGTCAACGGCTTTCCGACCAACATCGCCAGCGAGGCGGGGCTACCATCGCTGACGTGCTCGGGCGGGCCGGCCAGCTCTTCCGGCAAGTCGTCGACATCCAGCAGGCCGTCGTAATCCACGACCACCATGCTCTCCACCACATTCCGCAGTTGTCGGACGTTGCCTGGCCACTCGAAAGCCATCAGCTTCCGCCGCGCCGCCGGCGACATCCCCTTGATCTGCTTGCCGTGTTGGCTGGCGAAATGGCGAATGAAGTAGTCGATCAGAATCGGAATGTCCTGGCTCCGCTGCCGAAGCGTAGGCAGGCGGATCGTCACCACCTTCAGTCGATGATAAAGGTCGCTGCGAAACGCCCCCGCCGCGATCGAGTCTTCCAGGTCACGGTTGGTGGCCGAGAGAATCCGCACGTTCACTTTGATCGGCGTGTTCGAGCCAACCCTGGTGATTTCGCCGTTTTCGAGCACCCGGAGCAGCTTGATCTGCGTGGCCAGGGGCATATCGCCTACTTCGTCGAGAAACATCGTTCCGCCGTGAGCGTACTCAAACTTGCCCACCCGGTCGGCCGAGGCGTCCGTGAAGGCCCCTTTCACGTGGCCGAACAGCTCGCTTTCGAGGATGTTTTCGCTTAACGCCGCGCAGTTTAGCGCTACAAACGGCTTGTTCTTCCGCGGACTGTTCTGGTGAATGGCCTGCGCAACCAACTCCTTCCCGGTGCCGGTTTCACCTTGAATCAGCACCGTCGCGTCGGTCGGGGCAATCCGCTTCAAACGCTCGATGACATCGCGCATTTGCGGGCTGTCGCCCACGACGCCTTCAAAACCGAACCGCTCATCCAGGCGGCGTTTCAGTTCGAGATTGGTCCGCTTCAGCCGCGAGCTCTCCGCGGCCTTCTCCGTGCTCGCGCGAAGCTGCGCAATGTCCAGCGGCTTTAGCAGGTAATTGAACGCTCCGCGACGCATCGCTTCGACCGCCGACGGCACGGTGCCATGGCCGGTCATCAGAATCACCTCGGCGTCGGGCTGGTCGGCCTTCGATCTTTCCAAGATGCCCAAGCCGTCAATGTCGTTCATCACCAGATCGGTAATGACAACGTCGAAGGGCGAC
>JAJFUI010000112.1 GCA_021372555.1 Planctomycetaceae bacterium | reverse complement strand
CCAGGTTCTTCGGGGCGTGGAACTGATGCCAGTCGCGCGCGGCGACGAAATCGTTGACCAACAGCTTGAGGTCGGCGAGGGTGGTGGTGGAGTCGGACATGGGGTAACCAGAATATTTATCCTCGTCCCCACGCTCCTGCGTGGGATGCAAGTAAACGACGCTTTGCGTCCTTCGCGCGACGTTCGGTTATCTCGTCGCCGGCGATTGCGATGGACGCGGAGCGTCCGGCGAGTGTGTGCCCACGCAGGAGCATGGGCACAAGACTTTTGCTTCGCTACTCAAACCCCGGCAGGGTTTGCTGCACGGGCGGGTGGATTCGCTCCTGGTAGCGGCGGCGGTAACCGTCGGCTACGTGGAGCAGGATTTCCATGACCAACAGATCGGCCCGATTCATTACGTGACGCGTACTTCGCGAGCCAAGCCCGTGAACTAGCTCTTCGATGACGTGCAGGTGGAGCTGAATGGTTTGGCGGGCAGTGACGCCAGCGGCCACAAGCAAGCCGGCCAGTCGGCGCAGCTCGGCGGAGAGATTGCCGGAGCCCATGATGACGTAGGTCCGCAGCAATTCGCGATAGTGGGCAATCAGTTCCGCCGGCAGGCACTCGGTGGGGCAGAGGCCAGCCGATTCGTCGAGTTCGTCGGGTTCGGCTCCCTGCAACAGGATTCGCTGCTGGCAGAGAAGCCTGTCTGCTTCGTCCTGCTCGCGCTGCAAACGGGCCTGCTCGGCCAGCGCGAGCCGCTGGTTCTCGGCGACCAATTGGTGTCGCTGGACGGCGCGGGCGATGACCCAAATCAGGTTCCGCGTAGTCGCGGTGTGGATGCAGAGATAGCCATCGGCGCCGACTTCGTAGCAGAGGGCGGCCATTTCCTGCTCGCTCTGCATGCCGAGAACGATGATCGGATCGTCAGCCCCGCCGGCGCGGTAGCCTTCGATCAGGTCGAGGGCGTTCAGCTCGTCCGCATCGTGGCTGACGAGGATGGCATCGAAGGCATCGTCACGGAGCCGGGCGAGGCCGGCGGCCATGCCGACCGCTTGTTCTAGGACGACGTGCGAGGCGCTATCTGCGGCGAAGGCCTCGGCGAGCCAGCCGCCGGTGCGTTGGCGGGTGGCGATGTACAGCACTCGCATGCAATGGGGCAGGTGTTGCCATGCGGCCACTTTGGACCTTACGGCCGGCGCCATTTCCGAGAGTGCTGCAACCATCGGTTCACCTGCCCGTCGAACGACGTTGCGGTGCAGGCGTCTCTGCCGTTTTCAGAAGCAGGCGGGACGCCTGCACCACAATGACGCCTGGATCGCAATTGGGGCCCGCACCAGGAGAGTTCTTCAGCGGGCGGTACTCTAGCCACGGTGGCCGTGGGGGTCAAGTCCGGCTCTTGCCACGGCGGGTAAACTTGGGACAATGCCTCTTATGACAAATATCGCGTATCTCGATTGCAGTAGCGGCATTAGCGGCGACATGACCTTGGCCGCGCTCGTGGATGCGGGGGTCGGCCTTGACGCGTTGAACGTGGCCGTCGGGTCGCTCGGGTTGCCGGGGCTACACTTGCGGGCGGAAGAATGCAGAAAGCAGGGGTTTCGGGCGGTTCAGGTGCATGTCGATTGCCCGCCGGAGCACAAGCATCGGAATCTGGAGGACATTCTGGCCCTGATCGCTGCCGGCCGGCTGACCGCCAGACAGCGGGAAATGGCCGCTCGCATTTTCACGCGGTTGGCCCAGGCCGAGGCGCGGGTGCATGGCGTGCCAGTCGAGAAAGTTCACTTTCACGAGGTGGGGGCGGCCGACTCGATCGCCGACATCGTGGGCGCGGCCGTTGGGTTCGACCTGTTAGGCGTCGAGCGGATTGCGGCATCGCCGGTGCCGACAGGCGTGGGCAAGATTCGGATCGCCCACGGTGAGTGCAGCATTCCGGCCCCCGCCACGGCGGAACTGTTGAAGGGCATTCCGCTGGCCGCATCTTCGGTGGAAGGAGAGCTAACCACGCCAACCGGCGCTGCGATCCTGGCGACGCTCGTCGACAGCTTCGGCCCGCTGCCGGCGATGAAGATCGACCGCGTTGGCTGCGGCGCCGGCCAGAAGGATTTCGCCGGGCAACCGAACATTTTGCGGCTGATGGTCGGCGACGCAGTGGAACCGGAAAATAGGGTGCGTGCTTGCACGCATGCCGGTTGCGAGTCGGATGAGGTGGCGGTTCTTGAAACGAATCTCGATGACGTAAGCGGCGAGATCGTCGGCTACTCGATTTCGCGGCTTTGGGACGCCGGCGCGTTGGACGTCTACACCACCGCGATCCAGATGAAGAAGAACCGTCCGGCGGTGAAGTTGACGGTTCTGTGCCGGCCGAAAGACGCCACGGCGATGGAAGCGATTCTGTTCGCCGAAACAACCACGTTGGGCATCCGCTCGTGGACCGCTGCACGGCACGTCTTGCGTCGCGAGCCGCAGACGGTGGAGACGCCGTGGGGCCCGGTCGAAGGGAAGGTGAGCTACCTTCCGGACGGCACGCGGCGTTTCGCCCCCGAGTATGAGTCTTGTCGGGAAGTGGCGGAGCGCGAACATGTGGCGTTGCGGGAGGTGTATGAGGCGGCTAGAAAAGCCTACGGCAACAACGCCTCGTTCCCACGCTCCCGCGTGGGAACGCACTCGCCCGACGCTCCTGCGTCGTAGGGAGCTGACGGAATGACTCGGACCCGCTACAAGATCTACGACACGATCTATCCTCACTTCCTGACGTGCACCATCGTCGGCTGGGTGCCGGTGTTCACGCGGCGGGAAACGGTGGATATTGTCCTCGACTCCTGGCGGTTCCTGCAAGATAATGGTCGGCTTGCTCTGTACGGCTACGTGATTCTGGAAAACCACTTGCACCTGATTGCCTCCGCGCAGGACTTGGCGCGGCAGATCGCGGAGTTCAAGTCGTTTACGGCAACGAAAATCATCGAACTGTTGAAGGCAAAGCGAGTAGATCGCCTTCTGCAGCAATTCGAGCGGCTGAAGGCCAAGCATAAGGACGACCGTGCGCATCAGTTTTGGCAGGAGGGCAGTCATCCGCAGCAGATCGATGGCGACGAGATAATGTGGCAGAAGCTGGAGTACATACACAATAATCCTGTGGTACGCGGGTACGTCGATGATCCGCTGCATTGGCGATACTCCAGCGCGCGGAACTATGCAGGACAGGTTGGGCTGGTGCCGGTGACGACGCAATGGTGATTAGCGAAGCAATGGGGGACGCGGAGCGTCCGGGCAGTGCGTTCCCACGCGGGAGCGTGGGAACGAGTTGCTTCGCGGCTACGCGGCACGCTGGAATGACCAGTGCGTTCCCACGCGGGAGTGTGGGAACGAGGGTGAAGTGGAGCAGATGAACAACCATATCACCACCATCGCTGTGCTCGGCTCGACCGGGAGCATCGGGCGGAGCGCGCTCGAAGTGATCGCTGCGTCCGAGGGACGGCTGCGGGCGGTGGCGCTGTCGGCGCACCGGAAAACGGATTTGCTGTTGCGGCAAGCGGCGAGCGTCCGGCCACGGGCGATTGTCGTGAGCGATCCGGAGGCAGCCGAGCGGCAGGACTGGTCGGGACTGCCGGCCGATTGCGAGCTGTTCGTCGGGCCGAAAAGCATCGCCCGACTCGCGGCCAACGACGGCGTCGATATCGTCCTTTCGGCGATTGTCGGCAGCGCGGGGCTGTTGGGCACTTGGGCGGCCCTGGAAGCCGGGAAGACGGTCGCACTGGCGAATAAGGAAAGCCTGGTGGTGGGCGGACCGCTGGTCATGGAACTGGCCAAGCGGAAAAACGCCAGGATCCTGCCGGTCGATAGCGAGCACTGCGCCGTCTTTCAGGCGCTGCAGGCGGGGCGGCGCGAGGAGGTGCGCAGGGTGGTGCTCACCGCCAGCGGGGGGCCGTTCCGAACGTTTTCGCCGGAACAGCTTACCCAAGTTACCGCAGCCGATGCGTTGAACCATCCCACTTGGGCGATGGGGCCGAAAATAACGATCGATTCGGCCACCCTGATGAACAAGGCGTTGGAGATCATCGAGGCCCGGTGGCTATTCGACTTGCGGCCGGACCAGATTGCGGTCATGATCCACCCGCAGTCGATCGTGCATTCGATGGTAGAGTATAGGGACGGTTCGGTGATTGCCCAGCTTAGCCCGCCGGACATGAAGCTGCCGATCCAGTACGCGTTGACGTGGCCGGAGCGGCGT
>JAJFUI010000091.1 GCA_021372555.1 Planctomycetaceae bacterium | reverse complement strand
ACCAACACCATGCCGCCAACTCCGAAGGTGGCGTCAAGCTTGCCGGCGTTGGCGGCAACCGAGTACGTGCCATCAGACTCGACGGCGGTCGCCACGATATTGTAGATGCCCGGTGTGGTATACGTATACGTAACGGATGACGGGTTACCAGAGTAAGTAATTTTGTGCTCGTGGCTCGGAGCGGGGCCATCGCGCCAGTCGATCACCCAATTGTCAATCGTGTCTGCGCCTGGGTCGTAACAGGAGAGATTCAACGTGTAGTCGCCGACGTTGATTTCGGGATCGCCGAAGGCTTGCAACTGCGGGGCGACGTTGTTTACTGTAATCGCCTTCGTAATCGTGGCCACATCGCCATTGCTGTCGGTCACGGAAGCGCTAATGTGTAGATTCTGTGTGCCATTAGCGTACGTGTGTGTCAGCGTAGCGGTCGAGCCATCGGCCGACCCTGGTACGTCGTCGCCCCAGTCTGCAATTTGCCACGGGTCAGGACTCGTTTGGAGAGTCGCTGCCGAGGACAGTTGAAGCGTATACTGTGAGCCTTCGTTAACCGATGCCGCACCGGCGACCGAAACGTAAGGCGCGAAGCTAGCATCGCCCCTAATCAGCGACCCAACTTGAACGGCTGGCGAGACGCTGTTGGCGTTGGTCAACACCATCGTCCCGGTTCCGGCCTTGGCAATACTGCCGCTGGTGGACAGTAGACCTAAATCGATCAGCCGGGAATTGTCGCCAACGTAGACGGCGGTCACGCCCGTGGCCACGTTCGCAGAAATCGTGGCTGTCTTGCCGTCATCTACGTAGATGTAGCCCCCGTCCGGCATCGTAATGTTATTGCCGGACACCGAGAATCCGTTGCTTGCAAAGTAGATGGAGTGAAACGAGGTATCTGGCGCAAGATCATTGTTCGTAGCAAGCTGGTTCGCGCCCTGGAACACTAAGTCGTCGCTGGCGGCTGGAACACGATCCCAGTTCGCCGAGTTCGACCAATTGCCGTCCGCGCCGCCGCCCATCCAGTGGCAGACGCTAAGCAACTGCCGCTCTTCCAGGGGCTCGAAGGAATAGGAGCGTTTCTTGCGTCCCCCGCAATTGCACTGCTTGGACCGGAAGCCCAACAAGCCCACGAGGCGGTCCCAACGAGATGTGCGACGAGATGATTTGCAGTGCTTAGGCATAACGATACTCCCACAAAGATGATTTCGCGGCTCTAGCGCGATCACGCGGTAGAGGCCGTGATGATCGACTCGGCTGTACAAAAAGCGTTTTCGGTGAACACAGGCGAAGCGGTTCGCTGACAGCAAGCAGCGAAGCCTTCCCAAAAGAAGTCGCCCCGAGCCATAGCTGTCCCTGGATCGCAACCCTGCCCGCGATGCTTTTGTGCTCAACGAGACCGCCACCTCGCTACGTGCCTCGATAGCAGTGGGAGGTGGCGAAACGCCGGCTGTTGTAACATTTTTTCTGGCGCGGCGTCAATAAGCCGACGAGAAAATGGGAGCGCCCCGGGTTTCTGCCAGCCAGCATTGACTCTAATGACAACAGGTTGTCACTGCGATCAAGAAATGACTCTCTCTCAGCACGATGGAATCACGGCGGATTTCCACAAGGATCGCGCAGACTTGACCACCAACAAAAGCCAGTCGCTTCATGTCGGTTTTGATTCGCGCAGTTGACGCCACCAATCTGCTGTGCCGAAGGGATGTGATCGACAGAAGTACTGCTGGCGGTTCTCCGCACGCCAATGGAATCGAACCCGAGTATCAACGTCCTTCCGACGCCTGAACACGCAGTGCGCCGGCCCCGGCATCGGTCTAGCGATCTGCGAGCGGATCGTTGAACGGCACGGCGGACGAATCTGGGTCGAGTCGGAAGTCGGTCATGGAGCGACGTTCTGCTTCACGTTTCCAGGGTGAATTCACGCCGCCACATTGTGCCTGCCTGCCACTTGCGACAAGTCGGCAAACTCGTGGCCGTCGATAAGCCGCGTAGCGGCCAGTGTCGATGGTTTCGCCGTTCGCCGTGTCAAGCGCAGGCAAACGCGCTGATGGCACTGACGCCCAGCAGAACAAGGGAGGAAGATTCGGCCACGGGCGTCAAGAGAAAGGCAAGTTGTTGGCCGCTCGCGTTGACGCCGCAGCCGACAATTTGCCCTGAATCGTCGATAGCATTTTCTATGGCCAGTGCCCACTCAGAAGACGGGCCGATCATGCTGCTCAGGTCAACCATCGTCCCACTGCTGTATTCGGCTGCCCGGATCATCGGCCGCCAATTCCGCACGGTGTCAACCGGATTGCTGATAGCTGTCCCAGAATTCGCCGATTGCCCTCCAATGGCTAGCCAGCGCTGCCGGCCTTGACTCTGCCATCGCGGAGTCAACTATGGCCTTCCATTTCCTTTGTTCTTTTGTAGTAAGTTGGAATGCGGCGCTCTCGTTGGCAACATACTCCACGAGTTGTCTCAGATTCTTGCGGAAGAGAATTCGATCCATACACCTGGCCCAGTGGTAAATTTCGCCCAGACAATGAAGGAATGTCTTTTCTCGCTCTTCGGCGCTCACTGTGGTGGTCATGCTGAGTTATCCTTTCATTGTTGGGGATTAACCGTTGCATCCGTTCGGGCATTTCCAATACCCGTTGTGCAATCGTGACCCGCGGGATGGAATGTTTGGCGACCATATCTGCCCGCACTTGACGCATTGCAGTTTGAACGTATGGGGGCAATGGATTTCGACACCGACCTTGCGGAGTTGGCTTTCGCTGCAATTCTTTGGATTCGCGCCCATTGACTTTGCTCCGATGTTTGGGGTCTTGATTACCCGTGGCGTCGGCTCGTAACCTGTGACGACCGTCTGTGCCACCTGTCTAAGACGGTCTTTTCGTCACCCGCCACCGCCGCAGTCGAGTCCGTATATGCCGACTGCGCCGACCTTGCCGGCAACTCTCGTAACACTCGCATTAGGGGGCTGGCGCTGTTTCGATTGTGCAGCTCTTGCGGTTGAAAGAGTAGGGTCTGGCCTGAATTTGCGGGGCCGGACTTAACGATTGTATGGCCCTTGAACGAAACAAATTTCAAGAATCGCCAGCTTGCTCCTCGCGCCGCTATTTCTCCATGACTTGCGCCCGGTGCTCTCGTTGGGCCAGTGGTGCATTTCCAATCCGGCAACCGGGCCCCGGAAGTGAACCCGCCGGACGCCCCTGCCTGCCCGCCCTTTGTCAACCGGCATCGTGGCAACCAAAAAGTGAGATGATCGCCACGGAAGTTCAGGGCCGCCGCGCCCCCGCGTATCGAACAACGACGCAATGCCGCCCAAAAACGCCCGCCCCGCTGACATATATGCCACTGGTCCACCACTGCCGGGGCGCTCCACAAGCGCACCCCTGCATTTGGCCACTGTGAGGGGCGGTGTCGGTGGGCTATGCTTATGTATCCGGGCGACCGCAAAGAAAGGGCTAGGGAGGCACCACGCCAACAATGCGCATACTTGAGAGGGTTCTTCCCAAGCGTCGTCGGAGTCTCGACGACATAAATAGCGCGGATTTCGTTGATTCAATTGCGAACGTGCTCCGCTTCCAGATGATTCCCGCCGCGGGTCACTCCATTGAGTCGGCCAACGGAACACTCAACGGGAAGGCTTTAGGTTACGTCTACGGCTTCATTGACGCCGCCCTTCACAGTGTAGGGCGAGACATGAGCGACGTTTCGGTTGGCATACCGATTAGCTTCCAGGTTCTCCGTCATGTGTTTCCTGGAAGGGAGGACAAATACCTGTCTTTTCTAGTAGATCACGTTGGAGTTGATGAGGCAGTCATGCTGGGGGTCATGCGCGGAGGGCAAGAGTACCTGGACTTCATGGCCGGCAAACTCCCATCCCCGATGGGCCTCGCCAAGTACGTGCTCGACCTGGCGTAGTTGACGGTTTCAATCGCCGCGTCAGTTGCCTTGCTGGACAGGGCCGGTTATGCTACTTGTGGCGTTTGTGGCGCAGCCGAGCGATCTCCGAGTCACCATATGTCCTTCGCAGATTGCCCCTCAGAATCTCCCCAATGGTATTCGCGCCTTAGCGTCTTTGCGCGAGCCACCGTTTGTTCCCTTTTGTTAGTCTGCCAGGGTGGCCTGACGCGCACACGGTCTCGTTCTCCCCTCTGCAAAGCCGCGAGTTTGCCGGTTAGGGAAACTTTGCGGCGCTGTGTCCGGCGAGCGGAGGAAAGTTTCGGTCTCATTGATGGCCGTTGGCGGGATTTTGACGCGTGAAACTGGCAAAAGTTTGCCGGCGGGGTTGTCGTTAGGGCGTTGCCGGGGGCGTTTTGAGGCCGCAGATCCGGCAAAGTTTCGCTCGCTTACGCGAGTGGCAATCTTTGCGCAACGGGAGCAGTAAACCTTTTGCTAGAAACGCGTTGCGCCGGCTCAAGGCTTCTTTACGGCACGGCCGATACCACTGTTGACCCTTAGCAAATTGAACGTGCGTCACTGTAACGCACGCCTTGAGGGTGCGTCAGGTAACCGGATCGGGTTCTGCAATCGAGCCAAGGAATGGCTCGACGGCCCTGGCGCAGTACACCGTAGAACCGCGGGAGCGACCCAGCGTCTTCACGCACCCCGGTTCACTGTAAAGGAGTGGTTGCTCAATGAGAAGCAAGACAATTATCGGAGCGCTCCTGGTGAGCGCAGCCCTGTGCAGCCAGGGGTTCGGTTTTGAGCTCTTGGATCGCATGCTTGGGCTGAACTGCGGTGGCTGCGGCGAGTGCAAGGCCTGCGCCAAGGTCGCCTGCTGCGAGAAAGTTGGCTGTGCAAAGGCCTGTGAGCCGTGCAAGCCGGTCGTTTGTGATCCTTGCAAGGTGAAGAAGTGCCGTCCTACGCCGGTGCGCGACCTGTTCGGCAACATGGTTGAACTGTTCGAGTGCAAGGCGTACGTCTGCAAGCCCGCTTGCGAAGCGAAGGGCTGCTGCCCCGAGACTAGCTGCAAGCCGGCCTGCTGCAAGGCGATTGGCTGTGAGAAGGCCTGTGGCGAGAAGTGCCACCGGTTCCATCGTTGCCATCGCGTTGCCTGCGAAAAGCAGTGCGGCGCTTGCTGCCCGGTGACCTGCGCCAAGCCGTGCGCTCCGGCCTGCGTTGCGACCTGTGAGAAGGTCTGCAAGCCGAAGTGCCACAAGCTGTATCGCCGCCCGGTCGTCGAACTGCTCGAGAAGCTGTTCGGTGAGCGTCGCTGTGCGGCCCCCTGTGTCGCTGGCTGTGAAGCCGCTTGCGGCATGGGTTGCGAAGGCGCTGCCCCGGCGAAGAAGGCTGCTCCGACCACGGCTCCGGCCAAGGCTCCGGAAGCTGCTCCGCTGCCGGCCGCCCCGAAGGCTGATCCGTCGGCTGCAGTTCCGAGCCGCGGGATTTACCAGGCCGCTCGTGGCTTGGTCCGCAACTAACTAGCCGTTGAGCGACGGTAGAAAGAACTAAACAGGTCTGCCCGGGGAAACTCGGGCAGACCTGTGTGTTTTCTTGCGGGCAGCACCGCAAGCGGGACAACCCACCGCTACGGTCTGCCGCTCGGTTTCTCGGGCAGTTTCTCAAGCGCCGCTCGGGCGCGGAGCAGGGCCGGGGCGGCCCAGGGCTTCTCCGCGTACAGCTCGAGCACCGCCCGATAGGCCTTTCGCGCCTGCGCTGGATCGGTGGCACGCAGCGAGTCCGCCAAATCGAGACGCACGGTCAGCGCTCGCAGTTGATCCCCGGCGCGCTTCGCGACTTCCTGCTGAAATTGCGACAACCGGCGATGCACCAAAATCAGGGTCTGATCGGAAGGCTCGTTGTCTGAGTTTGGGCCGTCGTAAAGGTCAAGAATCGCTTGCAGCTTTTTGGCGCCAACCTCGGGGTCGAGGTGGCTGTAGTTGATCGCTTCGAGGTACGCCCGTTCAACGGGTTCAAGTCGCGTGCTGCTGCCCAGGCCCTTGGTACGCTGGTTGATTCTGTTCTCCAGATTGCGAAGCTCGATTTCCCGTTCGTACTCCCGCACGTGTTTGGCGCGCGGGTCGCCGGAGTAGCGACTGAGAAAATCGCGAATGTCGGTTTCGGCCCCAAGAATGGAACCGATCGACTGATCGGCGGTTTTCGCCGCGATGCGTTCGTAGAGGCCATCGGCCGATGGCGGCTGGAGAGTCCACCACGCGATAAGGCCCATCGCCAGCAGCGCAATGGCCAATGCCCCAGTCTGCCAGGAAAACGCCGGACGAGGCTCTTCTTCCGGCGTCGGATCGAGTTCCTCCTCCGGTACGGCGACGAATCGATCGGCCGGCGGGGTGAAACCTTTCGTCGCGGAACCTGCCGGCGCAGCCGGCGTGGGTCCGGCGCCCGGGGTGGGCAAGGCCGGTGGCACACCCACCGCCGGTCGATTCGCCACATCGGTCTGGCCGCCGATGGCTTGCGTGGCTGGAACGTCATCCCGGAGTCCGTCAGCCAAGCGGTCCGCACTTCGCAGGCTGTTGGCCTCGGACTCTATCGGCGGCTCAGGAAAAAACCAACTCCGTCCAGCATCGAGCGTTTCTGGGCCAAGGCTCAGCGCGTGCAGCATGGCCTCGAACCGACGCGCCAGGATGTCGGGATTGGCGACCCGCTTGGCAGGGTCTTTTTCCAGGAGTTGGGCGAGAATCTGCTCGAGTTCGGCCGGTGCGTCCGGCGCATGTTGGCGAAGCGGTTCGGGCTGCTCGAATCGCTGTTTGTAAAGCATGTCGGGCAACGACTTGCCTCGGAAAACCGGACGGCGACTCAACAGCGCGTACATGACGGCGCCGAGGCTGTACAGATCCGCCCGCGTGTCGACCGGT
>JAJFUI010000087.1 GCA_021372555.1 Planctomycetaceae bacterium | reverse complement strand
GGTGTTGTCGTCGATCGCCACGTCTTCAAGCCGGGCGAGCTCTTCGCCGAGGGCCTTGCGGGCCAGGTAGACGCTGCGGCCATCCATGGTGCTGGCCACGTTGGCAAAGTAGACCCATTCGAAGAAGCAATGCGCCTTGTGGGGCGAATGGGCGAAGGGATGGATCTCGAACCCTGCTTCGCTGACGCTAATCATGTGGCCCGGCGGCACCGATTTGATGCTCTCGGCCGCAAAGCCGATGTTGAGCAGGGCGACGCTCTCGCTGGCAGCGGCGAACAGCGGCCCTTCGACCGCGTAGCTGAGCGGCTTGAGGCCCAACGGGTCGCGGGCGATCATCATGTTGCCCAGGGCATCGAGAAAGACGAGGCTGTAGGCCCCGTCGAACTTCCGGCCAAGATGGCGACAAACGTCTAGCAGCGCCGGTTGCCGTTCGGCAGCCAGGGCCCGGCAAATCTGCTGCATCAGGACTTCGGTGTCCGTCTCGCGGGCGAGGTGATTGTCGTCGTCGTCGAGCAACTCCTCACGCAAATCCTGGTAGTTGGCCAACTGTCCATTGAACGCAAAACTGAACCACTTGTGCTTTTTGATGTGGTGGCGTTCGAATGGCTGGGCGTAGCTGCGGTCGTCGGCGCCGCAGGTGGCGTAGCGAACATGTCCGATGGCCGCGCGGCCAGCGTACTCGTCCATCACGCTCTCGAATTTGCCTCGATGACTTAAGCGAAAAACTTCGCTTACAGTGCCTACATCCTTGTAGGTGTCGATCAGCTGATTGCGGCCGGGATTGTATGTGGTCATTCCGGCGGCCAGTTGGCCCCGATTCTGAATGTCCAACAACATCCGCGGCATCAGCCGGGAAATTTCTTCGGGACCCTGCTCAGGGCACAACGGGCTGGCGCCCCGGCCTGGCAGATGGTAGAGGGCGGCGACGCCACATTCCTCGTGCAAATCGCTCATACAATGGATTTTATGGAAACTGGCCGTCACTCACAATCCACCTGACTGGTGGGGAAGTTGCATCCCGTAGCGCAAGCGTGTCGGGCCGGTATTCCCGCCCATGACCGTCGGCGGTATTTGGGCGGTTTGGGACTCCAGGAAGTCACGACAAGTGTCACAGGCGAGATGCTTGTGCTACGACATAGCGACGATGGCTGCTGCCCACAAATCCTATTACAGCAGTACTCGGATGCACGCCGCGCTGGCCGTGGCAGTGCTCGCCCTATTGTCGGTGACAGTGTGGATGCTGGTGGCGGACGAGCGGCGGGCGTGGAAGGAGCATCAGCGGGAATATAGGGCGCTGCGGGGACTGCGGCCGAAGACGCCGGCCATCGAACAGATTTGGCTGCCGGATTTGCCGGTTAGCGAGACGCTGCACGCAATAAGACGGGACCGATGCACGACGTGCCACCAGGGGATTGGTGATGCCGGGTCGGCGGGACTGCGCCAGCCGTATGCGGCGCACCCACGGCTGGACCTGTTCCTCGGCGAAAAAAGCCCACACCCGATGTGCGATTTTGGTTGTACCGTCTGCCATGATGGGCAGGGGAGCGCAACAGACTTTCGCTGGGCGTCGCACACGCCCAACGATCCCGCGCAGGCCCGGCAGTGGCGTGACCGGTGGGGCTGGTCGGCAAATCCGCACTGGGACACGCCCATGGTGGCGCGACCGTTCAACCAAAGTCGGTGCATTGCGTGCCACCGCGAGATTGTCGATCTGGAGGCGAGCGGGCGGTTTGCCGATTCCGCAGGCGAGCTTCTGGCTGGCTATCAGCTGGTGCGTCAATACGGCTGCTTCGGGTGCCACGAAATTCCACCATTTGCCGGAGTGGCAGGCGCGGGACGCGTTCCGCAAAAGGTGGGACCGAATCTGCGAAACGCCGGCGGCAAGTTCGACCGCGAGTATCTGATCGGCCGGCTTCGCGAACCCGCCAAGCTCTTGCCCAGCACCAGAATGCCCCGGCTGTTTGGTCTAGATGAGCACCTGTCCGGCCACGTCAAGAATCAGACTCGAACGGCGGAGGAAGAAGAAATCCGGGCGGTGGCCGACTATTTGCTCGCGTCCGCCCAAGGGATGCCGTCGCCGCAGGTCTCCGCTTCGGCTTCGGCGGATCGTGGCAAGCGGTTGTTCCAGACGACCGGCTGCATGGCGTGCCATCGGCATCGCGACTTCCCGGCAATCACGGCGACGCACGGGATGGACCTGTCGAACGTCGGAAGCAAGTACCGCGAGGGCGGCGGTAGAGCATGGCTGGTCGGATGGATTTGCGACCCGGCGCGATACGCGCCGCAGACATTGATGCCGAAGCTGTTGCAAGACGGCGATGCGGCCGATGCGGCGACGGATCTGGCAACTTACTTGATTACCGAACGTGGCTCCCCAGGCGTTCGATCGCCGGGCATTTCAGCGACCAATGCCCCAACGATTGCTGCTGCGTTTGTCTCTCACGATTCTCCTAGTCATACCTCGGCGCGGCGTGTGATCGAGCGTCGCGGCTGCGCGGGTTGTCACGACATTCCGGGGATCGAGGACGCCCGGCCAATTGGGCCATCGCTTCGCGGCTGGGGGCGAAAAGCCGAACAACTGTTAGCCTTCGAGCGCGTGGGCGAGTCCGTTGCCAGGGAAATTGTTGGGACGCCCCCACCGGTACACCATCACGCCGACGACTTCTTTCTCGACGCACTGTTGACGCATCGCCGGGAGGGATTTTTGTGGCAAAAACTGCGCTCGCCGAGGAGCTTCGACTACGGCTTGGCCGAGACGAAACCGGTCGACGAACAACTCCGGATGGGGCAATTTGCGATCAGCGACGCCCAGCGGCAGAGCATCGCCACGTTCATTCTCGCTCTCACCGAGCCCGCGCCCACGAAATATGTCTATCAGACCAGCGGTCAACGCGCCGCAATCGTCGAAGGACGCAAAGTGCTCGATAAGTACGGATGCGCGGGGTGCCACACACTCGAATTGGAACGGTGGACGATCGCCGCTGACTCTTCGAGGGCTGGGCGTTTCAGCGCCCAGCCGGAAAGCGTTGAACTCAGTGGTATGCCACGGCTCGATGCGGCGGGGGCGTTGCAGGAAGAGGACGAGGAGGACGGCACTCGTTACTTTTTCACGCTGTGGGCGCCGGCAGTGATCGATGGACAACGCCATTCGGTCGGCGATGCGGATGTGGTTGTCCCCAACGCGCGACGAACCCTCGTGCGGCGTGCACAGGGCGGGGACCTCGCGCGACAGCTCTATCCTGTGTTGCTCGCCGACGCACGGCGGTCGGGCGCGAGCGGCGCGGAGGTCGAGGCATGGGGATGGCTTCCGCCTCCGCTGGTCCACGAAGGAGCAAAGGTCGAGCCGCAGTGGCTGTTTCGTTTCCTGCTCGATCCGCAGGCGATTCGGCCGGCGGTCGCGATGCGCATGCCGCGATTCAATCTATCTACGGCCGAGGCCAGGAAGCTAACCGATTGCTTCGCGGC
>JAJFUI010000081.1 GCA_021372555.1 Planctomycetaceae bacterium | reverse complement strand
GCCGAGCTTCGCCGCCGCTAAGCGTACGCAGCGTCCGGTCGAGCGTGAGATAGCCCAGCCCGACGGCTTCGAGGTATCCGAGTCTTGCTTGCACCTGTTCGAGCATCATCCGGCCGACTTGCCGCTGATGTTCCGTCAGTTCAATTGCACGGAAGAAGGCGGCTGCATCGCGGACCTTCATGACCGCGATTTCGCCGAGATTTTTGCCGCCGATCTGCGCCGCGAGGGCCTCGGGCCGGAGCCGCGCGCCGCCGCAAGCCGGGCAGGGGCTGTAGCTTCGCCAACGGCTGAGAAAGACGCGGATGTGCATCTTGTACTTCCGCCGTTCGAGCCACGCGAAGAATCCTTCCAGGCCGCCGAAGTTGCGTTCTGGGACGCCGTGCAGAATCAGAGCCCGCTGCTCGTCCGACAGTTGGCGGAAGGGAACATCGACCGGAAGGTTGTAGTGCCGGGCCAGCGACAACAGTTCCTTCAACTCGTGCTCGTAGGCAGGCGTGTTCCAAGGCGCAATCGCCCCCTCGCGAATCGACTTTGACGGGTCGGGCACGACCAGATCCATGTCGATGCCGATCACGTTGCCGAAACCCTCGCACACCGGGCACGCGCCCAACGGACTGTTGAAGCTGTACAGCCGTGGCTCCGGCTCCGGGTAATCGATGCCGCAGTTTTCGCAAGACAACTGGGTACTGAATCCCAGTCGCCGCCACGACCGCCCATCGATCTCCACCGCAGGCGCTGATTGCGAGACAGCGGGCGTTGGCGCGTCAATGAACGCGTAGCAGCGGCCTAGGCCCTTCGTGAACGCGGTTTCGAGTGAATCGCGGAGCCGGCTGTCGGACGCGCTGCCGGCCACCAAGCGATCGACCACGGGATAGACGAGCGGCGCGTCGGAAGAGGATGAGCCGTGTCGCGAGCCGCTTTCGCCGCAGCGGCGAGGCGTCTGGGTTTCGGCGGCTATTTCGTCGAGGTTCAGCAACCGCCCCTCGATGATGGCACGGACAAAGCCCTCCTCACGCAGGCCTGCGGCCAATTGCTCGATGGTTGCGGTCTCGGGCAGTTGGCACTGGAAGGCGATCAGGTAACGGGCGCCGGGCGGGAGCGCGGTCAGCGTCTCGGCCGCGTTTTGGGGGGTGTCGCGGCGGACGGGCTGGCCGCATTTCAAGCAGAACACCTCGCCGACCTTGGCCATCAGTAGGCGCAGGTAGTCGTTCGTCTCGGTTGCGGTGCCGACCGTGGAACGGCTCGAGCGGCTGACGCCTTTGCCAGTGACCGCGATGGCCGGCGGGATACCATCGATCCGCTCGGCGTCGGGCTTTTCGAGGCGTTGAAGGAACTGCCGGGTATAGGCGGAAAAGCTTTCGATGTAGCGACGTTGCCCCTCGGCATAGAGCGTATCGAGGGCGAGGCTGCTCTTTCCGCTGCCGCTCAGCCCACAAAAGACGATGAGCTTGCCGTGCGGTAGATCGAGGTCGACCGACTTCAGATTGTGAACGCGGACTCCCCGGAGCGCGATATGGCCTGCGGCGGTCATCATGTCGCTCGACTTGGGGTTCTTGGGGACGACCAAAGCCGGCATTATACCACCGCGCGGCGGCTCCGGTCCACAAAGAGAAACCGAGCGGGCGCGGTAACGGATTATGGCCGTTGTCGCGTGAAGCTAGGGGATGATGGCATCGGCCCGAGGTCAACGTCGCCGTGCCGGCGACGGCTAAACGCGGCATGTTTTCCGTGGCGTTTCGCCGCTTTGGACGTGCCGGGACAGCGAGTGGATGCGTGCGGCCTCGTTACTTCAACTGCATCGTGTACGGCATCCAGAGCAGTTTTCGCTCAGAAAGCAACTGTCGCAGCAGTTTGGTCTGGCGGAGAACCTGCATGGCCTCGGGCAGCACTGAGTCGAGATCGCTGACCGCCGCGGGATCGCCGAAGAACTGCTCGAAGAAGCTCTTCTGCTCCGGCAGCACGAGCAGTTCGATGTCGGTGTCGGCCTTGAGTCCGGCGGATAGTTTGGCGGCGACGATGGCGTCCTGCAGCGTTCCGATCTCGTCGACCAGGCCGAGCTTCTTCGCCATTCGCCCGGTGTAAACGCGGCCTTGAGCCATGCCCTCGAGCTTGCCGTACGGCATTTTTCGGCCGTCGGCGGCTTTGCCAACGAACTGGCGGTAAGTTTCTTCGAGCAAGCCAAGCCATGCCTTGCGTTCTTCGGGCGTGAAAGGCTTTAGCGTCGAGAGCGAACCGCTGTTTGCGCCGCGGCTAATGACCTCGGTGTTCAGGCCGATCTTGTTGTTCAGCCCGCCGGTGACGAGTTTGCCGCCGATGACGCCGATGGAGCCGGTGAGCGTTTCGGGAGCGGCGAAGATTTTTTTTGCGCCCATTGCGATGTAGTAGCCGCCACTGCCGGCCACGTCGCTCATGCTGGCGATCAACGGTTTCTTGGTGCGGACCGTTTCACGCCAGATCAGGTCGCTCGCGGTTGCGGAGCCTCCGGGGCTGTCGATTCGGAGCACCACGGCCGCGACCTTGGGATCATCGTTCGCCTTGCGCAAGGCGGCGACCATGCTGGTCGAGCCGATGGACGAGCTGCCGAACATGTCGTTGTTCGTCTTGCCTTCGACGATGGGACCGACGGCGTACACGACGGCGATCTTCGGCTTCTGGCTGGGCGCGGCGGACTGCTTGCCGCCCATGAGAAGTTCCATGAACTTCATCATTCCGCCGAAGCCCGAGAAATCGGTATCGATCTTCTTCACCTTGTATTTGGTGACGATGTCGATGGCGTCGGCTTTCAGCCGTTGTTTGATTGCTTCCTCGATCTGGTCCGAATAGAGCACGTCGTCGATCAGGCCGGTTCGCTTGGCGTCGGCCGCGGTGAACAGTCCCTGGTCGATGAACGTCCTGACTTGATAATCCTTCAACCGCCGATCGGCAGCGATCGTGGCAATCATGTTGTCGTAGACGTCGCCGACGAGTGCATCGAGACTCTCCCGCAGCGGCTTGCTCATTTCATTGCGGGCCAGCGGCTCGGCGGCGCCCTTGTACTTGCCCATCTGCAGGGCGTCGAACTGAAGGCCCAGCTTGTCGAGCAGTCCCTTGCAGAAGGTGACTTCCATGCGCACGCCCGGTACGACCAACATGCCGGACGACGGCATGACGACTTGGTCGCAGGCGGCGGCCAAGAGATATTCGCCGGTTTCGGCCGTGGTGAGTTCGCCGTAGACTGGCTTGCCCGCTTTGCGAACGCGTGCGATGGCGCCGCGGAGTTCGTTGATCTTCCCGCGACCGATGCCAAGGTTGCCGATTTGCAGCCAGACGGCTCGGACTTCGTTGTCGGCTGCTGCGGAGTCCAATCGTCCGACAAGGGTCGCCAGAGAAGGCTTCAACTCGCCGAACATGCCTGGAGTGCTTGGGCCTTCGGGAATATCGCCGTTCAGGGTCAATTTCACGACCTTGGCTGGCTTCGCGGCGGCCTTGGCCGTTTTTGCGGCATCGGCGGCTTTGGCGTCATCTGCCGGCGATGCGGCGCGAACGCCTAGGGGAAGGCAAAGGGCGACTATGCATGCAAAAAGGACGAATCGTCGCATTGAAAGGTTCCTTGGGGAAGCTGGGGAGAAAATGCGGCCCGAGACTATTCTACCTGACGATAGGGGGCGTGTCTGCCCGGCACCAGCCAAGAGGGTGGATCGTTTTGCGGAGCGGCAAGTTGCTCCCGCACCTCCATCTGTTAGGATGGAAAGGATGTCTTCCGCCAAGGATCCGTTGTTTCGTGTCCTTCCCCGCCAGGTCGATCAGACCGTGTCGGCCGCACTGCGCGAGTGGCTGCCAGGCCGCTCGTGGTCGGAAATTCGCGGGCTGCTGCGATCGCGTCGGATTATGCTCAGCGGCAACCTTTGTACGGACGCCGGACGCCGATTGCGTCTGGCGGACGTCGTCAAGGTGCTGTCGCAGCCGGCAGCACGGCCGGCCAGCGAGCTGGACGTTCGCATTCGCTACCTCGACACGCATGTGGTCGTGGTGGACAAGCCGTCGGGCATGACGACCACACGCCACGCCGATGAGCGTCAACTCTCGCCACGCCAGCGACAACTTCAGCCAACACTCGACGAGTTGCTACCGCAGTTGGTGGCGAAAAAGGAATCGCGTGTCGGCAAGCAGCCACCGAAAGGCGCAAAACGTGGCCGTGCGACGAGGGTTGCGGCTCGGCGCGTGCGAGCAGTGCATCGGTTGGACCGTGAGACGAGCGGGCTGCTGGTCTTCGCGCGAACAGCGCAAGCCCAGCATCACCTTGAACAGCAGTTTCGCAAGCACACGGTCCAGCGGCGCTACATCGCGGTTGTTCGCGGAACGGTCAAGGAACAGACGATCGAGAGCCGGTTGGTGCGGGATCGCGGCGACGGACGCCGGGGCAGCACGGAATTGCCGAACGCGGGCAAGCTGGCTGTCACGCATGTCCGGCCGGTCGAGCGGCTCGGCGACTACACGGTTATCGAGTGCCGGTTGGAGACGGGGAGAACGCACCAGATTCGGATCCATCTGAGCGAGGCCGGTCATCCGCTTTGCGGCGAAAAAGTGTATGGGCAACCGCTCTTCAAACCTGGCCAAGCGGATCGCAGTGGAGCTCCGCGACTTGCGCTGGCCGCTGTCGAGCTCGGTTTCGTTCATCCCGTTACCGGCGAGATGATGCATTTTGAGACGCCGCTGCCGGCGGACTTGACTGAGTTTATTTCGCGATTGCGTCGCGAGACAAAAGCCGGGGCGTGAAGCAGGCCTCGCGCGGAGCGTTAGTGCGCGGGGCGGCGGCGCGTGTTTGACATCGTGCGGGGCGGCAATTACCATAGCGCTCGTACTTGTCCAGCGTGCGTTCTTTGCCAGTCGCCGGAGACTGATGTTATGTCCGTCTCGCATTGCGGTATTGCGCCGTATCGCAGTCGACACCTGTTGCCGGCGGCATTGATTGCAGC
>JAJFUI010000080.1 GCA_021372555.1 Planctomycetaceae bacterium | reverse complement strand
CCGAGACCTGCGGCCGGGTCTCCTTGGCAATCGTGCTCAGACCAAGGTAGGTATACTCGGCCAGGTTGCCGACGCTATCGCTGATGGAAGAGAGCCGCGACATGATGTTGTCCACCCCTGCCGCGTAATTGTAGCCGATCTGGCGGCCGTTGGGATAGGTGACCTTGTCGAGGCGGACGTACGTGGCGGGCTGGTCCGTGGAATTGGCGGCCGAGCCATCGCCATGATGCAAGGACGCTGTTCCGCGCGAGACAAATGCCGTTCGTGACTTCACGCAGCCCACGAGGAGTGGGGCCGGCGTCTGTGTTAAGGAGCCCGCGGCCAAATGACATTTTGTCGTGCGAAGGTAACGTCCGAACGCCGCTTGACCCGGCCCCTGTTGTGAACGTACAATCACAACGGAGGTTGCGATGGCCGACGAAAAGCTGGATACGCAGATTCGGCGGGAACAGATCGCCGAGGCAGCGATGAGCCTGGTAGCCAGCCAAGGACTGCGGCGGTTGAGCTTGGCGGCGGTGGCGCGGCGGGTAGGACTGGTGCCGTCGGGCATCTACCGGCACTTTAAGAACAAAGACGAGTTGCTGCTCGCCGTGCTCGACCGCGTTGAAGAGCGGCTGATGGCGAACGTCGAGGCCGCGCGAGACGAGGCCGATGACCCGATCGAGCAACTCCGGGGCGTGCTCATGCGGCACATCCGTTTTATTCGCGAAGGGCGGGCCGTTCCGCGGATTATTTTCGCCGACGATGTTCACGCCGGAAGCCCGGAGCGGCGGCGGCGGGTGGCCCAGATATTCAACCGCTATGCGGCCGCGGTTGGCAAAATTATTGCCGCCGCGCAGTCGCAAGGTCAAATCCGACCCGACTGCAATCGGCAGACGCTGGTCATGATGCTCTTCGGGATCGTCGTGCCGGCAGGCATCCTTTGGCATCTGACCAACGGCGGCTTCGACGTAACACGGCACGCGCAGCGAGCGTGGCAATTGTTCCTGGCCGCTGCGGCAACGAAACCAGAAGACGTGGTGTGACACAGTGTGAACGGCACTTCACAACGGCGATTGTGCGGAAGCGACTCATGAAAGCAGCACTACGAGTTCTAGCAATCCTGATCGTCCTGGTGGCCAGCGGTGGCGGCTACTGGGCGCTGCGTCAGCACCGCAACGTCGCGGCGGACGGCCGCTTGCGCGTCTCCGGCAACATCGAGGCCACGGAGGCGCAAGTGGCGTTCAAGATTGCCGGCCGCGTCGAGGAACGGCTCGTCGACGAAGGAGTCGTGGTCGAGCGCGGACAAGTAATCGCCAGACTCGATACCGGCGATCTCCAAGCAAACGTCGCGATGCGGAAGGCCGAGGTCGGAACCGCCCGGGCCGCCCTGGCCGAATTGGAGGCCGGTTCGCGCGTCGAGGAGATCGCCGCCGCCCAAGCCGCCTGGGAGAAGGCCGCTCACGGCTTGGCCGACCTCGAGGCCGGATCTCGGCCACAGGAAATTGCGGCAGCCGAGGCGGGCGTTGCCGCTGCCGCCGCGGACGTGAAACGACAGGAGGCCGATTTGCGCCGCTTCACCACGCTGTTTCAACGGCGGACCATCTCCGCCGAGGAGTACGACGCGGCCCGCGATGCGTGCGACGTCGCCCGGGAGAAATACAAGCAAGCGGTCGAGCAATTGAAGCTCGTCAAGGAAGGTCCCCGCAAGGAGCAGATTGAGCAGGCACGGTCCGCATTGGCTCAGGCGAAGGCGCAGTACGATCTTGTAAAAGCCGGCCCGCGCACCGAGGACATTCAGCAGGCGAAAGCGCGGCTGCAACAGGCCGAGGCGTCCCTCCGGCTTTCCGAGACGCAACTCAGTTACGCCACGGTCTACGCGCCGCTGACCGGAGTTGTGCTTTCCAAAAATATCGAACCGGGCGAATACGTTGCCCCGGGCACGCCGGTCATCACGGTCGGCGACATCGTACACATCTGGCTGCGAGCATACATCGACGAGGCCGACAAAGGATTGGTGAAGTACGGTCAGACGGCTTGGGTCACCACGGACACCGATCCCGGCAAGAAGTACCAAGGCCGTGTGTCGTTCATCGCCGACGAAGCCGAGTTCACCCCTAAGAACGTGCAAACGCAGAAGGAGCGTGTCAAGCTCGTCTATCGCATCAAGATCGACATCAACAATCCAAAAATGGAACTGAAGCCGGGCATGCCGGCCGACGCGGTGATCGAAACGAAGTGAGCTTTCCGCCTTCGCGAAATCCCCGCCAATCGCTCATCGTACAACTCCCATGTTCGCCATCCAGACCGAGCACCTGACGAAGCGTTTCGGCGAATTGGCGGCCGTCGAAGATCTGTCGCTTAGCGTCGCGGAAGGGGAAGTCTTTGGGTTTGTGGGCCCTGACGGCGCCGGCAAGACCACTACGATGCGGCTCCTGGCGTCGATCATGGAACCTACCGGCGGCGACGCGTGGGTTGCCGGGTTCCACATCGTCCGCGAAGCGGAGCGGATCAAGGAGAACATCGGCTACATGAGCCAGCGGTTCGGGCTCTACCCAGACCTCACGGTCATCGAGAACCTCAACTTCTACGCCGACGTGTACAGCGAACCGCGCCGCGGTCGGGCGGAAAAGATCGACCGACTGCTCGGCTTCAGCAATCTAACGCCCTTCCGAC
>JAJFUI010000075.1 GCA_021372555.1 Planctomycetaceae bacterium | reverse complement strand
GAGTACAGCAACGACCGCAATGTCGGCGTTGTCAACGAGACCGAGCTGAGCACCGGCCTGGCCGTGGACATCAACGGCGGAACCGGCACCGCTCAATACCTGGGGCAATTGGCCCAGGACGTGGAAGGCGGCGACAACACCTTGCGGCTCGGCTTCCAGGTTAACGGCACGATCGCTTACGATCGCCCCGACGACGTCGACGTCTACAGCTTCACCGCCACGGCCGGCACCGAGGTCTGGATCGCTATCGACCGCAGCAGCTTCTCGCTTGACACGGTGCTCGAGTTGGTCGACGCCAACGGCAACATCTTGGCCAGCAGCGATGACTGGCGGCGAACATCGACGCTCACCGGCGATGCGATGCCGATGGACAAGGGGATGGGCTACGACGACGTTTACAGCACCAATTGGAGCGACGCCGGCATGCGGCTGAAGCTGCGTGGCGCGACCGGCACCCAGGGGACCTATTACATCCGCGTCCACAGCGCCGCCCCAGAGTCCGCCAATGCCCAGCAGACGACCGGCCACTATCAACTGCAAGTGCGTCTCCAGCCGGTCTATGAGCATCCGGGCTCGACGGTCAGCTACGCCGACATCCGTTACGCGGTCACCGGCATCGACGTCTCCGGTCTGCCCGGCCATTCGGTGCTGACGACCGACGTTTACGACGCCGACACCAGCACGGTCGCCAAGAACGACACGGCCGCCCAGCCAGCCGGCAACCTTCTCCAGTCGGACGAGGGCATGCTGAGCATCGGCGGCTATCTGAACAGTTGGAGCGACGTCGATTGGTACAGGTTCAGCATCAAGTACGGCAACACCATCGAGAACATTTCCGGCGTCACCAGCGCCGAGTCGGTTTATCCGGTCGTCTTGGATCTTGACTTCGCCGACGGACTCAACCGCCCGGACGCCACGATTTGGTTGTACGAAGAGTACACGGAAGTCGTGAACAACGTCTCGCAAACCAAGCGAAGGCTGATTTACAGCGGCTCGAACTCGAACATCGCCGATGACCTGGCTGGCTTGGGGAACGGCAGCGCCAGCGACATCCTGAGTTCTGGATCGTACGGCGCCAACGATGCGTACATCGGTCCCATCTACCTGAAGGAAGGCCACAACTATTACGTCGCCGTGACATCGACGGCCGTCAGTGCGGACGCCGCCAACCCGGCTTACAATGCCTCGCTGCATATCGAGCCGTTGAGCACCACCAAGCTGGTGGCCGAGGACCACATCGGCACCACGAGCGCCTCCAGCTACACGTTGTTCCCGGGAACCACGACGGCCAACTTGAACCTGGCCGCTCAGGATTACCAGCTCAACGACGTCGGGTTCTATGTGATGACGGACACCGGATTGTGCATGGTGGATCCGTTCACCGGCAAGGTGCAGGCTGTCAGCGACAACTTCCTGTGGGCCGTAGGCAACGACAACCACGGGGTCACGTACGGCGACCTCGTCATGCGCAACGACGGCAAGCTGTATACCATCTCGCGAGGAACCGACGATGGTCGATACAACAAGAATTCGTACGCCGGCTTCCTTGCCGAAATCGACACGGGCGACCCATCGAACTTCCTGAGCGTTCAGGAGAGCGGGATCATCACCTACGGCGTCGACCCGACTGATCCGAACAAGATCAATATCGTCGAGTTTGGCGATGACGCCAATGAGACCGGCGGCATCCGCATGGAAGCCGTGTGCTATCAGACCGTGAATGCCAACGGTTCGCCGGCCACCAGTGGCCGCACCATGTACGCCATCGGCAACGATCCCTTGGAAAATACCGACGTCAAAGACTTGCCCCGGCACAACCTCCTCTACGTGATGTACGAGGACGGAGAGGCCCACGATACGAACGGGGCCGACCAGCGCCTTGTTACCAGCGTCGTACCGCTGGGTGCGCTTCAGGTCAACGGCACGATCACCGGCATGACGTTCCTCAATGGCCGTCTATACTGCGTGACGGATGTTGGCGGCTTTTACGAGATCACCCACTACACGGAGCAGGGCTTCAAGGAGGTTGGGGATGGCAAGACCAAGTCGTTCTCCATCGAAGCAATGCCGGCCGGCGGTCCGTCCGCCAAGCTCATTTGCACCATTGATCCGGACCCAACCTCCAACGTCGCTTTCGCCGGGTTGACGGCCGGACCGTCGAACGTCGAGAACGAAAAGTATGCGAACATGGTTTTCGCGGTCACCCGCACCGGCGACGTCTACGCCCTGGATGTCAGCCTCAGCCTCGATCCAATCACCGCCCGTGAAGTCACGACCGTAACCAAGGCGCCGATCTTCTTCGATGGCGCCACGAGCGTTAACACAGGAATCGGCTCGGTTTCCGGCTTGGCCTTCTCGACCCTCGACTACAACCTGTGGCACGCCACGACGAGCAATTCGTACACGGGCGATTCCGCGGACACCGGCGACATGAGCTTCTATTTCGGCCTCGAGAAAGACGCCGGTCAACCCGATGCCGTCAACTATTACGGAACCAACCAGGCAATCTACAACACCTACAATCTGCCCGGCGGCGCCCACGGTTCGATCGTCACGCAGAAATTCGACCTTTCGCAATACGCGGCGGCAGATCAGCCGACTCTGTACTTCCACTACTCGCTAGACAAGGACATCTCCACCACCTCGACGGACGCAGCCACGGTCTACGCGTCCAGCGACGGCGTCAACTGGTCGTCGTTGGGCACCTTGGGCGACACCGCCGGCATCTGGAGCGAGGTCTCCCTTTCGCTGGCTTCCTTTGCCGGCGAGAGCAGCGTTCAGTTGCGGTTCGACTTCACCACCGGCGGAGCGTGGGCCAACACGGTCACGCTGAACGGATCCGACCTCGTCGCTCCCTCGGGCGAGGGCCTCGAAGACGGGGACACCTTCACCGTTGCCTACGCCGACGGCAAGGCAAACCCAACCACCCTGGCGGCTACCGAGACCTTCGAGTTCGACATGGGCGTCAGTCTGCACATGCCGAACGTGGCTGGCGACGCGATCCCTGACGGTGAAACCTTCACGGTCACGGACAACACCGGCGCCGTGCTGAAGACGTTCGAGTTCGACAGGGACGGCGTTATCGCCGCTGGGAACGTGGCAATTGCCATCCAGAACGGCGAGACCAGCGCCGAGGTGGCCGCCTTGGTTGCCAAGGCCATCAATGAGGAGCATTTGCATAACAGCTTGGGAATTGCGATCGGTGCCGACGTCTCCAAGACCCGTGTGATGCTCAACTTCGCCGAGGGCGTTACCCAGGCGGCCGTCCCAGGTACGCTTCTCCCGAGCGTTACCGCCAAGGGAGACGGCTACGGCACCACGACCACCGGCAACAGGGTGTTGCCGATCACTTCGCTCATGACCGCCGACGAGATCGCCAAGGAGATCGCCACGGGGAAGGACCCAGCCGGTCATACTGTTGACGCGCTCGGCCGGGTGCTGGATGGACTCGATCACGTTTTCGCAGCCGACGGCGAGGCATTCAAGTACGACGGCAACCTGGTCTATCTGATCGGCCACAAAATTACCAACGCCGGCCCGTTGTCCAGCGTGAACACCACGCCGGACCCGGTTTACATGGCTACGAAGCCGCTCACCGACGGCAATGCCGACTTCCGCCGCGGTGCGGGCAATGCGTACGGCGGCCTCTATCTGGACGACATCATCATCGGCTTCGCCGAACGCGGCCAACAGTACACCAGCGCCTTGGCCAACGTGATGAGCTTCTCGACGCCAACCGTCGCTCCGGCGGGGACCGTTACCCAGGGCTACTACCAGCTCCAGATCCGCTTGGCAAGCGACTTCGGCACCTGGAAAAAGGGCGACACGACGCCGACCATCACCCAGACCATCGATACCAACGACCGGCTCATCAGCGAATATACGCTCACGGTTCCGCCGGCCATGAACATTCGCAACGGCGCGACGTTCACCGTCAGCGACGGCATCTCGACAGTTACCTTCCAACTCCTCGATCCCAACAACGTTTCGACTGCCAATCCGGAATACTTGGCGGTCCACTTTACCGCCGATCAGACCGCCGGCGAGGTGGCCTCGGCGATCGCGGCCGCAATCAACAACGCCGAGGCGGCCGGACTGCTCAACGTGACCGCCGCGTGCAACGGCACCGGCACCAACGTCGACCTGTTCGGGGCCACCAGCCTGACGGACATTTCCGACAAGATCACGATCACCGCGCCTGCCGGAAAAGACATCGCCACGGGAACGACCTTCATTGTCGAGGGCGTCAACACCCTGGGCGTTCCGACGACCTACAACTTCCAGTTCGTCAATACCGCGTTCGGCGGCGGCGATGGCAAGTCGAAGGTGGTTTCCTACACTTCGGCTTACACGGCCCATGAGGTCGCGATGGCCATCTCCAACGCCATCAACTTGGCCGCCATCTCGCTGGTCAATCCGTTCACGGTGTCCGCCGTGCTCGACGACATCTGCGGCGATCGCGTGGTGCTCACCGATGCCGTGCGGGTCACCGGAATATCGGTCACCGCGACGGCCGTTCGGTTCAACGATCTCGGCGACGAGAATCAGTTGTACGACCAGGGCCAGGTGCTGCTGGAAAACAACACGATCACCTATTGCAGCGGCTGGGGCATCGTCGTCAGCGCGGGAACGTTGCGCTCCGATTCGACGGGGTTCGACATGCCCAAGGCTCTGCCTGGGCCCACCGCGCCGCTGGTCACCGTGAACGCCGACCATCAGGTGCCCGGCGTCACGATCGAGAACAACGTGATCGCCTACAGCGGAAGCGGCGGTATTCATCTTACCGGCGACTCCACCGGCGTCGGAGCGGTTCCCTTCGCGAGGGTCGTCAACAACACGATTTACGGGGCCACGAGCACGAGCGCCTCGCAAAGCGGTCTTTCGGGGAGCGGCATTTCTTCATCGTCCGGGATACAGCTTTCAGACTCCGTGGCAGCCGTCGGCTATGACGGTGACACTTCGGCCTACGTCGGCCTCGGCGATGCCACCCCCACGGGCACCACGTACCTCGTCACCAACCAATATGGTGGAAACTGGTACGACGCCGAAAAGCAACTCCCGGACACCGACACTCGACCCGGTTCCGGTGATGACTTGATGTGCTGGGCGGCGGCAGCCAGCAACATCCTCGCTTGGACCGGCTGGGGAATCGTCAACGGCATGACCACCGCCGACTCCATCTTCAAGTACTTCCAGGATCACTGGACAGACGATGCCGGCTGGGGAACCTACGGATGGTACTGGTGGTTCACCGGCATCGATGCCGCCGTGGGGATGGGCGTTTCCAACGTCGACGTGCCCGGCGGGAATTTCTATCCCAGCGTCGACTCTTCGAATTACATCGAAGAGACCGTCGACACAACCCTGGCAATGCGGGCTATCGACGTCTACCTTCGCGCCGACTACGGCGTGACGCTCGGACTGTACTGGCCGGACACGGGCGCAGGCCACGAGATTACCTGCTGGGGGTTCACCTACGATTCCACGAAGGCGACGAATGATCCGGGGTACTACACCGGCGTCTACGTCACAGATTCGGACGACGATAAGAGCACGACGAACGCCCTTAGTGCGCCCGATCGCCTGCGGTACTACAACGTCGCGTATTCCTCTACCGATCAGCGTTGGTATCTGCAAGATTTCTATGGCACTACTTCCACGGTGCCGTATATCGGCCATGTGTCCGGCCTGAAGCAGAAAGAATCCACGCCAGGGCCGGGCACCGTCGGCAACGGCATCGGCATCCTGGTAGACAACAACGCCAGCCCGACTATTCTCAACAACGTGATTGCCAAGTGCGTTACCGGCATCAGCGTGGGAAGCGGCTGCGCCACGACGGTCATTGGCGCAACGTCCTACTATGCCAACGGCACGAACCTGCTGGGCACCACCGACACGTTCGGCAGCACGCTCGTTACCGACCCGTTCGTTAATGCCTCCGCCGGAAACTTCTATCCGAGTCAAGGCTCCTTGATCATCGACA
>JAJFUI010000073.1 GCA_021372555.1 Planctomycetaceae bacterium | reverse complement strand
ACACTGGCGGTGTTGGCGGAGTTAGAGCAGGCGGGGTTACTGGCAAAAGACGACTACGAGTTTTTTAACCGCAGCTACCGGCTTTTGCGCACCATCGAGGGGCGATTGCGGTTGATGAACTCGACGGCTCGCGACAAGCTGCCGGACGATCCGGTGGAATTGACGAAACTCGCGCGGCTGCTGCGCTATTCCAGCGGCAGTGCCCTCTTGGCCGATTATGACACCGCAACCCGCGAAACCCGGCGGCGATTTGAGCAAGCCTTCCAGGTTGCCGGTTTCGTCGAAGCGGACTAGAATGCAGTTGGCGTCTGAATTCCGTTTGCCTATGGGGCCTCCCATGATCAGTCCAGCGTTTCCCCCCGAGCTTGAGCAATTCGTTGAGGAACAAGTTGCCGAGGGTCGCTACGGGTCGCCGCAAGAATTGGTCGTCACCGCGGTGCGAGTCCTTCGCGAGGTGGAGGCTCGGCAAAGCCAATTTGGCGAGGACGTGCGCCTCGGCGTGGAACAACTTGAACGCGGCGAGTTCAATGAGTATGACGAGGCCGGACTTCGGGAGCGGTTTGAGGAATTGAAGCGGCGAGCCCTTTCGCATCAATAAAACGATGAGGATGCGAAATGACGGGCTACCGGTTGTCTCGGCTAGCAGAATCCGACCTGGAAGAGGTCGCCGACTACATCGGTGCGCGCAACCCGGCGGCCGCCGTGCGTCAATTAGAGATGCTGCTCGATAAGTTCGCTGTGCTCGGGAGAGGTCCGTCACTGGGTGAGTTGCGTAAGGATCTCCCAGGACACCCGCGGGTTTTTGCCGCCGGCGCTTACGTGATCGTGTACCGGCCGACCGCTGAAGGAATTGAGGTCGTGCGAGTCATCCATTCTGCCCGCGATCTTGAATCGCTTCTGCGGCGATAATCGCCTTCGATCCTAGCGGTTCGGCCTCTCCCGCAGGCGTCGCGAGCGCATTCGCGTTTCCCTTCCCCCCGCCGTGAGCAGGACATATAATGTCGCGGCTATGGCGATCATCGAACTGGAAGGGCTGGCGAAATCGTACCGCGTCTATCAGAAGCGCGAGGGGCTGGTCGCAGCGATCGGCGGGCTGTTTCGGCGACAGTATCGGTCGGTCGAGGCGGTTCGCGGCATCGATCTCAAGGTCGAGCAGGCGGAGTTCGTGGCCTTTCTCGGCCCCAACGGCGCCGGCAAGACGACGACGCTCAAACTTCTCTCGGGCGTCATTTCTCCCAGCAGCGGGACGGCGCGGGTGATGGGCTTTGTGCCCTGGCGGCGGGACAATGCGTATCGGCGCAGGTTCGCGCTGGTCATGGGGCAGAAGAATCAGCTTTGGTGGGATCTGCCTGCCGCGGAGTCCTTTCGGCTGCACCAGCAAATCTACCGCATCGCGCCGCGGCAGTTCGAGCGGACACGGGACGAGCTGACCGATTTGCTGGGCGTGCGCAACCTGCTTTCGCAGCCGGTTCGGGAGTTGTCGCTGGGCGAGCGGATGAAGATGGAGCTGACGGCGGCGCTGCTGCATTCGCCCGACGTGCTGTTCCTCGACGAGCCGACGATTGGGCTCGACGTGGTGGCCCAGTACAACATTCAGGCTTTTTTGAGGCACTATCAGGAGGCTCGCAACGTCACGGTGCTGCTGACAAGCCATTACATGAAGGACGTGGTGGCGTTGTGCCGCCGGGTGGTGGTGATCGCTGCGGGAAGAGTCATCCACGACGGCTCGCTCAGCGGAATTATTGATCGTTTTGGCGGGCAGAAGGTTGTCTCGCTGGAAATGGTCGACGGTCAGACGCCGGAGGGTCTTGGCCGTTACGGGGAGTTGCTGGCGGCCGAGGCCCCGCGGATCAAGCTCCGCGTCGAGCGGGCAGCGGTGCCGGAGGTGCTTGCCCAAATACTGGCCAACCACGCGGTGGTCGACGTGAGCGTCGAGGATCCGCCGATCGAAGAGGTGATTGCGGAGATGTTCACGCAGGTCGAGGGACAAGGATGAGCTTTGCCCGGGCGACAACCTGGTGGACGATTCTGCGGATCAGCATCGAGGAGCGGCTGGTCTATCGAGGCGATTTCGCGCTCGGGACGTTGATGCGGTTCTTACCGATCGTGACCCAAGTGTTCCTTTGGGCGGCGGTGTTCGATGCGATGGGGTCGGCGGCCGGGCGCGGCAATGGTCAGATCGTCGGCTACTCGTACCGCGAGATGATCGCGTACTATCTGATGACGATGATCGCGCGGTCATTTTCCAGCATGCCAGGGCTAGCGACGGGAATCGCTCGCGACATCCGCGACGGAACGGTGAAGAAGTATCTGATCCAACCGATCGACATGCTTGGGTTCCTGCTGCTATATCGCTTGGCGCACAAGCTGGTGTACTACACCGTGGCGGCGGCGCCGTTCGCGCTGATGTTTTATTTGTGGCGGGGCTTTTTCAACGGGTGGCCGAACGGCGCGACGATGCTCGCATTCTTGGCGTCCGCGGTGATGTCGTTCCTGCTGGGGTTTTTTCTGGAAGCGACGCTGGGGATGATCGGGTTCTGGTTCCTGGAGGTCAGCTCGCTGCTGTTTGTGTTCATGCTGCTGAACTTCTTTTTCTCGGGGCACATG
>JAJFUI010000070.1 GCA_021372555.1 Planctomycetaceae bacterium | reverse complement strand
ACCGGTCTGTTGGACCCGGAGATCGAAGTGGCGCCGGCGCGGAACCAGGTGCCGCATCTGTTGGAGCAGATCCGCCAGCGGGCGGCCGCCGGTCAGCGCGTCTTGGTCACCACGCTCACCAAACGGCTGGCTGAAGATCTGTCCGCCTATTTCAGCAAGCAGGACGTCCGCTGCAAGTGGTTGCACAGCGACCTCGACGCCTTCGAGCGGGTCGAGTTGTTGCGCGATCTGCGGCTGGGTGAGTTCGACGTCCTGGTGGGCGTGAACCTGTTGCGTGAAGGGTTGGACCTGCCCGAAGTGTCGTTGGTGGCCATTCTGGACGCCGACAAAGAAGGGTTCCTGCGGAGCGAAACCTCCTTGATGCAAACGATCGGCCGATCGGCCCGAAACGTCGACGCCAAAGTGGTGCTGTACGCCGACAAGGTCACCGACTCGATGCAGCGGGCGATCGAGGAAACGCAGCGGCGACGCCGCCTCCAGCGCGAGTACAACGAGAAGCACGGCATCACCCCCGAGACGATCCGCAAGGAGATTCGTGCGGGGATCGAAGCGGAAGCCGCTGCCCACGTGCAGTCGTACGCCGCTGTGGGGCGCGGCGAGGAGAGCCAGTACATCACCGAGGAGTTCTTGGCCGAGCTGGAAGCCGAGATGCTCGCGGCCGCCGAGGAACTGGAGTTCGAGCGTGCCGCCGCCTTGCGCGACCGCATCGCCCAGATGCGCGAGCAGTTGGGCAAGCCACTGGCCGAGGCCGAGGTGCAGCACGCCACGCGTCAGCAGCGACGGCGTCATCATCAACAAGAACCGCGTTCGGCCCGAGGGTCAAAGACAAAACGGAAGTGACGCGTCCCGGCGACCACCTCCGTCTCCTCGCGATCCTTGCCCCCAAGAAAGCGTCAAGGGGAAGGGCCCCATGATCCCTTCCCCTTGAGGTCGACTTTGCGCGAGTATCTCACTACTTCTTCGGCGGTGGAGTCTTCGCCGGCGGCGCTGGCGGCTCGGCCTTCGTGGCGCCTGTCTTTCCAGGTTCCTTCGCCGGCTCTGGAATGGCAGGACCCGTGCCTTCCTTCCCCGGCTCACCAGCCTTTGGCGTCGCAGTCGGCGCCTTCGTCGTGTCGGTGCCTGCTTTCTTCTCCACCGGCGGAGTCGTCTGCTTCTTGGGTTCCTTGGGCTTGCAGCCGATCGTGAAAACCACTCCTAGGGTCACGACCAGCAGAAAAGCTACCAATTTCTTCATGGTCTTACCTTTCCTAGACTGATGCGGTGGTCGCTGGATTCGCAGCAGGAAACCGCCCTGCTTGCTCCAGCATAAAGATACCCACCACTGGGCAATTATTCCACCAAAACATACGATAAGGCGCGAAATCTCGGCTTCTCCACACGTTTTTTTGTTCGGGGGAGGGAATAAGTCCACCAGTCGTTGTCTCTTATGCGAGCGGGGCCGCAATCGTGGCCGACCCCTCGGTCCGTTCCCAAGGACGGTTGGACGGAGGGGGGCATCCTCACAGACGTTCGGCCGCAACGCCGAATCCCTAGCGGTCCGAGCCACCCTAGCCAAAACACACTCGCTGAGACCCGTGGTAGCTTGCGCAATTTAGGCAATCGCGACAACCGCACCTTCAATCGTTCCGGGCCGTCTTCTACAGCCAGCGACGACGCACCGCGTAGCGTCCTGTCGCCGACCTGGACATTGAGGCGATTGTAATTCCGGGCGAGGACGCGAGGGTCGGCCACGCCACTCCGTCGCTCAGGAACTCATCGGCTCAGAGGCTCTTCCCGAGCCACTGCCGCGAGTCCGCAGCGAATGCGGTAAACTGACAGATGCGTTGCCAGAGTTAGTGCCGGTTTCGATGGGCCGGCTTCATTGCGACAAAGCGAGAACGGTGTGCATCTCGGCGAGGAAGAGCCCCAGAGGAGCGGTAGCGATAGTCGGTTTACCGCTGTCGTCGCGGCAACGCTGACCGTTTCGGTGCTTGCCACAATCGTTGGCCTAGTGCCGCCGGCGTTGCAGGTCGCCAGAGAAGCATCTCGGCGAAGTCAGTGCATCAGCAATCTTCAGCGAATTGGCGCGGCCATGCTCCAGTACGAGTCGGCCCATGGCTGCTTCCCGCCCGCCTTTATTGCGGACAAGAATGGCAAGCCGATGCACAGTTGGCGCGTGCTGATCTTGCCGTATCTCGGTTGCCAGGACCTGTACTCGCGCTACCGTTTCGACGAGCCGTGGAATGGACCGCACAACGCGACGTTGGCTCGGCAAATGCCGTCCGTCTATTACTGCCCCAGCCAGTCGGCGCCGCCGGGCGAAAAGACGAGCTACGCGATGCTTGTCGGCCCCCACGGCATTTCCGACGGGCCGACGGCGCACGGTATCAGCGACAGCAATGGCGAGCCGGCTCGTACGATGATCGTTGCAGAGTGCGGCGGCGCGAATCTCAACTGGACGGAGCCGCGCGACATCGACGCGGGAACGATGACAGCGCTCAGCAGTGCAAGCGGTGAAACCCAACCGTCGGCTGACGTGACGAACAGTTGGCATCGGGGAGTCGCGAATGTCCTGTTCTGCGACGGGCACGTGAGCACCATCAGTCGGTTGATTGACCGGAAGGTGTTGGAGACGCAGACGAGGATCGACAAAGAGCCGGCACAAGTCGCGTCCGACCGGTAGGTGATATCGACGATCAATCTTCCCCGCCTTCCCATCTTCACTCCTCCGCAACTCCCTCTCAAGTGTCGCCGCCGGTAGAACCGATACGATTGGCGCGGCACTATCGGCGGATTTGGACCGTCGGCGCGGAATTAGGGCCGCTCGGAGTGCGCGAATTCACCCATGTGGCTGCAACCGCTTTCGCACTTGCTGTTGACCGTGGCGATGTTGTCGCAGGCGGGAGGGCCGGCGACAAAGCCGCCCGCGTTGCCCCAGCCGGTCGCCATGCGCCAGGCGACGTTCGCGATACCCTATCAACTGGACCGGACCGAGGACTCCCGGCAACCGGTCGAAGTGCAGTTGTACGTCTCGGTCGATCGTGGCGCCCACTGGCAGTTCTACGCCAAGGCGCCGACGACGCAACCAAACTTCCCGTTCAGGGCAGGCGGCGATGGCGAGTTCTGGTTCGCCATTCGCACGATCGACCGCTCCGGCCAGGCACGGCCAACCTCCATCGCGGGGCCAGGCCTGCGGGTGCTCGTGGATACCAAACCGCCGGTCGTTCGAGTCTCCGCGCAGCAACAACAGGACGGCCAAGTCTCGGTCCGACTTGAAATCGACGAATTGAATCCGAAGCCGAACGGCATTACGGTCACCTATCGTTCGTCGCCGACGGACTCTTGGCAAGCCGTGCCGGTCAATCCCGGCACGCTGGCCAGCACGGCCGGCCGACAGGTTGGCGAGGTGACGTTTTGGCCGAAGCTCGGTTCGAGCGACCTCGAGATTCGGGCAGAAGTTCTCGATGTAGCGGGAAACTCCGCCGCAGGCCAGACTCGCGTCCGCCTGGGTGCAAGCGGCTCGCAGCGGCAGCCTTCGCCGCCGGACTTAGGCCGAACCGCTGCAAACGATGGCGGCGCGGCCGCTCCTTCCAATAAGCTGCCCACCGGGGGAACGTCGGCAACAAATTCGGATCCGCGTGGCTCGGTCGCCATCGCCATCAATCCGGCGATCGGCAACCGCTACCCGGGCACGGACGGTGGGCCAGCGCTGGGTGGCACAGCCGCAAGCGGTCTTCCGCCAGGAGAGCGTCCGCGGTGGGTCAATTCGCGATTATTCGAACTCGAATATGACGTCGACAGCGTCGGGCCATCCGGTATCGGGCGAGTCGAGCTTTGGGGCACCAGGGACGGCGGAAAAACGTGGCGGAACTTCCCGCTCGGCGGCAGCCGCCGAAGTCCGCTCTTGGTGAACGTCGAGGAGGAAGGCATTTACGGCTTCCGCATCGTCGTCACCAACGGAGCCGGACTTGGGGCAAAGCCGCCTCGCGCCGGCGATCTGCCGGACCTCTGGATCGGCGTTGACTTATCGAAGCCAACTGCCAGAATCGTCGCGACGCAGCAAGGCTCGGATGCCGAAGCAGGGCACTTGGTTATTACCTGGCAGGCGGACGATCGGATGCTGGCCGCCCGGCCCGTTTCCCTCTCGTTTGCCGAGACCCGCGCCGGACCGTGGCTGCCGATTGCCAGCGGGCTCGAGAATACCGGCCGCTACGCATGGGCGCTCGACAGTCGCCTGCCTCCACGAATCTATCTGCGGCTCGAAGTCCGGGACGAAGCAGGCAACGTCGGCGTCCACGAGTTGGCCGAGCCGATCCTGATCGATCAATCGCGTCCCAGAATCCGGATTCGTGACGTTCGCCCGTTGAGCCAAACCGGCGCCCGAGCGACGCTGCGGCGGTAGCGTCGCGCGTCGGCTACTTTTTGCCCCACACCACGCTTCGTTTCCCCTTCCGCACCCGACCGATGAGCCAGTTGTTCAGCCCGGCGCGCGTAAATTGGGCGCGAATGCTTTCGGCGTAGAAGGGCGAGACGACCAGCACCAGCCCGACGCCCATATTGAAGACCTGGTCCATCTCGGTCTGGTCCACGTCTCCGAGGCGCTGCAGCCACGTGAACACCGGCGGGATCGGCCAACTGCCGCGGTCGATCACCACTTGGATCCCGTCCGGCAAGATGCGTTCAAGGTTCTCGCAGAGCCCGCCGCCGGTAATGTGCGCGATCCCATGCACCACGTTCTTCACGCGGTAATAGGTCAATACGCTCCGCACCGGACGAACGTAGATTTGCGTCGGATGCAGCAGCGCTTCGCCGACCGTTTCCCCAAGCTCTTCGACGTGGTCGGTCACCTTGTGGCCGCCGATGTCAAAGGCGATTTTTCGGGCGAGGCTAAAACCGTTCGAATGTAAACCAGTCGAGGCCACGCCGATCACCAGGTCGTCCGGCTCGATCGAGCGGCCGTCGATCACCCGATGCTTCTCGGCCACGCCGACGCAGAAGCCGGCCAGATCGTAATCGCCGGGGGCGTAGATGTCCGGCAAAATGGCCGTCTCGCCGCCCAGCAGGGCACAGTCCGCCTGAATGCAGCCGTCGACAATCCCGCTGACGACCTGCTCCAGCAGCGCGGGGTCATCCTTGGGCATCGCCACATAGTCGAGGAAAAAGAGCGGTTCGGCCCCGCAGCACAGGGCGTCGTTGACGCTCATCGCCACCAGATCGATGCCGACCGTGTTGTGAACCCCCGCGGCAACAGCCACCTTGAGCTTCGTCCCGACGCCGTCCGTGCAGGAAACCAGCACGGGGTCCTTATAGCGGCGAGCAAACAGGTGGTTCGAGAAATCTAGCTGGAATAGCCCCGCGAAACCACCGTCCAGGGGCATTACCCGGGGTGTATAGGTCTTTCCCAGCAGCCGCGGCAGCCGGGCCATGGCCTGCCGGTACACGTCCAGGTCCACGCCAGCATCTTTGTAAGTCGCTTTAGCCATCGGTCTTAGGTGCCCTCCGCGGAGTTCCGCCCATTGTAGCGGCTCGGGCGGGCTCTTGACAAGCCGCCGTGACACTGGCAAGCTGGTCGGAAGTCGAGACGCATCCAAATCGACTGTTCCATTGCCCACCTTCGGCCGCGGCTTGGCCGTTCGCGGTCGGTTTGCGTCCCCTGACCATTCCTCCGAGGAGATTTTCCATGCAACGCAGTCGTCGCCCTCTTGCCGCGTCGGTTTTCGCCCTGTGCAGCCTGGTGTTGATGGTTGTCTTGTTTGCTTGTTCGCCAGCCGCGGCGAAAAAGTCGGCCGAGCAGGCAGCAGCCAAAGGGGCCGTGCCGGTGGCAGAAGCCCTTGAGGCGGACGTACCGATAACGGCAACAATGTTGGCGGCGAACTTGGCGGGCGATGCCCCGGCCATGCCGACACCGCCGAAGGTTTCGACCTTCGCTCCGGCCGACGATCTTGTGCGTCAGGCAGATCTGTACATCGCCGGCCTGGAAAAGAGCGTGGCCGAC
>JAJFUI010000051.1 GCA_021372555.1 Planctomycetaceae bacterium | reverse complement strand
TTTGGCGTCCTTCAGCGGGCGAAGCTCAAGCACGCCGGGCTCGATCCGCACTATCTGGTGATGACGGCCACGCCGATCCCGCGAACAATGACCATGACGCTGTTCGGCGATCTCGATGTCTCGGTGATTCGCGACATGCCGCCAGGGCGACAAAAGGTCAACACCTACCTGGCCAACGAAGGACAGCGGGCTCGGTGGTGGGCGTTCTTCCGCAAGAAGCTCGGCCAGGGACGTCAGGGCTATGTGGTGACGCCGCTGGTCGAGGAGTCGGAGACGCGGGCGGCGGTCAGCCTGGACGAGACCTACGAGGCGCTGGCCAACGGCGAACTGGAGGCATTCCGACTCGGGCTGATCCATGGACGGATGTCGTCGGCGGAGAAGGACGCCGTGATGGACGGTTTTCGCAACGGCGACATTCAGGTGTTGGTTTGCACGTCGGTGATCGAGGTGGGCGTTGACGTGCCGAACGCGACGCTGATGACCATTGAAGGCGGACACTGGTTTGGGCTCGCCCAACTGCACCAACTTCGCGGCCGCATTTGCCGCGGCAAGTTCCCGGGGTTCTGCTGCGTTTTCGGCGATCCGCAAACCGAGGATTCCCAGGAGCGGCTCAAAGCGTTTGTCGCCTCGACCGATGGCTTCGAGCTGGCCGAGACCGACTTCAAGCTTCGCGGTCCCGGCGACATTTTCGGCACCCGGCAGCACGGGCTGCCGCCGTTGCGGGTTGCCGATCTACTGCGAGACGGCTCTGTCTTGGAAGAAGCTCGTCGCGATGCCCAACAGTTAGTTGCCATAGACGCCGGGCTTGCTCGGGAAGAGCACGCCAAGCTGCGGCGAATGATGATAGTCCGCTATGGGAAGGCGCTGGCGCTGGGGGACGTGGGATAACGTCCGAGCATGGCCGGCTCCTCTGTGTGTCTCGCCTAATCCAACCGGTACGGGCTGTTCTGTCGCTGTTCGTGGCGGATTTCGTCGACGGCAGTGCGCCTTCCCGGGCCGGCGTAAAGGCGGTTCGGCGCGTTGAAGACCCAGCCGGGCGTCTCGCCGATGTTTTGGTAGGCGTGGACGACGCCGGGCGGGACGATGACGCACTGGCGATTCGATTGACCTACGGCCACCTTCATGCGCCGGCCGTGGGTCGGCGAATCGGGTCGGGCGTCCCAGAGATAGAGAAGGAACTCGCCGGGGCCGAGGAAGGCGAAGTAGTCGGTCTGGTCGACGTGCTCGTGTGGTCCACGGGCGATGCCGGGCAACGTTTCGCTGACGTAGGCCATCGCCGGCAGCCCATCGGCCGACAGTTCATCCTCGCGGAATAGCTCGATCAGCCAGCCGCGGTTGTCCTGATGGGCCGAAAGCGGCCGAAGGCGGACGCCGTCGATCGGGCCGTCCGTGAAATCGGGAGTGTTCGCGACGCGGTCCGGCGTTCGCGCGCTATCGTGTGCGGTATCCACGCGATCGGGCCGCAAGCCCCAGACGCGAGGATGTTGGACGCCAGGAATCAAGGTGTCGGCCATGATGGGCTCCGAAATGTCCGCCAAACTACGTCGCCAAGGAGCCGCGTGGTCCTGGCGACTCACCTCCTGGTGAATGCCAAGCCGGAGTCGGCAGGGTTATCGGCCGCCAGCTTGAACGTAAAGTGATTTGCATCGGGCAGGATGACCTGGCCGACCATCGCCGGGTTGCCGTTCCGCTTTAGAATCAGCAGGCTGTCGGCGACGGAGTACGTGCCGGTGAACTCCTGCGTCTGACCGCCGCGGGTGTACTTCCAGGAGTACGTGGCGGTGTCAGTCAGACTGAAGCTGAAGCTCGAACCATCGGGGCGACTGGCTTCCCAGTTGCCAGTCACGGCTGCCGCAGTGACGGGCAGCGACGGTGTGTTCGACGTGACGGGGGCTTCGGGGGCCGGCACAGCTTCCGGCCCGGCTTTGTCGCCCGAGAGCCCAGCGAGCAGTTGCTTCGCCAACTGGTCCTTCGGGCTTAGTTGCACCACGGCCTGGAGCTCGCGTGTGGCAGCTTCTGACTGATTGCAGGTCATGTAATGGTACGCGGCCAGGAAGTGCAATTCGGGCGCGTTCGGATTCGCGTTGCGGTACTGCTCCAACGTGCGAAGCTGCGAGGTGTATACCTCCGGGTTAGGATAGAAACCGCAGAGCGTGGCCCAGTCCCACCCGGGGCCGACGGAAAGGGCGGCGTAGACGGCCGCCGCAGATGCCTTGTACTGCTTCGTAGCGAAGAGGATCAGCGCGCGGGCCTCGTGCAGTACGCCGTCGTTCGGCTGCTTGGCAATCGCTTGGTTGACATACGTCATTGCCAATTGGTAATCGCCTTTGCCAAACGCATCGCGCGTGGCGTCCAGCAAGCGAGCTGCCTCGGCATCCAGCGCGGCCTGTGTGGTGGCGGAGACGGTTCCCGCCGGCGGCGCCGCCACAACGATCGGCCGTGAATAGTCGATGGTCGCGCCCGGCACGACGATGACCTCGGTGTAGTAGGGGTTGTAATAGGGCCAATAGCCCCAGTACCAGGGGGCGTCCCAAACGACAGCGCCGCCCATGAATCCGACGCCGACGCCGATGCCGACCCAACCGACGGGGCCATAATGCCACGGGTGGTGCCAGTGGTCATACCAGTCGCCGTGATACCAGTGGTAGACAGGATGGCCGTACCCATGCCAGTTGTAGTGACCGGCGTAATGGTGGGCGGGCATGCCGTGTGGGCCGGCGTAAGGATGGCCTGCTGCATGGCTCGGTGCGCGGGAAGGAGCGTGACCGGAAGCCGGACGCGGCGAGCCGCCGCGGTCGCCAGCGCCACCACCGCCCCAGCCGCCGCCACCGCCTGGGTGCGCGCCACCCCAGCCGCCACCCCCGCCGCCCCGACCGCCGTGACCTCCGCCCCCGCGAGGTTCGGCGAGGACGTGGCCCGACGAGAAAAATGCGATGGCGATCAGGCAGACAAGGGTTGCGAGGCGATTATTCATAGTACGATTCATGGCTTCGGGCCGGAATAAAAAAATGCTTGGCCACCAGGTGGCGGCGCGGCCGTTGCGTGCGCACAGACGTTGCCGCTGGCAACCATATACCACCAAGCCGGCAAAACTCCAACCCCGATTCTGGATGCGGAGAGATGGTGCTTGCGGGCAACCGGCCGTCTCATTGAATCCAACCGCCGCCGAGAACGCGGTCGCCGTCGTAGCAGACGGCCGCCTGACCCGGGGCAACGCCGTAGCAAGGCTGGTGGAAGCGGACGCGGAATCGGCCGTCGGGCAACCGTTCAACCGTCGCCTCCACTGCGGGACTACGGTAGCGGATCTTCACAAAACAGCGAAAGGTGGATTCGGCTTTCCCCCCTTCCCTCTTTGCCTTGGTCTCTCCGATTCCCGTCAACCAATTGGCCCCCGCGGCGGTCAATTCTGTGCGGGCGAGCTCCTCGTGCGTACCAATCACCACATGATGCGACTCGGGGTCGATGCGGATGACATAGCGAGGTTGCCCAAACGCCACTCGCAGGCCCTTGCGCTGGCCGATGGTGAACTGTTCGATGCCATCGTGATGGCCGACGACTGTGCCGTCGCTAGTAACAATGTCGCCGGAGA
>JAJFUI010000031.1 GCA_021372555.1 Planctomycetaceae bacterium | reverse complement strand
CGCGCCGCCGCGACCGGGATTGTACTCGGCGAGCAATCGATGGAAAACGGGTCGAGATGCCGGTCGACGACCGTGTCTGCCGACAGGATTGGCGTCTCGACTTCCAGAAAGCCCCGCGTGTCGAAGAATTCGCGCAGCCGGCGCAGCACCTTCGCCCGCAGCCGCAGGTTCCCCACCGTAGCGGTCGGATTGAAGTCGTCGGGTGTGTTTCGGCAATCAAACATCGGCAACCTCACTCGCCCCTGTCAGGCTGGCGTTCCACTCAGGCGCACATACTCGGGAAGTGGCCCGACGAGCGGGCGAAGGTATTCAAGGCACGCGGCGGTGACGAAGTTGCCTTCCCCGTTAATGTAGGCATCCGGCATCGGCTTCGCTCCCAACGCAACGTCAGCCAGCGGCGCCGTGCCGAGCGACCAGCGGTACGGATCGTTGCTCTCGCGGACAATGCTGACCATCACGCCGGAGACACCATTGGCGGCCAACTCGACGGCGCGACGGCCACAGGCATAGGCTTCCTCGATGTCACCGGGGTGAACGCGGTCGGCCGCGCACATCTGAAGCGATTCACAAACCTGGAACTCGCCTCGCCAACCGTACGCGGTCTTGATCATCTGATGAAGCATCATCGCGGCACTGGTGCCGCCCATCGCGCCAAACTCGACATTCGAGAACTTGTCGGTCACGCTCGACGCGCTGACGGGCGTGCCGTCGGCGTAGGTGACGCCCTCGCCGCAGACAACGCTGCACCAGCCGTAGCGATCATGGCAGCGTTTCACGTCGGCCAGGAAACGCTCGCGATCGAACGGCCGCTCCGGAAGCAGAATAATGTGTGGGGCATCGTCTTCCGCCGTTTTCGCCAATGCAGCCGCCGCCGGCAACCAACCGGCCGAGCGGCCCACCGTCTGGAAAATCACGTACTGGTCCACGCGTTTCATGTCGCGAGCCAGCATGCCCGCCTGCTTGACGGACATCGCCACATAGCGGCCAGCGCTGCCAAAACCGGGCGTGTGGTCCGTGCCGCACAGGTCATTATCCACCGTTTTCGGCACGCCGACGCCGATCAGCTCGTAACCTTGCGTGCGGCAATAGGCCTCGACGCGATGAATTGTGTCCATCGTGTCGTTGCCGCCAATGAGGAAATAGTATCGAACGTCGAACTTCTTGAGCATCTCCAAGATGCGAGGAAAGTCGGCATCCTTGATCTTATGGCGGCAGCTTCCCAAAGCAGAGCTGGGCGTCGTCCGTAACGCCTCGATCGTCTCCGGCTTCTCTCGGCCGAGATCGATCACATCCCCCTGCATGAAGCCTTCGATACCGAATCGCATGCCGAGCGTTCTGCGGATCACCTTCTGACCTTGGCACGCCTGAATGATGCCGCACAGACTGGCGTTGATGACGCCGGTCGGCCCGCCGCTTTGTCCGATGATTGCATTGCCTTGAAGCATGGATGTCCTCTAAATGATGATTGCAGATGGAAGGGAAGTGGTTGCAAGAACGCCCCGTGGAAAACGCTATTTCTGGCAACCGCCTCCCTCCGCTTGCGAACTCAATTGTCCTGTCCAAACCAGGAGGTTGCGGAAGAACGTAGCATACCAGTTGCCGACCTCGACGAAGCCGTCGCCGACGGCCTGCGCAATGCGCCGGTCACCCCAATCGACAAAGCCGCCGACCCAGTGCGGCGCGACATCTGTGGCCAGTGCGGCGGTTCGGCCACGCCCACACTGACCGACGACCAGCAACGGGGACTCGTGGCCGCGGACGAACTGGAAATCGTCGCCCGCACGGCGGACGGAGAATTGCACCGCTGTGAGCAGCGTCTGCGCATTTGGCTTCGCTTCGACGGCGTTCCATCCGCCGACGTCTGGCGGCGTCTCCCACGGCACGCCACCGAGAATCGGATGCTCTGCGACCTTGTTGATCAAGCAGGGCTGCGCGTGGTTGCGGCGATCGTCGCTTTCCTGCATCACGACCGGCAATACGTCGACCAGTGGCGAGCGATGATACTCTCCCAGGCGTCCGTGATAGCTCTCCCAGCCGCCAAACATCGCCAGCCCGGCCCCGCGCTCGACCCGTGCGGCGACGTGCTTCATCGCCGCATCGCCAAATCGTGCGGCCGGATAGTCGCTCACAACATACAGAGCATACGACCGATCGGAAAAATCCGCCGGCGGCGACTGATCGCTCCGCACATGGTCGAACGACAGGCCGTCGTGCAGCATGATTCCCGCCAGGTACGCGGCAGCCCCGGCCAGATGATCGTCGCCCAGGTAGCAAATCTTCGCCGGCATCAGCAGGCCTTGGTGAAAAGCGGGTAGTACTGCTGTGGTGCGTAGAAACGGAAACTCAACTCGCGCAGGTACTCCATCGGGCCTGCGTTCCGCTGGATTTCGACGATGCCATCGATTTGTTCTTGGCTCGCGTACGCTGCAATGCTGTCGAGTTTCGTTTCCAGCATCGCGGCAGGCGTTTCGATGCGAAGATTCGGCGGTTCCGGGAAATCGCAATAGACGGCAAACTCGTAAACGCGCGGCACTTCTGCAATCGGCGGCCCGAGCTCTGGCCAAATCGTTCCCCGCGCGTGAAACAGGCTGATCAGCAGTTCTTCGTGCGTGATTCGATGATCGGGGTGCAGGTCGGCCACAGTCGCCAGAAACACCCGCGTCGGGCGGATCGCTCGGATGGCGTGCGTGAACGAGTTTTGCAGTCCAACGCCGCCGGCGATTGCGGTCTGCACGCCCGGCGTCGCGAACCTTCGCCCCCGATTGACGTCCAGGTCACCGTCCGGATAGCCGAAGAATCGCAAGCGGTCCGGCGTCACGCCAAGTATCGCGAACGACTTCTCGCATTCGGCTCGTCTGACGGCCGCAATCGACTCGCGCTGGTCTGGGCGACAGTAGCCCATCCGACCGTCGGTGACGATCACCGCATGGACTTCCGCTCTCTCGGCGATTCCGGCCAAAACCGTCAGGCCGGCCCCCGCCGCCACGTCATCATCGTGCGGAGAAACGAACATCCACCGCTCGTCAGCGCCCTTCCAATCAGAAAACGCTTCGGCGGCCGTCGAGACAGTCGCAAGCTTGTCGCTGTTGCGACGAACATAATGGATGCCCGCGCTCATGGGTGTGTCCTCAGGAGGTTGAGTCGGTGACGATCGGCTCGCGTTCATTTTGACGACGAATCCCGCCGCCTCACCCGGCGATGAACTCGTTGCCGATCTTGCGTGCCCGCTCGGCCTTGTCGAGGTTAATCCCCAAGGCGACACCGACGTGCACCAGAATGTTCCAGCCGGCCAGCAGTTGCAGCACCGAGTCGTAACCCTCGACGCGCGGGACACGAATTGTGGGCAGCGGCGTCTCTCGGCTGGAGACGGCGATCACGGTCATGCCAACGCCGTCGACCAGCGTCGTCTTAAACTTCTCGATCTCGGCCGGGAAGGGATCCATCACCAGGACCACCTCTTCCGGCTTCATGATCTCCTCGATGCCATGCACCGCGTAGGTGCCTTCGAGGTAGTCGCTCTTCTTATGCGTAATCTCGTTCGTCTTCAGCGTCAATTCTTCCGCGACGCCGTCATTTCGCCCGGCAAAGTAGAGCACCGGGGCATTCGCCAACTTCTTGACCAGCGCCGGATCGAGTTCCATTTCCAAGACGTCGCGCGCTTTTGTCGCCGCCTCTTTTCGATTGGCCGCCATCGTCGCTGTCTTGCCCCACGCCCCCAGCAGCGAGCAATAGAACAACGCTTGCTCGACAACGCTCTTGGTCGCAGCGACAGCGTTCTCCGGTCCGCAACGCAACGTGTACGATCGATCGGAAACGCTCTCCAGCGTGCTAGGGCTATTGGCCGTCAACCCGAACCGCCTCTTGTGCCCCTCGCCACCGAGTTTCGTGAAAAGCGAAATCAGCTCTTTTGTCTTGCCGCTGTTGCTGGCGCCGAAGACCGCAAAGCGGCTCAGGTCATACTCGTGGGCCTGCCGAGCGCCCTCGGTCGCGACCGTCAGCGGCACGCCGCCGCTCATCGCTTTGCACACCAAGTGCTTAGCGGGGAAAATGCGGCTGGACCCTTCCCCGGTCAGGAACAGCTTGCCCGCATCGCGGATGACCCTTGCTGTCTCGTGGGACGCCTCGAAGTCAAAATCGCCGACGATTTTCGGCGTCTCGAGCATTTCCCGAACCAGAGAAAAACCGTTGTATTTTGGATCTGTAAGATTCATTTCGCTGCGACTCCGAATAGGATCGGCACCAAGGCGGGATCGACTGGGCGGGCGGAGAGATTCGTCCGGCACACAAAACACGTTCATTATCCACAAAACCCCCGACTTAGAAAGGGCGTCCAGCCCCTTTGGCCCCCTCGTCATTGCCGTTGAGCCCTTCGGCTGACGGGGCGTATACCCTCATCAAAAGCACTTCCCCGCTGCTGCGAACGTCCGGCCCCGATGGTACAATCACAGCATCGGCGAAAACGTGGGCATCCGGGAGTTGTTGCCGCTGCAAACGCCGAGAAACCGAATGCGTCTTTTTCGATCACCTTTGAAGCCCATCCGGTGAGCTTCGGGCGCCTCATCAACTAGTCGTGACGGTCGACTCAATCCTCATCCTACTGCCAACATGAAAGACTTCTCGATCGCGATCGATATTGGCGCCGGCCTGGGCGTGAAGTTGGGACTGTTCGCCGATCCGTATAGCGAGATCGACGAGGGGCTCCTACCCTGCGGTGAGTACGGCGAGGACTTCGACTCGTTTACCAATAGCCTCCTGGCCAAGCTCGACGGACTCCTCAAGAAGAATGGCAGGCGGCGCGAGGACGCGCGGGCAATCGGCATCGCCTCCCCCGGACTATTCCGGTCGGACGCCAGCTACCTGTTGGCGGCGAACCTGCGATTCCTCTGCGGGAATAATCTTCAGCAGCGTATCATCGACGAAACCAGCATTCCGACGGCGATCGACAACGACGCCAACCTCGGCGGGCTGGCCGAATGGTCCGTCCTCCGAACCGATTTGCTCTATTGGGTCTTCGGCGGCGGGTGGGGCGGGGCGTGGATCGACAAATCCGGCCACATCCGCTTCCGCGCTATCGATTGGGACGGCGATGACCGCACTCTCCATTACACCAACGAGCCCGGCTACGGCATCCCGCTGAGCAAGCTGATGCTCAAGCCCTTGTTCTACCAGTACGGCGCGTCGTTCGACCGCTTTGAGCAGATTGCGGCGGAAGATTTTCCCAACGGCGATGGTAAACTGACCGGCCCGGCCGGCGATCCCGAGTCGATCCGCGCCGAAGCGATTCTCTCCGGCCCCGGCCGTTGCCGTCTCTTCCGCGCGGTCGTCGGCAACGACGATTTCTACGAGCGGTTTCTCGACATTCACGAGACGCCGCAGATGATGGATCCCTCGATCGCCGGCAAGCTCATCAGCAAGCTGAGCAGCATGCGGGTCGAGGCCGCCGTGAACACGGACCGCCTGTTCGGCCGCATCCTGGCCGAGGCTGCGCTAATTATGTATCGCCAAGCCCGGCGAGACGGGCTGCCCGAAGGCGTGCCGATTTGCCTTGGCGGCAAACCTTCCTACGCCTTGCCCTATTTCGGTCCTTCCGCCCAGCGTCGGCTTGGCGTGGCTGGCGTCATGAGTTATCTTCGACCCTCAGTGATCGACGAGCGCGGCCTGAACGCCAACCTCGTCGGCGCCGCGGTTCTGGCCGAAAAAATCGCTGAAGGCTTGTAACGCCCCGGCGAGGCGGCCGTTTGTTGCCCACCTGACAATCCCACCTCATTAAATCCCCTGTGCAAGGAAAGGATGCGGCTATGCGCATCTTATTGCGGCAAGGCATCGTCGCGACGGTTCTTTCAACGATCACTTGGTTATCGACGCTCGCTGGCGGCATCGCAGCCGACATGGCCGTCAATCCCGGCGTGCCCTGGCCGGCCACCGACGCATTGGGACGCAAGCTACCGTTGTCCGACGAGGTGGGGCCGCCGCGAACCGATCGATTCGTAGGCATGTTCTATTTCATCTGGCACGACGCCGGGATGCCCAAACACCCGGATTGGAACGGACCGTTCGACGTGTCGCGCATTCTGGCCGCGCACCCGACGCTCGCCAAGGAAATTCAGTCGCCGCTCTGGGGTCCGGTCGGCGGCGCCTATTACTGGGGCGAGCCGCTCTACGGCTATTATCGCACGAGCGACCCCTGGGTACTCCGCCGCCACATTCACATGCTCGCCGACGCCGGCGTCGACACGCTCATCTTCGACACGACCAACGCCGTCACCTATCCCCAGTCGTACTGCACGCTCTGCGAGGTCTGTCGCCAAATCCGCCGCGAAGGAGGCCGAACGCCGCAGATCGCCTTCATGGTCAACACCGAGGCCGGCAAAACCGCGCGAAAGCTATTCGATGAACTATACAAGCCGGGCCTTTATCGCGAACTCTGGTTCCATTGGCAAGGCAAGCCACTGATGATTTGCGACCCGCAGGAAGCCGATCCCGAGGTGCGTCGATTCTTCACGCTCCGCCGTGCCCACTGGCCGCACACCATGGTCAACGCACCGTACGCCTGGCACTGGGAATCCACCTACCCGCAACCGTACGGCTACACCGATGACCCGAACAAGCCCGAGCAGCTTAACGTTTCCACCGCGCACAATATGCGGCAGAGCGACGGGGCGGTCACGCTGATGAGCAACGGCGACGCCCGGGGACGCAGTTTCCATGACGGCCGCCAGGACGCGACGCCTGGCGCGGTCAACCGCGGCTACAACTTTCAAGAGCAATGGAAAAGGGCCTTCGAGCTCTCGCCGCCCTTCGTCATGGTCACCGGCTGGAACGAGTGGATTGTGGGCCGCCTCCAGTTTTCCACGGCGCCGTGGCTCCGCGGAAACACCAGCGGCATCGGTTTCTGTGACCAGTTCAACCAGGAATTCAGCCGCGATATCGAGCCGATGCGTGGCGGACACGGCGACAACTACTACTGGCAACTCGTGGCCAATGTGCGCCGCTACAAGGGCGCGCCGGCGGTGCCGGTCGCGTCTCCGGCCGTTTCCATTCGGATCGACGGCGGCTTCGACCAGTGGAAATCCGTGGGGCCGGAGTACCTCGACCACGTTGGCGAGACGATCGCCCGCGACTTCGACGGCCGCTCCCCCGGCCTTCGCTACACGAACCGCACGGGACGCAACGATCTGGTCGCCATGAAAGTCGCACGCGATGAGAAGAACGTCTATTTCTACGTCCGCACTCGGCAACCTGTCTCGCCGTCAACGGATTCCAACTGGATGTGGCTGCTAATCGACGCGGACAGGAACTCGGCAACCGGCTGGCAGGGCTGCGACTACATTGTAAATCGCACCATCGAGGGCGGCACGTCATGGCTCGAAAAGAATCGTGGCGGCTGGAAGTGGGAGAAGGTTGCGCCCGTTAATTTTCGCGTCGCGGGACGCGAGCTGCACTTGGTCGTTCCCCGGTCGGCTCTCGGCTTGGACAATGGCAGCCGGTTGACGTTCGACTTTAAGTGGGCCGACAATGTGCAACATCCCGGCGACGTCATGGATCTCCATATCAGCGGGGACACCGCACCCGACAGCCGATTCTGGTATCGCTACATCGGCAACGATGACCAGTCGTCGCGGAACTGAGCCGATAGCCAGTGGGCGGTCCGCGCATTGACTAACGCGCAATTGTCTCGTGCGACAGGACATGGCGCAAGGCTTCAGGCGAACTCGCAGTCCAAGCCACGCTCGATGAAGAACGTTTTCAGCAATTGCATACGCTCGGGTTTCAGCGACCGCGCGTCGGCATCGCAGGCGTAGCGGCGTCCCAACTCGGCGTACTTGCCCTCGCCCAGCGGATGGTAGGGCTCTAGATGCAATGACCGGAGTCCTAGCCTGTTCATGCAATTGACGATCGCTTCATGGTTGAGAGCGTCGTCGTTGCAGCCGGGAATGACGGCATGTCGGATGGTGATCTTGTGGGGCGCGAGGCTCGCCAACAGTTCGAGGTTGGCGAGGATCAGTTCGTTGTCCCGGCCTGTAAGCTGGGCGTGGCGCACGGGATCCATGACCTTCAGGTCGAACAGGAAATGATCGACCGCCGGCTCGGCCGCTTGAAGGTGCTGGGGCATGGCGTGGCCGCAGGTTTCGACGGCGGTTGAGATGCCGCGCCGCTTGGCGAGCGACAGCAACTCAAGCAGGAAGGCCGGCTGTGCGAAGGGTTCGCCGCCGGAGAATGTCACTCCACCGCCCGAGTTGCGGTAGAAATCGATGTCCTTGGCCACTTCCTCGATCACGTCGGTGGCCGTCATGCTGCGGCCGGTGCGGAGCAACGCGCCCCCGGGGCATTGCTCCAGGCAGGGCCAACTTTCGCAGTCCTGGCACGACGTGCGCTCAATGATGGGACCCACGTCGCCATGCGTGATGGCGTGACGGGGACAGGATTCCACACAGCGCAGGCACTTCTGGCAGCGGAATGCCACGTATCGAAGCTGCGGCTGGAAGGTCTGGGATTCAGGATTGCAGCACCACCCACACGACAGCGGGCAGCCCTTCAGGAACACGAGCGTTCGGATGCCCGGCCCGTCGTGGACGGCGTAGTGCTGGATGTCGAAAACGGTGCCCATCGAATCTGTTACAAGTTGTGCTCGGTGCGCCAGATGACCTGATCCTGCAAGGGCCGGCTCATCTCGACCCAATAGGCCGAGAAGCCGGCCACGCGCACGACCAGGTCGCGATAGTTCTCTGGATGCTCCTGGGCGTCGCGCAACATGCGGGAGTCCACCACATTGAACTGCACGTGAAAGCTGGGCTTGTCAAAGTAGGTCTTGACGAGGGCCAGGAGATTGCGAGCGCCCTTGGCGCCCTGCAGCGCGGAGGGATGGAACTTCAGGTTCAGCAATCCGCCGCGGATCTCGGTGTGGTCGACCTTCGAGCTGGATCGAATAACGGCCGTGGGACCGTGGACGTCGGTGCCCGGGAAGGGGCTGGTGACGCCGTCGGCCAGCGGTTCGAACGCCTTGCGGCCATCGGGGAACGCGCCGCAGACCTTGCCGAACGGCACGGGCGTCGAAATCGCAAGCATGCTGGGATCGTAGGGCTTGCCCAGGTAGTTGTCCTGGCCGCGAACCCAGCCGCAATAGTCGCGGAATAGCTCTAGGAAGATGGAATCGACGTAGTCGTCGTCGTTGCCCCACTTGGGCGCATCCAAGGCCCTCTTGCGCAGCAGCTCTTGACCTTCCCAATTGTTCTCGACCGCCTTGCGGAGCATCTCGTAGTTGCAAACGCCGTCGTCGAAGCAGAGTCGCTTGATGGCCGCCAGCGAGTTGGCCACGTTCACCATGCCCGAGCTAAGCGTGGTGGGCGTCTGATTCAGCACCGCGCCGCCATCGTCCATGCACTGGCCGCGTCCCAAGCAGTCTTGCACGAAAACCGAACAGAACACCAACGGCGTCGTGTCGCGGTGGGCCAACATCACGTAGTTCCAATACCGCTGCCAATTGCGGATGGCCGCGTGCATCTTGTCGGTGAAGGAACGCTGGATGTCTTCGTAGCTGTTGGGCGACACGGGCTCGAAAAGGCGGATCTCTGTGAGCGGATCGACGCCATCGTGGATCGCCAGATCCAGCAGCTTGCCGTGATTGACAAAGCCCGCCTGTACGACGCCATAGCTCATGCCCTGGAGCACGGGCTCGGTGCAGCCGCCGATGGCCGCGTGCTTGCGGATCGTGCTCAGGGGCAGGCCGCTGGTCTTGCGTTCATGCTCGACGTAGGTCTTCTGGTTGAAGAAGGCCGGATAGCCGCAGCCCGTCTTCACGCATTGCACCGCCTTCAACAGGAACGTTTCGGAGAGCGAATCGTCGTACCAGACCGACAGCGTCGGCTGGGTCATCTGCATGTGGATCTGGGCATCGAGGATGGCCAGACTCGTTTCGTTGTCGGCCGGCTTGCCCTCGGCATCGAGGCCGCCCAGAATGCAGTTCTGGTAGAGGTTCCCGTGGCCCAAGCCCTGCCAACTCAGACTGGCAACGTACTCGATCTGCGTCATTTTGACGAACAGCTCTTCGAACAG